>QHSQ01000071.1 GCA_003221615.1 Candidatus Rokuibacteriota bacterium | reverse complement strand
GCCATCGCACAGCGGCTCCAGGCCGAGATCGACGAGATCCGCAACGCCGGCCTCTGGAAGGACGAACGCATCATCGAGAGCCCTCAGGCCGCGCGGATCACCGTGGGCGGTCGCGAGGTGCTGAACTTCTGCGCCAACAACTACCTGGGCCTGGCCGACAATCCTCGGCTGATCCGCGCCGCGCAAGAAGGGCTCGCCCGCTGGGGCTTCGGCATGGCCAGCGTCCGGTTCATCTGCGGAACACAGGGCATCCACCGCCAGCTCGAGGCGGCCATCGCCCGCTTCCTCGGCGTCGAGGACGCGATCCTCTATACATCGTGCTTCGACGCCAACGGCGGGCTCTTCGAGATGCTCCTCGACGAGTCGGACGTCGTCATCTCCGATGCCCTCAACCACGCTTCGATCATCGACGGGATTCGACTGTGCCGAGCCCAACGCCAGCGCTACGCGCACGCGGACATGACCGAGCTCGAGCGAATCCTCACGGCCACGCGGAACGCGCGGACGCGCCTGATCGTGACCGACGGCGTCTTTTCCATGGACGGCGACGTCGCGCCGCTCGGCGCGATCTGCGATCTGTCCGACCGTCACGGCGCGCTGATCATGGTCGACGACAGTCACGCCACCGGCTTCTTCGGGCCCACCGGCCGCGGCACCCCCGAGCACTGCGGGGTGGCCGGCCGCATCGACATCATCACCTCGACGCTCGGCAAGGCGCTGGGGGGCGCGAGCGGCGGCTTCACGGCCAGCCGCCGCGAGGTCGTCGCGCTGCTGCGCCAGCGCTCGCGCCCGTACCTCTTCTCGAACTCGCTGCCGCCGACGCTGGTCTCCGCGGCGCTGGCCTGCCTGGAGATGCTGTCGGAGACCACGGCGCACCGCGATCGGCTCGCCGACAACACGCGCTGGTTCCGCCGCGCGATGACCGAGGCCGGCTTCAAGATTCGCGCCGGCGAGCACCCGATCGTGCCGATCATGCTGGGCGACGCCCGCCTCGCCCACCAGATCGCGGCCGATCTCCTGGGGGAAGGGATCTACGTGGTGGGTTTTTCCTACCCGGTGGTCCCGAAGGATGCCGCGCGCATCCGGGTCCAGATCAGCGCCGCGCACGAGCCGGCGCATCTCGAGCAGGCCGTTGCCGCGTTTACACGCGTCGGGCGCCTCCACAAGGTGATCTAGCAGGGAGCTCCGCGGGCGACGCGGTGGGCGCCCGGCGAGGCGGCTACCGGGTCGGCTCCGGCGTGGGCAGCGGGCCGAACCGGTAGCCGAGAATCATCTTGACGATGAGCCGATCGGTGCCTGGCGTGAGCCCTGCGCCGACCCCGAGGTTGAACTCCCAGCGCGGCCCGAGATCGATATCGAGCACCGGGAAAATCAGGTGCTGCTGCTTTCGCGGAGGATCGATGTGCGCGATCTGCCCGAGGTCGCCGTAATACTCGAGGCCCGCCGCGACGCGTGACGTGACGTCGTAGCTGACCTTCGCGGCCGGCGTGAAGGCGAAGCCCTTCCCTGCGTTGTCGCCCTTCAGCGATGTCTCGACGGCGGGATTGAAGGCCCAGTACCAGCGGCCGATCTTCTGGTCGACGATCGGCCGGATCTCCCACGTCCACGTGTCCGTCGAGAACTCACGCCGCTGGTAGCCGAGCTCCGTCGACAGGCTCACGCCGACCGGCCAATGCCACGACTCCGGGATGCGGGCGCGCGGCCGGATGTGATCGCCGACCCACTGCCACCCCGAGTCCGGCTGGATGCTCGTGAAGAGATAGAATGCGGTCTCGAACCACTCCGTGAACCCGTACGTGATCTCTAGGGTCTCGTGCACCGCGCCTTGCGTGCGCACGACGCCGTCCTCGGTGCGCGTCGTACCCTTGATCGCCGTGTTGGTGTGCAGCTCGACCGTCGTCTGACCGGGCGCAGTCAGCTCGCTCCCGTAGACCTGGATCTCGAAATTTCCCTGCGCCCACGCCGGCGCCGTCGTCAGCCCCGAGATCAGCGCACTCACCGTACCGAGCCATCTCGCACGCGTCATCAATGCCTCCGTGCCGGCTCGCGCAGACCGCCCAGGCTCGAGCACTGCCACGTTCGGTCGTGCTCAGTACAAGTGGCAGGAGACGACATGACCGGCCGCGACCGCCTTGAGCTCCGGCGCCACGCGCGAGCACTGCTCCATCGCGAACGGGCAGCGCGGATGGAAGTGGCAGCCGGAGGGCGGATCGATCGGCGAGGGCACCTCGCCGCTCAGGATCATGTCGTCGCGCGGCGCGTCCGGGTCGGCCGGCAGGGCCGCCGCGAAGAGCGCCTTCGTATACGGATGCAGTGGGCTCCGGTACAGCGACTCGGTGTCCGCGTGCTCCACGATCCGCCCGAGGTACATGACCGCGGTGCGGTGCGCGATGTAGCGCACGGTCGCGAGATTGTGCGCGACCAGCAGGAAGCTGAGCTGCTGTCTGGCCTGGAGATCCTTCAAGAGATTCATGATCTGGGCGCGGATCGACACGTCGAGGGCGGAGACCGGCTCGTCGAGGACGATCAGCTCCGGCTTGGCGGCCAGGGCGCTCGCGAGCGCGATGCGCTGACGCTGGCCGCCGCTGAACTCGTGGGGATAGCGCGCGGCGGCGCTCAGCGGCAGGCCCACCTGGTGCAAGACCTCCTCGACCCGCTCGAGCTTGCCGGCGCGCGTCACGCGACGATTCACCACGAGCGCCTCCGCGATCGTGTCGCGAATCCGGAGCCGCGGGTTCAGTGACGACCACGGATCCTGAAAGACGGCCTGCACCCGCGTGTGGTAACGGTTGAGCTCGAGGCCGCGGAGCGCGTGGACGTCCTGCCCGTCGAGGAGCACGCGCCCGGCCGTCGGCTCCTCGAGTCGCAGCAACAGACGCGAGGTCGTCGTCTTGCCGCAGCCGGACTCGCCGACCAGGCCGAGCGTCTCCTGGTGTCCGATCGTGAAGCTGACACCGTCGACTGCCTTCACGTGGCCCGTCGTGCGCCCGACGAGCAGGCCGCGGGTGACCGGGAAGTGCTTCGTGAGGTTCTCGGCCCGGATCAGCGGCTCGGCGATGGCTCGACCCTCCAGCACGCGGCCTCGTGCGCGGGCCCGACCGGCATGATCGGCGGATACTCGCGGCGGCAACGGTCGTCGACGTAGGCGCAGCGCGGCGCGAAGCGACAGCCGGCCGGCAGAGCGTGAAGCGGCGGCGGCTGGCCTTCGATCGAAGGTAGCCGCGTCACGCTTCCCTCCATGCGCGGCACCGAAGCCATGAGCGCCTCGGTGTAGGGATGCCGCGGCGAGCGGAAGAGCGTGCGCGTCGGTCCCGTCTCCACGATCCGCCCGGCATACATCACCGCCACGCGATCGCACATGCGCGCGACGATCCCGAAATCGTGGGTGATGAACAGCATCGCGAGCCGGGTCCGTGCCTGGAGCTCCTTGAGAAGGGCCAGGTACTGCAGCTGGATCGTGACGTCCAGCGCGGTCGTCGGCTCGTCGGCGATGAGCACCCTGGGCTCGCCGGCGACGGCGATGGCGCCGACCACCCGCTGCTTCATACCGCCGCTCATCTGGTGCGGATAGGCGCGCATCCGTTGCTCGGGCGCGGCGACCTTCACGCGCCGCAGCGCCTCCTCGGCCCGGACCGCGAGCGCGCGCTCGCCGTCAGCGTGATGGAGCCGGAGCGCTTCGACGATCTGGTCGCCAATCGTGAAGACCGGATTCAGGGACGTCTGCGGATCCTGCAGGATCATCGAGACACGACGCCCTCGAACGTGGCGCATCTCGGACTCGCTCTTGGTGACCAAATCCTCGCCCTCGAGGAGTATTTGCCCCTCGACGATGCGGCCGGCCGGCTCCGGCAGCAGACGAACGAGCGAGAGGCCCGTCATCGTCTTGCCGCAGCCCGACTCGCCGACGAGCCCGAGCGTCTCGCCCTCGCGCAGGGCGAAGCTCACGCCGTCCACGGCCCGTACGACGCCCCAGCGGGTGTAGAGGTACGCCCGGAGACCCCGTACGTCCAGTACGACCGGCGCGGCGATCGCCAAGCGCCTGCCTCCTCAGACTTGCCTGAGACGCGGGTCCAGCCAGTCGCGGAGCCAGTCGCCGAAGAGGTTGAAGGCCAGCACGACCAGCATGATCGCGGCGCCGGGCACGACCGAGAGCCACCAGGCGCTCGCGATGTGGCTGCGGCCGTCGGCCACCATCTGGCCCCAGGACGGCGTCGGCGGCGGGATCCCGGCGCCGAGGAAGGAGAGCGAGGCCTCCACGATGATCACGAAGCCGATGTGCAGGGTCAGCAGCACCATGAACGTGTTCAGGACGTTCGGCACGATGTGCACGGCCATGATGCGCAGGTGCGAGCAGCCGTGGACGCGAGCCAGCGCGACGAAATCGCGCGCCTTCACGGCGAGCACCTCGCCGCGAACCACGCGGGCGAAGCGCGCCCAGATGAGGACGGTGATCGCGATGGCGATCGTCTGGAGACCTTGCCCGAGGCTGACGGCCAGCAGGAGCGCGATCAGGATCGTCGGAAACGTCAGGGTCGCGTCGACCACGCGCATCAGGACGCTATCGACCCGGCCGCCGAGATAGCCGGAGACGATGCCGACCATCAGCCCGATACCGCCGCCGGCCAGCAGCGCCACGGCGGCCACGATCAGGCTCACGCGCGCGCCGTAGATCAGACGACTCAAGACGTCGCGGCCCAGGACGTCGGTCCCGAGCAAGTGCTTGGTGCTCCCGCCGGCTTCCCACGCAGGCGGCCGGAGCTTGTCGGGCAGCGATTGCTCCGTGGGCGAGTGCGGCGCGATCAGCGGCGCCATCAGGGCGACCAGGACGAGGACGGTGATGATGACGAGCGAGACCCACGGCATGCGCGCGAGGTCGCCGCGTGGCCGCGGCAGAGCCGATTCGTCGGCCGCCGTCGAACCGGCGAAGCCCGCGTCGATGCGCTCCTCGACCCGCGCCATCACGCGTACCGGACCCGCGGGTCGAGGTAAGCGTAGACGATGTCCACGCCGAGGTTGACGCCGAGCACGATGATGCCCTTCAACAAGATCACCGCCTGCAGCAACGGGTAATCCCTGAAGATGACCGCCTCATAGGTGAGCCGGCCGACGCCCGGCCAGGCGAACACGGTCTCGGTCACGATCGCGCCCGTGATGAGGAGCGCGAAGTAGACGCCGAACAGCGTGGTGACGGGGATCAGCGCGTTGCGCAGGCAATGCTTCCAGATCACCACGGTCTGCGACAGCCCCTTGAGCCGCGCCAGCTTCACGAACTCACTGCCCATCACCTCGAGCAGGCTCGAGCGCACCAGCCGCATCATCCCCGCGACCAGGAACAGCCCGAGCGTGATCGCCGGCAGCACGTAGTGGCTGGGGCCGCCCATGCGCGAGGACGGCAGCAGCCCGAGCTTGATGCTGAAGACGTAGATCAGCACGATGCCGAGCCAGAACGACGGCGTGGCGATGCCGAGCACGGCGACGGCGCCCGAGATTCGATCGACGATCGTGCCGCGGTAGACCGCCGCCAGGACGCCGAGCGGGATCGCGACGACAAGCGCCCCGACCATCGCCAGCGGCAAGAGCTGGAGCGTGTTCGGGAGGCGCTCGAAGAAGACTTCGGTCGCCGGCTTGCGGTAGCGGATCGACTCGCCGAGGTCGCCGCGTAACGCCCCGGAGAGGAAGAGATAGAGCTGCTCGTGGACCGGCCGGTCGAGCCCGAGCGCCCGCAGCAGGTGCGCGCGGTCCTCCTGCGTGGCGTCCTCACGCAGGAGCAGATCCGCGGGATTTCCGCTCACGCGCGCCAGCGCGAAGATGATGAGCGCGAGCACGAACAGGAGCAGCACGCTCTGAGCGAGACGCCGGAGGATGAAGCGCTGCACGATGCCCGCCTCAGGGCCAGGGCTTCGCTTCCGGGCGCGGCATGCGCTCGGTCACGTCGCCGAACTCGTGGCGCCCCGGGATCGGTTTGAAGTACCCGACGCTCTTGGGATTCACCGCCCAGGTGCCCATCCCCTCGACGATGGGCACCGCGATCCAGCTCTTGGCCACGAGCTCGATCATCCGGTTCGTCGCCGCGGTGCGCTTGGCGTCGTCCTTCTCGGCGACGATCGCCTCGTACGCCTTGTCCGCATCCACGCAGAGAGCCGGACAGCTCTGAGGATCGCCGAAGACGTGCTGGACGCCCTTGGACACGAAGGTGGTCGCATAGCGCGGGATGGGCTCGGGGCGCCCGGCGGTGCGGTACATCGACGCCGTTCCGACCAGCCCCTTCTGCTCGCCGCGGCCCATCGGGTCGAACGCGCCCCATTCGACGGTCTTCATCTCGACCTTCACGCCGATCTTCTCCCAGAAGCCGGCGACGGCCTCGCCGATCGGGACCATGAACGGCGTGCCGGGCAGCGCGGTGTTCCAGAACGTCATCTTGAAGCCGCTGCCGTGTCCGGCCTCGGCCAGGAGCTGCTTGGCCCGTGCGGGATCGTAGCGCAGCGCCGTGCGCGCCCAGTCCTCCCACCGCGGGACGGTCATGTCGCTCGAATATTTGAACGCCGCGAACGGCATCGGCCAGCGCGCTTCCTTGACCATGACGTGGTCGATGATCTGCTGCCGGTCGATCGCGAGCGAGAGCGCCTCGCGCACGCGGACATCGTTGAGCGGGGAGGCCTTCGCCTCAGGCCTGTAGAGCCCCCAGAACTGATAGACGGCCTGCATCGTGCCCGGCACGCTGACGATCTTCATCCCGCCGGCGCGTGCCTCCTTGACCGCCTCGGGCCCGATGCTCGCGATGGCCGCTTCGCCGGTGCGCACCATCGCCAGCCGTGTGCTCTGCTCGGGCACCAGCAGAAGCGTCAGGCGCTTGAACTGCGGCGTGCCGCGCCAGTGCGGATAGGTGACGGCCTCGTACTCGATGCGATCGCCCGGGACGCTCCGGACGAACTTCCACGGGCCGCTGCCGACCGGCTTGTCGCGAAACCCCCTGGCGCCCACGGTCTCGATGTACTTCTTGGGCATGACCGAGCCTTCCATGAAGACGGCCCGGGAGAGGCTGGCCGCGAACTGCGGGATGACACCTTTCGTGTAGACACGGACCGTCAGATCGTCGACGACCTCGATCCGATCGACCGCCCGCCGCAGCGCGGCGGCGCCCGACGAGATCGACTCGGGCGACATGACCCGCTCGAGACTGAACTTCACGTCGTTGGCGGTGACCGGGTCGCCGTTGTGGAAACGCTGGCCCTTTCGCAGATAGAACGTCCAGCTCTTGCCGTCGGAGGCCAGCTCCCAGCGCTCGGCGGCGCCCGGGCCGATTCCGCCGTTCTCGAGGTCGAATCCGACCAGCGAGTCCCAGATCGGCGCGTGGTAGTGCGCGTGCGGCGCACGGGTGTCCATGATCGGGTCCATGACTTGGGCGCCCAGCGTATCCAGGGCGATGACGAGCGTGTCCTTGTCGGCGGCGGCATCCGCCGATGAAAGCTCGCCCGCGACCAGAAGACCGCTCAGCGCCAGGGCCAACAGGCTCCATGTGCGCATCTTTTTCTCCTTGATGAGGCGCGCCTCGGCCGGCGGGGCCCCAGCCCCGCGACGGCCTGCAGCACGCACAGCCTCCGGGGATGAGCTCGGCGAGTGTGTCGTGTCGAGCCGGTGCCGCATTCTTCACAACCCGACCGCCCGGTGTCAAGCCGGCGGGATTCCACGGGTCGCGCTGGACCTATGGCCTATTGCGCCGACGCCCGGCCCACGCTCGACGTGCAGGACCCGCAGAAGCTCGAGTTGGACACGGTCGGCGACCCGGTCCTGGCCCGCCCGGAAGTAGCCGGGCGCCACGTTTCATCTCCGTCTCATCGTCCGCTCATCCGCGCGGCGTACCGTGCAGCGTATGTGGTGCGCGCCGCAGGCCGTCGCGGAGCCGGGGCCCCGCCGGCCGCGGCACGCCTCTAGACTATGGAAGACCTGACGCGGTTCGGTCTCGCGTTGCTCAGCGCGCCGATCGTGGTCGTGGCGAGCGGCGTCTTGCTCGGTCTGATCGGCCGCTGGATCAAGGGGCGCCGCACCTAGCATCGCCCGCGCTCCCGTGCTACGCTCCTCGCCTCCGGACCCGAATTTCCTCGACGACGAGGAGTAGGTGGAACGCACCGCGTGACGAACCTCGAGGTTCGAGATCCCCGCCTGAGCGAGATCGTCGGCTCTGATGTCACGTTCGAGAAGCTCACCGGCGGTTGTCTCTTCACCGAAGGACCGCTCTGGCATCCGCGCGGGCGCTTCCTGCTCTGGAGCGACATGCCGGGTGATCACCTGCGCCGGTGGTCGGCGACCGACGGCGTGACGACGTTTCGAAAGCCGTGCGCGAAATCGAACGGGCTGACCTGGGACCGTCGGGGGCACCTGCTCGCCTGCGAGCACTCCACGAGCCAGGTGACGGTGACACTCGCCGACGGATCCACGCAGCCGATCGCCACGCACTGGAACGGCAAGCAGCTGAATAGCCCCAACGACATCGTGTGCGCGGCGGACGGCTCCATCTACTTCAGCGATCCGCCCTACGGCCGCGCCGAGTTCTTCGGTGTCCCCCGCCCTCAGGAGCTGGGTTTTCAGGGCGTCTTCCGCGCGGGGACAGATCCGAGATCGCCGACGTTGCTCGTGGACGACTTCGATCGGCCGAACGGACTCTGCTTCTCGCTCGACGGCCGTCGGCTCTTCGTGAACGACACGGCTCGCCAGCACATCCGCGTCTTCGACGTGAAGACCGACGGCACCCTGGCGGGCGGGCGCGTGTGGGCGGAGACGAAGGGTGAGGGCAAGGGCGCGCCCGACGGAATGAAGCTCGACTCGCAGAGCAACGTCTATTGCTGCGGACCGGGCGGGATCCACGTCTTCAGCCCCGAGGCCGTCGATCTCGGCGTCATTCGGGTGCCCGAGCACACGGCCAACATGGCCTTCGGCGACGACGATCTCCGCTCCCTTTACATCACGGCTTCGACCTCGGTGTACCGTATTCGCGTGCGTGTCCCGGGGCTGCCGGCGCTCTGAGCGACACCATCGCCCGGGCGAAACGACTCGCGATAGGAGGCTCTGCCATGCTGCACGTCTTCATACTGCTCCTGGCCACGCTCCTGGCGCTGCCGCTCGCCGCCGAGGCGCAAAAGCCGATCAAGGTCGGCATGCCGATGCCGCTCTCCGGCCCACCGGCCCTCTTCGGCGAGCCCGCGTCGAAGGGCGCGCAAATGTTCGTGGAGGAGCTCAACGCCAAGGGCGGCGTGCTCGGCCGCAAGGTCGAGCTGCTGGTGCGCGACTCCAAGGCCGACGCCAACGAAGCAGTCCGCGTCGCCCGCGAGCTCATCCTGAAAGAGAACGTCGACTTCCTGGTCGGCACCCTGACGTCCGCCGAAGGGCCGGCCGTCTCGGCCATCGCCAAGGAACAGAAGATCGTCTTCATCGCGCCGATCCCCAAGACCGATCAGCTCACCGCCGCCGACAAGCTCCATCCTTACGTGTTTCGCGTGGCGGCGACCACGACGATGGAAGGGCGGAGCGCGGCCGAGATCGTCGCCAAGTGGCCGGTGACGCACGTCGCGACCATCAGCTTCGACTACGCCTACGGCCAGGACGTCACCAAGGCGTTCGTCGAGCACCTGAAGAAGATCAAGCCGAGCGTCCAGATCGTCGACCAGCAGTGGCCCAAGCTCGGCGAGCAGGACTACAACCCGTTCATCAACGCGCAGATGGCCAAGAAGCCGGAAGCGATCTTCTCGTCGATCTGGGGCGGCTTCTTCGTGACGTACTCGAAGCAGGCCAAGGCGCTCGGCGTGTTCGACGCCATCAAGTACAACTTCATCGGCGTCGGCGAGGCGGCGACGCCGGAAACGACGAAGTCGATGGGCGCGGACTATCCCGTCGGCATCTGGGGTAACTCCTACGACGCGTTCTACTGGGGCGAGACGCCGGGCCATCGGGACTACACGGCGCGGCTGTCGAAGTACCTGAAGGACGAGTACCCCTCGTCGTGGGCGATCCAGGGCTACATCGGCATGCAGTTCCTGACCGAGGCGATCAAGAAGGCGGCAAGCGCCGACTCCGACAAGGTCGCCAAGGCACTGCTCGGCCTCACCGTCGAGACGCCGATCGGCCCGCTGACGATCCGCGAGAAAGATCATCAGGCCAACCGCGGTCAGCTCTACGGCAAGACGGTCAAGGACCCCAAGTATCCCTTCGCGATCATGAAACCGGTGACGTACGTCGATCCGTCGAAGTTCATGGACTAGGTAGGTGCCCGACGCGTCGTTTGTCTTCGCGCAGAGCCTGAGCGGCCTCACGGCCGCGATGTTCCTGTTTCTGATCGCGTCGGGCCTGTCCTTGATCTTCGGGGTGCTGCGCGTCCTGAACTTCGCGCACGGCACCTTCTACATGCTGGGCGCGTATCTGGCGTACCAGGCGATGCTGTGGCTCGGGCCAGGCCCGGGTCGCTTCTGGCTCGCCGCCCTCGGCGCGGCGCTCGGGATCGCGCTGCTGGGCGGCGTGGTCGAGCGCGTGCTCTTCCGCCATCTGTACGGGAAGGAAGAGCTCTACCAGCTCCTCTTCACGTACGCGCTCGGGCTGATCCTCAGCGATGCGGCCAAGATCGTCTGGGGCACGCAGCAGAAATCCGTGAGCCGTCCACCCGAGCTCAGCGGCTCCTTCTCGCTCTTCGGCGCCACGATCCCCCAGTACAACCTCTTCATCATCGTGCTCGGCCCGAGCATCGCACTCGCCTTCTGGTTCGTCCTGCAACACACGCGCGCGGGCCGCTTCATCCGGGCCGCCGCCCTGGACCGCGAGACGCTCGGCGCGCTCGGGGTCAACGTCGACGCGCTCTACACGTGGGTGTTCATGCTGGCGTCGTTCCTGGGCGGCCTGGGCGGTGCCTTGATCAGCCCGATGCGTGCGACCACGCCGGGTATGGACACCGAGGTGATCGTCGAGGCGTTCGTGGTCGTCGTGATCGGCGGTCTCGGCTCGCTCTGGGGGACCTTCCTCGGCGCCGTCGTCTACGGGCAGGTGCTCTCGTTCGGCATTCTCCTCTTCCCGCGCTTCTCGATCTTCGCGGTCTTCGCCCTCATGGCGGCGGTGCTCATCATCCGCCCGTGGGGTCTCCTGGGACGCCCGATCCAGTGAGCGTGCGCGGGCTTGCGGGCATCCTCGTGTTCGTGGCGGCCCTGCTGGTCCCCGCGCTCGGCTCGCGCTTCTACACGTTCCTGGCCAACGACGTGGTCATCTGGGCCCTCTTCGCCACCAGCCTGAACCTCCTGGTGGGCTACACGGGGCTCGTCTCCTTCGGCCACGCCGCGTACTTCGGCGTCGGGGCGTACGTCACCGGCATCCTGATGAAGAAGCTCGCGGTGCCCTTCCTGCTCGCGTGGCCGGCCGCGGGAGTGTTCGGCGGGGCGTGCGCGCTCGTCTTCGGCTTCTTCTGCGTGCGCCTCACGCGCATCTACTTCGCGATGCTGACCCTGGCCTTCGCGCAGATCGTGTGGGCGATCTGCTTCAAGTGGAACGAGCTCACCGGCGGCGAGCAAGGGATGCCCGAGATCCCCTACCCGGACTTCGGCTGGCTCGAGCGGTTCGGCGCGAGCGTGCCGCTCCTCGGCGGCTGGCGGACGGCCGAGTACTTCTACTTCCTCTCCGTGGTGCTGGTCGGGGCGAGCCTCTGGGCGCTCCATCGCATCGTGACCTCGCCCTTCGGCCGCATGCTGACGACCGTCCGCGAGAACGCCGAGCGGGCCGAGTTCATCGGGGTCAACGTGCGGCGCTACGAGCTCGCCGCCTTCGTGCTGGCCGGCACGTTCGCCGGTCTCGCCGGCGGGCTCTTCGGCATCTTCAACCGCGGCGTGTTCCCGGACTTCGCGTACTGGACGAAGTCGTCCGAGGTCCTGATCATGACGCTCCTCGGCGGCATGGGGACCTTCTACGGCCCGAGCGTCGGCGCGCTCGTGCTGATCCTCCTCAACCAGCAGATCGTTTCGTACACCGAGTACTGGCCGCTCGTGCTGGGGACCGTCCTGGTCGTGCTCCTGTTCGGCTTCCCCGGCGGAATCGCCGGGGCCGTCGGCGCGCTCTCCGGACGCCTCGTTCGTCGAGTCCGCAGTGCTTGAGGTGCGCGACCTCATCAAGGTCTTCGACGGCTTCGTGGCCGTCGGTGGCGTGAGCCTCGATGCGCCCCGCGGCAGCATCGGCGCCATCATCGGTCCCAACGGTGCCGGCAAGACGACGCTGTTCAACCTGATCACGGGACATCTGCGACCCGATCGCGGCCACGTGAAGCTCAACGGCCGCGACGTCACCGGCATCGCCCCGCACGACCTCTGTCGTCTGGGTGTGGGGCGCTCGTTCCAGCGGACCAACATCTTCCCGCGCCTCACCGTATTCCAGAACGTGCAGGCGGCGTTTCTGTCGCATCGGGGACGCGGCTGGAATCTGATGGCGTCTGTCGAGCGCCTCTACCGGGACGAGACGCTCGCGCTGCTCGAGTCGATCGGGCTGACCGATCGGGCCGGCGAGGTGGCCGGCTTCCTGTCGCACGGCGGCCAGAAGCAGCTCGAGCTCGGGCTGGCGCTGGCGCTGGAGCCCGAGATCCTCCTGCTCGACGAGCCGACGGCCGGCATGTCCGCGACCGAGACCCGCGAGGCGATCCGGCTCATCGAGCGCATCGCCCGGGAGCGCGGACTCACCCTGCTCTTCACCGAGCACGACATGGAGGTCGTGTTCTCGATCGCCGAGAGGATCACGGTGCTCCACCAGGGCCGGGTGATCGCCGACGGCCCGCCGGCCGAGGTCCGACGGGACGAGGGCGTCCGCCGCGTCTATCTCGGAGAACGGCACTGATGGCCGCCAATCGCGATCCCATTCTGGCGGTCGAGGACATCCACACGGCCTACGGTCTGTCGCGGGTGCTGTTCGGCGTATCGCTCCGGGTCGCGCCCGGCGAGTGTGTGTGTCTCCTCGGCCGCAACGGTGTCGGCAAGACCACGACCATGCGATCGATCATGGGGCTCACGCCGCCGTCGAGCGGCCGGGTCGTGTGGAAGGGCCGCGACATCAGGCGCGCGGCGCCCTTCCGCGCGGCCGCTCTCGGAATCGGGTTCGTCCCGGAGGACCGCCGGATCTTCGCCGACCTCACGGTGTGGGAGAACCTCGACGTGGCCGCGCGACGGGCGCGCCCGGACGGCTTCACGACCGAGCGGGTCTTCGATCTGTTCCCGGCGCTCCGCCAGCTTCGCGACCGCGCCGGAGGCTTTCTGTCCGGCGGCGAGCAGCAGATGCTGACGATCGCCCGAACGCTGATGGGCAATCCCAAGCTGCTCCTGCTCGACGAACCGTCCGAGGGGCTGGCGCCGCTCGTGGTGGATCATCTGCAGGAGCAGATCGCACGGCTCAGGTCCGACGGGCTCACGATCCTGCTCGCCGAGCAGAACGTCGACTTCTCGCTGAACCTCGCCGACCGTGTCTACGTGCTCGAGAAGGGCCACATCCGCTACGAAGGGAGCGCGCGCGAGTTTCGCGAGAACGCTTCGATCCGGCAGCAGTATCTGGCGCTGTGACCCGGGGCGCTCAGCCTATCGGGCGCTGCCTTCCGCATTCCGAATTGCCGCGCGCGCCTTCTTCTCGACGTCCATCGAAATCGCCGCCATCCTGTGAACGCTCTTGGCGTGCTCGGCCGTCTTCTTCATGACCTCGCTGTCATCGTTGCCTTGCGCCACGAAGTTGCATCCGGGCATCAGATCGGCACATCGGAGCTCTCTTGTCACGAGAAGACCTCCTTGGAAAGGTCGATGCCTCGCCTGCTAGCGTCCACGCCGGCGTCGCCTTCGCGCCGCGGTTCTCCCCGGTGACGCGGGTGTGCCCTGACCCGGTTTCTTGCCGTAGCCACGGTTGCACTCGTTGCAGAATTTTTGCGCGTCATCCTTGAGCTCTCGCCTGCACGTGAGACACCTGATCATGGCCATCCTCCGCCGGGCACCCGCACGAGACCTCGCCCGCGAGCCTCAACTCAATAAGTTTTATTTATTATATAAGTCATACTCTAGCAAAGCAATCAGCCCACCGCCCTCCGGGTACGCACGCGCCCGGAGGTCATGGTCCAGCTCAACCAGGTAGCGCCGCGGGCATCCCCATGCGCCGCAACCAGCGGAAATGGGCAATCACGCCTTCGCGAAACGACCGGTGCTCGGTGTAGGCCACGCCGAAGTCTCGACACGTCTGCTCCACGACCTTCGAGATCGCCGGGTAGTTGACGTGGCTGATCTTCGGAAACAGGTGGTGCTCGATCTGGAAGTTCAAGCCGCCGAGGAGCCACGCGACGGCCCGGCTGGTCCGGGAGAAGTCCGCCGTCGTCTCCGCCTGGTGGATGGCCCAGGCCCGCTCGATACGCCCCGTGGTCCCGGACGGCAGCGGGAACGCCGCCGCTTCTACGCAGTGGGCCACCTGGAACACCACGCTCAAGGCGGTCCCCAGCACCAGCGCGGCGACGGCGTAGTGGAGGAGGACGGCATGCACCGGGTGCAACAGCAACGGGATCCCGAATGCCCAGGTGAAGAAGAGCGCCTTCCCGGCGAGCAGGAGAACCAGATCTCCCCCGGTGGGGCGGCGGACTCGGTAGCTGCCGATTCGGCCGGCGATGAGCCTTCGGAAATCGTCGACGAACTGCCACTTGACCGCCACCAATCCGTAGAACGGCCAGAGGTAGAGGTGTTGCCAGCGGTGAAATGGGAGCCGGGGTTGATGTGGCGTGACCCGGCCGAGGAAGCCGAGGTTGAGATCGCTGTCGTGGCCGGTGACATTGACGTACGTGTGATGGATGACGCCGTGCTTCCAGCGCCAGAAGTACGAGCTGCCCCCCAACATGTCGAGCGTCATCGCCATCAGCTTGTTGATCGAGCGATGGTCGGAATACGCCTCGTGTCCGCCGTCGTGCTGAATGTTGAATCCGACGCCGGCCGCGACGAACCCGAGCATGACGGCCAGCGGCAGGCTCTGCCACCACGCATCGGCCACGAACACGAGCAGCAGGTACGAGACGGCCAGCCCGGCGATGAGGGTCGCCGTCTTCAGGTACATCTGCCAGCAGTCGCGCTGCCGCCGGCCGGTGACCCGAAAATACTCGTCGACTCGCCGCCGGAGCTCGAGCTGGAAGGCGCTATCCGTCAAGAATTTGAGCGCCCCTCCCGAGCCCGCGGCGCTGCAGCTTCGCTCTGAACGTGTCATCGAGCCTGCTCCCCCTGGTGGTGCGGGCTGGCGGTGAGGGTGCGATGGTGGTCTTCGACCTGCGAGTCGACGCGATCCGGGGCTTGCCGCTGCAGGTACTGGTCGATCCCCTCCTCGATCTGGCGAGGGAACGAGGGCACAGATCCGACGAGCTCCTGCTGGTAGGTCATGAGCATGATTTCGCGGAAAATCGGCAACGCCGCACGGCCCCCGGTCTCCTTGTCACCCAGCGTACGGTTGTCGTCGAAGCCGATCCGGACAGCCACCGTGACACCCTGCGGTCCATAGGTGGACCCCACGAAGAGCGCATCGCGAAAGTCGCTCGTCGTTCCGGTCTTCCCCATCACCGGGATCGGGAAGTCGCGGCCGTAGAGGGAATGGGCGGTGCCTTTCGGAATGCGGACCACTCCCCGCAGCCCCTCCTGGATCAGGGTCAGGTGGCTGGAGCTGAACTCGAGGGCGGTTCGGGCCGCCTCGTAGAGCACCTCGCCGGCGGCATCGGTCACGCGATCGATGATGTACGGCTCTGCCAGGATCCCGGAGGCCATCGCGCGATAGGCGCCCGCCAGCTCGAGCAGCCGCACTTCTGAGGCCCCGAGGGCCGTCGTGATGTATGGCTGGAGCGGAGTGTGAACCCCCAGCTCTCGAGACGTCCCGATCACTCGGTCCAGACCGATCTCACGGGTGATCCACACGGCCACGGCGTTGCGAGACTCGGCCAGCGCCTGACGCATCGGGATCCGCCCCTTGAACTCGTTGTCGTAGTTGGCAATCCATTTGACCGGACGGTCGGCCCCCATGGGGACCGCGATGGGTTCGTCGGGCACCGCCGTGTCGAGGTTGAGCCCTTCACGGAACGCGGCAAGGTACACCATCGGCTTCCACGCCGAGCCCGCCTGCCGTAGCGAGCCCGTCGCGCGGTTGAAGTCGGAGTAGCGCGCATAGCGATTCTTGTAGAAGTACCGGCCGCCCGCCTCGGCCAGGATCGCCGCGTCCGCGTTGCGGAGCACGACGACCGAGCCCTGGATCAGTCCCTTCGCCTGTGGGTGCCGCTTCTCGTAGTGGCCGAGACCGGTTTCGAGCGCGTCGTTCACGATGGTCTGCACCCGCTGATCCACCGTGGAGTGGACCAAGATCCGCCCCTGGAGAAGATCCTCGACCCCGAAGCGGCCCGCACCGTGCTGTCTCAGCTCGTCGAAGACCGTGTCGATCGCGGCGGGGGCCTGCGTCTTGACCGGGCTCGTCGCCTTCGCGACGAGCACCGGCTCGGCCTGCAGGCGCTTCGCGAGGCTCTTGGGGATGTCGCCGTTGCGCGCCATCAGGGCCAGGATCTCGTTGCGGCGGCGCAGGGGCCGCGCGTTGCCGGGCACCGGAAGGTAGTCCCGCGGCGCCTTGGTGATCCCCGCCAACAGCGCGGCCTTCCCGGCGTCCTCCATCGTGTAGGTCGACAACGGTTTGCCGAAGTAGTACTGAGAGCCGGCGGCGAAACCGTACCGGCCGTTGCCCAGATAGTTGAAGCTGGCGGAGCGCGCGAAGATCTCGCGTTTCGCCCGTTCTCGCGACCCGAAGCGACGGATCATCTCCTCCTCGAGCCAGAGCGCCAGCCGCACTTCCTCCAGCTTCCGAAAGAGCTTGTTCGTGGCCGGGACCCCCACGACCACCGAGAGGAGCCGCCAGGTCAGCTTGTCGCGGAAGAGAGTCGCGTCGTTCTCGCGGCTCCACCGGTCTCGCAGGAAGTAACCGCGGACGAGCTGCTGGGTGAGCGTCGAGCCACCCTGGCGGAGACGCAGGCGGAACCCCTTGCCGCTCCCCCACGCACCCACGGAGCTCATCGCCGTCCTGTAGAGCACGCGCGGGAGCGCGCGATAGTCCACGCCGGAGTGGGTGAAGAAATTCTTGTCCTCGGCCGCCAGGATCGCCTGGCGGAGGATAAGCGGCACCTCCTCGTAGGAAACGACCTGGCGGTACTCCCGCGCCAGCTCGACCAGCACCGTGCCCCGTGCGTCGTAGACCGTGCCGGTACTCGAGAGCTCGAAGCGAACGAAGGGCTCGAGCTCTGGAACACCACTCCGGTCGAAGTAGATATGATGGGCGAGTCCCCACGTCGCGAGCACGAGCGGGAGCAGCACCACGAGCGGCACCACGAGACATACGCCACGGCGTGAGCACGTGGACCGCACGCTCTGGACAACACGGGCGACGGCGGCGGCATAGGGGCTCATCGGGGCCGCCGAAGCGGCAGCGTCAGCTCGCAATCGACGATCTTGTGGAGCAGTGTGCAGTTGATCTTGACGAACGGCCCCTGACGCCGAGACGAGCTCGCATGGACGGCTCTGGCCACCAGGTCCTTCCCGACACCGCTTTCGCCTCGGATCAACACCGTGGCATCCGTGTCCGCGACGTTTTCGATGAGCGTCCCGATGGCTCGCATCTGGGAGCTGCCGTCAGACAGCGTGGCGTGCCTTTTCGGATCGGCCATCTGCACAGAACTCACGAGCACCCCCTGGCCCAGCGTTTGGTGTCACGTGAGAGCCTCGAAGAGCCGAAGGCCCCGCCGGCGACGGCGCGCGTTTCCGCGCGCCGTTGCCTGGTCACCGCGGCGAGGCTTAGAACTCCCCACCGTGCCCCATGGCCTGGTCGGCCTTCCCGGCTTCGGGGCCGTCCGTGACGATCACTTCGGTCGTGAGCAGCAACGCAGCGATCGACGCCGCGTGCTGCAACGCGACCCGCTCGACCTTGGTGGGGTCGATGATCCCCGCCACCATCATGTCGACGTATTCGTTGGTCTCGGCGTCGAAGCCACGGTTGATCGGGACCGTGGCCCTGACCTTCTCCACGATCACGGACGCCTCGAGCCCGGCGTTCTCGACGATCTGCCGAATCGGCTCCTCCAGGGCACGCCGCACGATATTGACCCCGGTGCCCTCGTCGCCCGAGAGCTTGAGGCTGTCGAGCGCGTCTGCCGCGCGGAGCAACGCGACGCCGCCTCCCGGCACGATCCCCTCCTCGACGGCCGCCCGCGTGGCGTTGAGGGCGTCCTCGACCCGCGCCTTCCTCTCTTTCATCTCGGTCTCGGTCGCCGCGCCCACCTTGATGACGGCGACGCCGCCCGCGAGCTTCGCGAGCCGCTCCTGAAGCTTCTCCCGATCGTAGTCCGAGGTCGTCTCCTCGATCTGCGCCCGGATCTGCTTGATACGCCCCTGGATCTCCTTGGTGCTCCCGGCGCCCTCGATGATCGTGGTGTTGTCCTTGTCCACGACCACCTTCTTGGCGCGGCCGAGGTCATCGAGCTTGAGGTTCTCGAGCTTGATGCCGAGATCTTCCGTGATCGCCTTGCCGCCGGTCACGGTCGCGATGTCCTCGAGCATGGCCTTGCGGCGATCGCCGAAGCCGGGCGCCTTGACGGCGCAGCACGCGAGCGTCCCGCGCAGCTTGTTCACCACCAGGGTCGCCAGAGCCTCGCCTTCCAGGTCCTCGGCGATGATGAGAAACGGCTTTCCGGCCCGCGCGACCTGCTCGAGCAACGGCAACATGTCCTTCATCACGCTGAGCTTCTTCTCGTGGATGAGGACGACGGCGTCCTCCAGCACCACTTCCATCCGCTCCGGATTCGTCACGAAGTAGGGCGAGAGGTACCCGCGGTCGAATTGCATGCCCTCGACCACCTCGAGGGTGGTCTCCATCGCCTTGGCTTCCTCGACGGTGATGACTCCGTCCTTGCCGACCTTCTCCATGGCTTCGGCGATCAGGTTGCCGATAGTCTTGTCGTTGTTCGACGCGATCGTGGCGACCTGGGCGATCTCCCTCTTGTCCTTGGTGGCCTTGGACATGTGCTTCAGTTCTTCGACCACCGTGTCGACCGCCTGCTCGATCCCCCGCTTCAAGGCCATCGGGTTCGCACCGGCCGTCACGTTCTTGAGACCACCGCGGTAGATGGCCTGCGCGAGGACCGTCGCGGTCGTCGTCCCGTCGCCCGCGATGTCGGAGGTCTTGGAGGCGACCTCCTTCAGCATCTGCGCCCCCATGTTCTCGTAGGGGTCCTTGAGCTCGATCTCCTTGGCGACGGTGACGCCGTCCTTGGTCAGGGTGGGGCTGCCGAACTTTTTCGCGATGACGACGTTGCGTCCCCTCGGACCGAGCGTCACCTTGACGGCGTGCGACATCGTATTGATACCGCGCAAGAGCGCGGCGCGGGCTTCCTCACTGAACAGCAATTGCTTGGGCATGACGACCTTCCTCTCGAGTGTGCGCGTAATGGTTGACGGCGGCGGAGCCGCCCGTTCAGGATCCGACGATGCCGAGGACGTCCTCCTCCTTCATGATCAGGTACTCCTGACCGTCGAGCTTGACCTCGCTGCCGGAGTACTTGCCGAAGAGGATCCGATCGCCCTCCTTCAGCGCGAGGGGGAGCTTCTTGCCGTCCTCGGTCACTCGGCCGGTCCCGACCGCGATCACTTTGCCTTCCTGCGGCTTCTCCTTCGCGGTGTCGGGAATGATGATGCTGCCATGCTTGTCGTCCTGCTCCGCGACGCGTCTGACGAGCACGCGGTCATGGAGCGGGCGCAGTTTCGTCGTCGGCGCCTGAGCCATCGGGCTGGCAGGAGCGCGGTTCGGGACCGGCCGCAGCTTCGTCGTGGTTGCCTGAGTCATGATGCGGGTGCCTCCCTCGTCGTGGGGGTGGGTGGTGAGCGCGGCTGGTGGAATTGTCCAGCGAGCCAGTGTACCACTAATGTAGTACACGTTGTCGAAATTGATCTAGTGTACTATTCTAGTGATACAGACAGAGGAGGATCGCACCAATGCCCGGGAAGCCGACCGAGCAGGAAGACGAGTATTTCGCCCGACTCGAGTTCGAGCGAAAGCGGAAGGTTCTCGACGAACGGGAGGCCCGGGCCGCCGAAGACGTTCGCCGGCACACTCTTTCCGTGGTGCGGGGCCGGTGCCCGAAATGCGGCGCGGACCTGATCCCCGTCCCCTATCGGGGCATCGAGCTGGACAAGTGCTCGCGCTGCCAAGGGGTCTGGCTGGACTTCGGTGAGCTCGATCAGATCGTGACCGATGACGCAGGCCTGTTCGGCAGCCTTCGGCGGATCTTCAGTTGACCCAGGTGGGCCGAAGCAGCGCCTCGATGACGACAAGCAAGAAGGCGTCCGAGCGACAGCCGTCGCCGGAGCAAGCCGCCGCCGGTGAGCAGGCCGAGGCTCGCAAGGCCCAAAGCCAGAAAGCCACGAGCGCGGCGGCGAGCGAGACGCGGAGCGCTCGGCAGTTCACCAAGACTCGCGCGAGCGCCATCCAGGCCCACAGCCGCGCGCGTGGGCAGCGACGGCAGGCTCGACGCGATTGCCGCTGACAACGGATGGCGACGGCGTGGGGAGGTCGGGGATGAGGTGGCTCATGGAGTTCTACAACGAGAGACGGGGGATGCTGGCGCGTTACGGCATCGAGGCGCCGCTCCCGGCGGCCGCGGCCGTGTTGGGCCTGAAGGCGGTGCTCGCGGAATATCCATCGCCTCCGAGAAAGGGCCGGCTGAGCTTGTTCGAGCGGGCCGAGCGCATCGGAGGGCAAGACGCCAGCGGGTGGGTCCTCTACCGGATCGTGAAGGAGAGCGCGCAAGGATTGCCCGACGCCGTGCCGGCGCACGCGGCATAGAGGCCGCGAGCATGGACCTCAAACAGCGCAAATTCGCGATCGGCTATCTCGCGATCACCCTCATTGCGATTCTTGTGTTTCAGCTCCCGCTCTTCGGCCCTCGCGCCGCGAACCTGTCGTACAGCGAGTTCAAGGCGCTGGCCAAGAAGGGCAAGGTCAGCAACCTCACCGTCGACCGAGAAACCATCAGCGGCACGCTCTCAGCCGACGGGCTCGAGACCCTGCTCCCCAAGGAGAAGGTCGAGGAGCTGAAGCGGCTGGGTGATGGACCTCGTCGCTTCGTCGCGGCGCGGGTCGAGGATCCGGGGCTGGTGGCGGAGCTCGAGCAGGCGAACGTCAAGTTCACAGGGCACGTGGAGAACACCTGGCTCTCCACCCTCCTCTCCTGGATCCTGCCCGCCGTGGTGTTCGCCGGCGTGTGGGTCCTCCTCATGCGCCGCTTCGGCCCGCAGCAGGGACTGATGACGATCGGCAAGAGCAAGGCTCGCGTGTACGTCGAGCACAAGACCGGCGTCACGTTCGACGACGTCGCGGGCATCGACGAGGCGCGAGGTGAGCTGATGGAGGTCGTGGACTTCCTCAAGAACCCCGATCGCTACCGCCGCCTCGGCGGGAAAATCCCCAAAGGGGTGCTCATCGTCGGCGCGCCCGGCACCGGCAAGACGCTGCTGGCCAAGGCCGTCGCCGGGGAGGCCGGCGTGCCGTTCTTCAGCCTGAGTGGCTCGGACTTCGTCGAGATGTTCGTCGGCGTGGGGGCCGCGCGCGTCCGCGATCTCTTCGCCCAAGCCCAGCAGAAGGCCCCGAGCATCATCTTCATCGACGAGCTGGATGCGCTGGGAAAGGCGCGAGGTGTCAGCCCGATTGTGGGCGGCCACGACGAGCGCGAGCAAACGCTGAATCAGCTCCTCGCAGAGCTCGACGGCTTCGACACTCAGCTCGGGGTCATGATTCTCGCGGCCACGAACCGCCCGGAAATCCTGGACCCCGCGCTGCTCCGGCCCGGTCGCTTCGATCGGCAGGTGGTGCTCGACCGTCCCGACCTCAAAGGGCGGGAGAAAATTCTCAACGTGCACGTTCGCGACGTCAAGCTGGCCGCCGGCCTCGATCTCTCTTTGGTGGCGGCCAGGACGCCCGGCTTCGTCGGCGCCGATCTCGCCAATCTCGTCAACGAGGCCGCGCTCCTCGCCGCCCGCAAGGGCAAGGAAGTCGTGGATCTGACGGACTTCGACGAGGCCATCGACCGTGTGGTGGGTGGTCTCGAGCGCCGATCGCGCGTGATCAACCCGAAGGAAAAGGAGATCGTCGCCTATCACGAGGCCGGCCATGCGCTGGTGGCTGAGTCGCGCGAGCACGCGGATCGGGTTGCGAAGATCTCCGTGATCCCTCGCGGGGTGGCCGCGCTCGGGTACACGCAGCAGCAACCGACCGAGGACCGGTACCTCATGACGCGCGCCGAGCTCCTGGATCGACTCGACGTGTTGCTCGGCGGTCGCGTTGCGGAGGAGCTCGTCTTCGGCGACATCTCGACCGGCGCGCAGGATGACCTCCAGCGGGCCACCGATATAGCACGCCACATGGTCGCCCGCTACGGGATGACGGACGCTCTGGGGCTCGCGACGTTCGAGCCGCCGCGTCAGGCGCTCTTCCTCAACGTGCCGTCGATGGCTCAGCGCGAATACAGCGAAGAGACCGCCCGCCGCATCGACGACGAGATCCGTAACCTCTTCGAGGCTGCCCACGAGCGAGTCCGCAAGACCCTGACGGCGAAGCGCGAATCCCTCACGTCGCTGGCGAAGCTGCTGATCGAGAAGGAGGTCGTGAGCCGGGACGATCTCACCGCTCTCCTGGCGTCCGCTGAGGTGTAGCGGAGGTCGAGCGGGCTCAAAGGCTCTTGGCTTTCGCGAGCGAGGTGGTCCGCCTGGGCGCGCTCGAGCTCGGCGATGATCGCCTCGCGCTCGGCCATGAGACATCGAGCCGCCGGCGCGCGGGTCAAGGCAAGGACGCCGAAGCGGAGCCGGCTCCGCAGGCGGCCGGCGCCCACCAGGTAGCGATACGCCACCACACCGGTCAGCGGCAGCGAAAGCGCGAAGACCGCGGCCCCAGCAACACCGGACAGTTGTCCGACCAGCCACGTCTCGAGCGTCCAGAACAGCGGAAACGCGGCGACGCTCGCGAGGAAGCGCACGGTCGCGTAGTCGGTTTCTTTCCGGGCGAGCCGGCGGGCCAGCCAGCGGGGAAGCAGGTACGGGAGGCCGTTGACGACGCCGCCGTAGACGCAGAAGGGGAAGCCCACGACCGCCTCCCACGAGCGGCGAATCCCCTCGCGGCGCAGCGGCCGTCGCAGCCGTGCCTGCACCGCCTCGTCCGTCACGTGATATTCAGCCAGAAGAGCGCGGTAGCCCTGGAGCCGTTGCCAGAGCCGCTGCATCCGCTCAGGGTCGCGCGCCGTGAAGTAGCCCACGGCGTCGACGATGGCGCGGGACAGCCCTCCGGGATCGACCGGCCAGGCACCGAGGCCTCGCGTGGTCGAGAGGCCATTCCTCAGCCCACCCCGGTGGAGCTCTTCGATCGCGCGAACGAGCTCGGTTGCCTCGATGGGTTCGAGGTGGACGATCTCGGCTTCCATCGCCCTCTGGATCGCTCGCGTCAGGGCGTCGACCGCCTTGCTCGGGTCCTCCCGATGGGCGTCGAGGTACGGCGCCACTGGGATCAAAATGCCTTCGCATTCGGGTCCATCTTGGCCGGGTCGTCCTCCTTGCGGCACACGGGGATCGCCCCGCACGCACGCAGGAAACGGGCGGCCAGCCAATGACGAAACATCGCCGCGGCGGCGAGGAAGTGGATCTTTCTCCGGAGCGCCGCCGCAACGACGAGGGAGTCGATCAGGTTGTTCGGGTGGTTGATGCAGAGGAGCACTGGACCGTCGGCCGGGACGTGCTCCGGGTGCCGGACGTCGACGGGCTTGAAGCAGAACCAGAGCCAGAACCGAACGACGAGCCGTACGGCGGTATAGAAACGGTCCGTGGGCTCGGTTGCCGCCCGCGCCTGTCGCGGCGCGGCGCGGTCCGGGCGACCTCGGCGAGCCGGTGAATGCCGACGAGTCGCCGGTCCTCCGCGCGCCAGGACCACCCCGCCTTCATTCACGATCGCCTCCTCGCGTCCCTGGACGGTGCCGAGGCCGTCCACCCGGACGCAGTGTACCACTTAAATAGTACACCTTGACGAGGGCGGTCGCTCTAGTGTACTAATATAGTCATACAGTATGAGGAGCACGGTGAGCACGATGAACCTCACGATAAATGGGCACAGTCCGATCCCGATCCGGCGTCAACTGACTGAGCAGCTCCGCCATGCCATCGAGGCCGGTGGCGTCCCGCGGGACCAAGCGCTGCCCAGCATCCGCGAGCTCGCCGGCTTCCTCGGCGTCAATCCGAATACCGTCGCGCGCGTCATCGACGATTTGAAGCGAAGTGGATACGTCGAGGCGCGGCGGGGGAAGGGCGTGTTCGTCGCCCCGGCGCCGCCCGCCCGCCCCGCCCCTCACCTGCGCGAGACCTTCTTGCAGGATACGGTGATCCGGGCCGCGGCCCTCGGGATGACGGCCGACGACTTGTCGGTGGGCGTCCTGAGCTTGGCCGGGCTCCGGCCCGCCGCCATTCGCGGGGCCGCCGAGGTCTTGCTGGTCGAGTGCAGCCCGCCGGAGCTCGATTTCTTTGCCCGCCAGCTCGAGGCCCACCTACCGGTCCGCGTCGACAAAATGCTCCTCGCCGAGCTGGTGGCGGTCACGCGGCGCCCGAAGCAAGCCGGCCGCTGGCGAGCGGCAGTCACGAGCTTTTGTCATCTCCCGCAGGTGGAGCGCCTGTTGAAGGGCAAGGGGGTTCCAGTGATCGCGCTGCTCGCCGAGGCGCATCTCGAGACCCTCCACCGCCTGGCCCAGTTCCCGTCGGGGACACGGGTCGGCGTCGCCTCGACCACCGTCGAGACGGCCCACAATCTGGAGCACTCGATTGCAAACGCCAATCTGCCGAATATCGCGCTCGTCGGAGTCTGCCCCGCCGAGGGGGCCGCACTGGGTCGCCTGGTGCGGCGAGCCGACGTGATCGTCTGCTCCACCGCGGCCGCCGAGCGGGTCCGGGGACTCGCGGGTTCCACCGTGCAAGTGTTGATCGACGACCGGGCCCTCGACCCGCGGGCGATCGAAATGCTCGCGACCCTTCTGGTGCAACAAAACGGCGATCGGCCGACGGCCGCTCCGGTGCCGAGGCGGCGGACCGCTGGACGCAAATCACCCGAGGGCGCAACGCGCGCGACGGTACCGGGGAAGTGATGCGAGCGACCTGTAACCAGATGAAGGAGGAAGAGTCATGACGTTCTTGATGTGGATTCTCGCGGGACTGCTGGCCGGCTTGCTGGCCGGGTGGGTTGTGAAGCGCGGAGGCTATGGACTGAGCTGGGACATCACCCTCGGGCTCGTCGGGAGCATTGGGGGCAGCTGGCTCCTTCGGTCCCTGGGGTTCTACCCGGGAGCCGGGATCGTCGCGACGGCTGTCGTTGCGTTCATCGTGGCGGTGATCCCCATCGTCGCTCAGCGCAAGTTCTTTGCCACTGACCGTCCGGCCCAAAAGAAGGATGCGTACTGGCGGTGGGGGCTAGGCGCCATGCTCGTGGCCCTCGTCGCATGGATGACCCTCGGCCCCGTGCAGCAACCGGCGGCGGTGGCTGCGGCGATCGAGGAAAAGACGTACGCGGTGACGCCGGCGGCGGTGAAGATGCAGGCCGGGCTCGTCACGGGCGAAGTCACCGACATGAAGATCGCGGAGCGGGTCGAGAAAGGGTCCGACCGAATCGTCACGGCCGCGAAGCTCACGGGGATGCTCCGGCTGAAGAACACGTCGGCCAACCAGACGGTGCGGCTGCTCGAGGGAAGGCTTCTCTATATCGATGCCCAGGGACAGCCCATCAAGCTCGAGAACGCGCGGAGCGAACCCACCTTCAAGTTCGCCGCGTACGGTAGCAGCGAGCGCCTCGATCCGGGGCAGGAGGCCATCCAGTCGCTGGACGTGGAGTTCCCCGCCGAGGCCCTGAAGCCGAAGAATCTGAAGGAGATCCGCCTCGAGTTCGCGTACATCCCCTCACCCTACCGGGAGGAGACGGTCAACTTCCCGGTCTCGATCGGCGCGGGCAAATGGTGAACCCGGCGAGGTGGCTCCGAGGAGCCACCTCCCATCTACCTTCTGAGCCCCGGACGGTGGATGGCGGGAACAACCTGCAACCCATGCATGGCCTCGATGAGCTTGAGATGCAGGGCCGGATGACCTGGATCGAAGCCCGGCACGGGTGGGTCGCAGCGCCGGACGACGTCGTGGAGGCGCTCTCGAAGGATGGCTTCGAAGAATGCAAGCGCGAAACGACGTCGAGCCGACAGGATCTTCAGCCGGCCGGTGGCGTCTGGCAAGGTGTCAATCCGGGCACGGGTTCCGTGGCGTCCATGGTCTGGGTGAATCAGCCGCGCCGGACGCGAGCTCTGGTGTTCATCGCGATCGACGGAGAGTCGCGCCAGGACCGCGCGTTCAGCAGCCGCGAGCGTGATCCGTACATGGACGACGGCGGCGAAGGCTGATCGAGCAGCGTCGGCAATTCGGGAGAATGCGGCGGCACGCGACGAGACGCCGCCACCAAGAGGCGTTGATGAACACCAATGAACACCGTGACGATGATTCGCCGCGGCTCGGGACCGTCAGCCCGGCGCCGACGAAGTTCATCCAGATCTGCGCATCGCAAAACGACCTTTTTGCTCTCGACAAGGAAGGGAACATCTATCAGTACAACTTCAATGCGAAGGCGTGGATAAAGCTCGTCGCGAGCCGCTCATACGAGGAGCCCGCCTGACCGTCGTCGGGCGGGGTTACGGATTTCTCCGTAACCCCGCGGCGTTGGCAGCAGCTCGTGTCACGGTGAGACCGCCAACGGGTTTCCGAGCAGCGCCGAGCGCCACAGCCGCCGCTGAGCGGCGACCACGAGCGCTGCGCCGCCGCATCCGATCAGCAACATCGCCAGCATCCCGATGTCGCCCGAGGTCAAAACCCAGACGATTGCGCCTCCGACGACGCTTCCGATGAGACCGAGAAACATGTCGAAGACGAACCCATAGCCTCCCGCGCGTGAGGCGGCCTCAGCCACCCACCCGGCTATGAGGCCGGCGAGAACGAGCATTGGACCCATCTGTACGATGTGTTCGGACATGTAACGTACCCTGCCTTTCTGAAGCCAATCAAACTTCCGATCCGTCTATCGGAAGGGTGCTGGGCGCGCCCCAGCAAGCCCGCAGAGGTAGCGGAAGGTCGTGTAGTGCTGGAGGTCCGAGTCCCATGTTTTGATCCCGTCCGACAGCCGCTCTGTCGTCGGCCCCACCCGCGATAGCGCGTCTTTGGCCATCGCCGCCTGCTGCGCGGCCTCGCACTCGGCCTTCGTTTCGTATGAGGTCATCTCGTACGTCGGGCCGGCCATCCGCAGCGGCCCACGGGCGCGGTAGATGCCGATGTCGCGCCACAGAACCGTGACCTCGCTCGAGCTGAGCCCGGCCGGCACCGACACCGGTTTCGCCATGTAGATTTGGTCCCCGACGGGTGCGGTCGGCGACACGAGCCCTCGCACGCAACCGAGGGTCAACACCGCCACCGCGATCGCCAAGGCTGTCAGTCCTATACGTTTCAACATCGTCGCCTCCTCGGCGAGTCCCGGACACTCAGCACGCCGGGTACTCTCTCCACCTACTGACTTCGAGACGGGAGCTGCCGGCTTTCACCTGCGCGCCGCACTCTGTTCCGCTTCTGGCGAAGCGCCCTGGCCTGGCGCTCGATGTCGGCAAATAGCGCTGAGTGACTCTCGCGCTTCAGCCCCACCCAGATCAGCGCACGCAGGACGATCTGGAGGCTCACTGGCAGCTTGAGCGCCGTCGTCGCTCTGCCCGCGATGACCCGAGCCTGATCCAAGAGGTCCTGCGAAAGAATGAGAAGGAGCCTTGTCCTGTTCTCCAGCATTCTGCTCTCCTGTCTCACAGGATGCTCATGTGATGCGTAAGCACTGGCGCTAGGCCGCCACATCTCGGATCGCCGCGCGCGCCTTTCTTTCGACCTCCATCGCAATCGCGATCATCCTGTGCGCGCGCTTGGCATGCTCGGCGGTCTTCTTCATCACCTCGCTGTCGTGCGTGCCCTGGGCCACGAAGTCGCAGCCGGGTATCAGATCCGCGCACCTGAGCTCTCTCGCCATTGGAGGACCCTCCTTCAGGCCGTTCAACAACTTCCCGAATGAACGGCATAGCAACACGACGAATCGGACGCGATGTGGCCGTGCGGCAGCAGGGGACCGGGGCGCGTCCTGGTCGGCCCCGGCACGGCCTCGGCCCCCGGCTGCCCTCCATCAGGCGGCCTTGACTTCGATCGTTCTCGGCATTGCGGCACGCGGCGCGGGGATCCGCACCTCGAGCATGCCGTTCGCGTACTTCGCCTCAACTTGGGTCGCGTCGACGCCCTCGGGGAGCGCGAAGCTCCGCTGGAACCCGCCGTAGGCGACCTCGCGAACGAAGTAGTCCTTGTCCGTGGTGTCGGGGTCGGCCTTGCGCTCGCCCTTGACGGTGAGGACGTTGTCCATCAGGGACACCGCGACGTCCTTCGGGTCCACGCCTGGCAGCGCGAGCTGGATGACATACGTGCCGTTCTCGATCCGGCCCTCCGCGGCAGGGAGCCACGAAGCAGGGCGCTGAACGGTCTCGTCCGTGACGCCGTCGACGAACCTCAAGAACAGGTCATCGACATCATGGTGGAAGTGGAATTGCCGGCTTGGGGACCAGCGAAGCATGGTGTTCATCGTGCTCTCCATTGGGTAGTACCCGCTCATCGCCGGCCTGCAACCTCTCTGGCGCGATAACCGGTTTGCTGCGACATCCTGCTTGACTTAACTTATATCACGATATAAATTATATAACAAGTAAAGAATATAGTAATTATGTGGGCACCCGCCTCGCACGGTCGTGCCACGCGTCGCCCGAGAGCGACAGGAAGGTCCGCGATGTCCGAACATGCAGCCAGAGCGCTTTTCAGTCTCTCTCACCATGCTCGTGGACGGCCCTTCAAGATCGACGCGATGCGCACCGAGTCGGCTCTCAAGCTCGCCGCCTACGGCAGCGCCCGGCTCGACCGCGGGCGGGATGCGATCCAGTCCCAGGGCGCGCGCGCTCCAGTGACCGGTCGTGTGCTCCTCGAGTCGGACTCACCCGAGGCCCGGAGCCTCGAGGGTCGTCCGCTGGCCATGTACGCCTCCCTGAGGTTCCCCGACCGTTCAAGGCTCAGGCTGTCGAATCCGGGGCAACGGTCCGCGCCGCATCCGGCGAACGGAAGCGACCCGCTGTCTGCTCCCCTTTCCTCGCTCGCGCAGGACAAGGGAGGACGTAGGCGGCCGACAGCTACGGAGCTGGAGAAATGGAAGAACGACCGACTCTGAGACGAGCGACGAAACTCTGGCGGGAGGCCTACCGCTGCCAGATAGGGGGAAAGGTGGATCGAGCGATCGAGCTCTACCGCCACTCTATCGAGCTGTGTCCGACGGCAGAGGCCCATACCTTCTTGGGGTGGGCCATGAGCTTCCAGGGTCGCCTGGCGGAGGCCACCCAGGAGTGCCTGCGCGCGATCGAGATCGATGCCGAGTTCGGCAATCCGTACAACGACATCGGGGTCTACCTGATGCAGCAGGACAGGCTGGACGAGTCGATCTCGTGGCTTGAAAAGGCCAAGCAGGCCAAACGCTACGAGCCGCGCCAGTTCCCCTTCCTGAACCTGGGACGGATCTACATGAAGCAGGGACGCTGGTGGCTGGCGCTCCTCGAGTTCGAGGGGGCAGTGCGGCTGGCTCCGCGTGACGTGCACGCGGCGAGAATGCTCCATGGGCTCCGCGCTCGGCTGAACTGACGTTACGGATATGACGAACGGGCCGACGTCGGGTCGCAGCGGGGCTGAGGCGGCCGAACTGGTCGGAGTCGTCGATCTGGGCTCGACGGCCGTTCGCCTGCTGGTCGCCCGAGTCACCCCCACCACGGGCTATCGCGTTCTCGCCGAGGAGCGAGTGCCGACGCGGCTGGGGGGCGGCGCGCCCGGCACCCTTCCCCGCAAGGCGATCGACGCGACATTGCGGACCGTACACCGCTTTTTCGCGCGGTACTCTCCGAACGGTCGCGGTCCGCGCATCGTCGCGGTCGCGACGTCGGCCGTTCGGGATGCCGAGAACCGCGAGGGGTTGCTCGACCCGCTCCGGCGAGACGAGGGCATCGACGTGCAAGTCCTGAGCGCGCGAGACGAGGCCCGGCTTGGCGTCGACGCCGCCCTCGAGAGCTTGTCGTTCAACAACGGCCTCGTCGTAGACCTCGGCGGCGCCAGCCTCCAACTCAGTCGGGTGCGGCGCCGCAAGGTCGTCTCGATGGCGAGCCTGTCGCTCGGCCCCGTCCGGACGACGCGCCGTTTTGTCCACCACGATCCGCCCACGCCGCGCGAGCTGCGAGCGCTCCGTCACGAGATCCGCACGCAGCTCTCGGCCGATCTGCCACCGGCCGCGCGTGGCGAGATCGTGGTGGGTCTCGGTGGCACCGTCCGCGCTCTGGCCGGCATCCACCTCCGTACCCGTCGCGACCGCACGCGCCGCCACGGGCTGCGGCTCCACCAGTCCGACGTCACGGCCATCCGCGAGCGACTCGAAGGTCTCTCCCAACGAAAGCGCCGCAGGATCCGCGGCCTCAAGGCTGAGCGCGTCGACATCATCCTGGCCGGAGCCATCGTCATCGAGGAGCTCATGGTCTTCGGCGGTTATCTGACGCTCGCGGTGTGCACGCGGGGGATTCGAGACGCCATTCTCGTGCGCGAGACCTTTCGCGGGAGAGGCTGAGTGAACTCGGACGCGTTCGTCAACCGCGAGCTGTCGTGGCTCGAGTTCAATCGGCGCGTGCTCGAGGAGGCGCAGGATCCGAGCGTGCCCCTGCTCGAGCGGGTGAAGTTCCTCGCCATCTTCAGCTCGAACCTGGACGAGTTTTTCATGGTGCGGGTGGCGGCGCTGAAGCGCCGCATCCAAGCGGGCGATCAGATGCCGGGGGCCGACGGGCTCACGCCGGCCGAGACGATCAAGGCGGTGACGGCCCGAGTCCGCGAGCTGGTAGATGCCCAGCACCACTGCTTTCTCGGCGAGATCCAGCCGCTGCTCACCGCCGCGGGGATCCTCCTGCTCCGCCCCAAGGAGACCAGCGACGAGCAAGAGCGCTTCCTCGAGGAGTACTTCCGCCGCACGCTGCTACCCGTCCTGACGCCGCTGGCCGTCGACCCCGGCCATCCCTTTCCGTACCTCGGCAACCGCTCGCCGTGCCTCGTGGTCTCCGTCCGACCGTCGACGCCGTCGGCGCTGCTGGCGAGCTCGCTCTCCGTGATCCACATCCCGAGCCAGGTTCTCCCGCGCTTCGTCGCGCTGCCCGATTCCACTGGCAAGCACGTCTTCATGCTGCTCGAGGACGTGATTCGTCAGCACCTGCCGAGCATTTACAACGGCGACGACGTCCTGTCGAGCCATACCATCCGGGTCACGCGCGACGCGGATCTTCACGCGCGGGGCGGTCCCGAGGATCTGCTCGCCAGCATCGAAGAGGGCGTGCGTGAGCGACGCCTCGGCACGGCCGTGCGGCTCCAGTACGACGCCGATCTGCCATCCGACGTCCTGGCCATGCTGCGCGCCGAGCTGGAGCTCTCGCCCGAGGACCTTTGCGAGGGCGAGGACTTCACGGCCTTCTCGGATCTCTTCCAGCTCTACACGGCCCTCGACCTCCCAAGGCTCAAGGACCGCCCGCTGCCGCCGCAGCCGGTCCCGGCGTTCGAGAGCGCGCTCGACATCTGGACCGCGATCCGCGCGGGGGACGTTCTCGTGCATCACCCCTACCACGCCTTCGACGCGGTCACTCGCTTCGTGCGCGAGGCCGCTATCGATCCCAAGGTGCTCGCCATCAAGATGACGCTCTACCGCGTGAGCCCAGCCTCGCCGATCGCGCACGCGTTGCGCACGGCCGTCGAGAACGGCAAGGAGGTTACGGTCCTCGTCGAGCTGCAGGCGCGCTTCGACGAGGAGGCGAATATCCGCTGGGCGCGTACGCTCGAAGAGGTCGGCGCCCACGTCGTCTACGGCCGCGCCGGGCTCAAGACCCACTGCAAGGCGTGCCTCGTCGTCCGGCAAGAGACCGACGGCCTGCGGCGCTACTGTCATCTCGCCACCGGGAACTACAATGTGCGGACAGGCGGCGTCTACGGCGATCTGGGCCTCTTCACGTGCCGCGACTCGTTCGGCGAGGACCTCACCGCGCTGTTCAATCTCCTCACCGGTTATGCGCGCCCGCGTGGATTCCACCACCTGCTGCTCGCGCCCACGGATTTGCGTGACGGGCTCGTCCAGCGCATCCGCCGCGAGGCGGACCATGCCCGAGCCGGGCGATCCGCGCGGATCATTGCGAAGATGAACGGCCTCGTCGATCGCCGCCTGATCGAGGAGCTGTACCGTGCCAGCGAGGCGGGCGTGCGGATCGACCTGATCGTGCGCGGCATATGTTGTCTGCGCCCCGGAGTGCCCGGGCTCTCGTCGAGGATCCGCGTCATCTCGATCGTCGACCGCTACCTCGAGCACGCACGGATCTCATACTTCCAGAACGGTGAGGACGCGGAATACCTGCTCGCCTCCGCGGACTGGATGCCCCGCAATCTCGACCGCCGCGTCGAGATCGCGTTCCCGATGCTGGATCCCCACCTCCAGGCCCAGATCCGCGAGATCCTCGAGATCCAGCTCGCCGACACCGTGAAGGCTCGGCGCATTCTCCCGGATGGAAGCTCCGCGCGGATTCGGGCGCACGGAGAGCTCGGGCTCCGCTCGCAGGAACGTCTCTACGAAGCGATAGTTCCCTGCCGGAGAATCCTCACGTCCCTCAAGGCCAGACCGACGGCGGGAGTCGCGTAGACGCCAAAGGCGTCCACCAAGACCCCTCGGGTGCCGTCTCGGCTCTCGATCGCGTACACGATGGACATATCGCCGGGGTCCGATACGCCTTCGAACCGGTAGTACTCCCGGATCGCGAGCTCGTCAGACTTGAACGTCTTGCCTCCATTCAGTACTTGGACGGCGTTGCCCACCACCCCGAAATGGGCGCCAAAACCACGGCGCTCCAGCTCCTCGAGTTGCGCGGTGACCGTCCCCGGCTCAGTCATCGTTCCGCTTGTCTACAGCCTCTGAGGCAACGCTACATCGTCAGGACGACGCGAAACTGCGCCTTCCCGCTCATCATCCGCGCGTACGCTTCTCCCGCTTGCTCCAGCGCATACTTCTCGATCATCGGTCGCACGCCCGTCAGCTCGGCAAATCGTAGCGTATCCTCGGAATCGGTCGGAATTCCCGACGCCCAGCGCCGCTGTGGCGCAGCGCATTGAACGTCGTGATTCCCGCGCACATGAGCGGCGCCGCTTCTGCCGCATCGAGCGACTCCGGCATCCGTGCGACCGCGTCCACCGGAGCGACCATGTACTCCTGATATCCGCCGTCGTAGCTGAGTCCTGTGACCTTTGAGCTCGCGCAGTTCACAAAGTCGCCCCGCCGGCACGCCAGGCAGGTCCCGTCATGACCGCCGTGCCAGCCGACACCAACTTTTTGACCCGCCTTCCAGTGCGTCACGCCGGGGCCCGCTTCGTCGATCACACCCGCGACTTCGTGCCCAGGCACCCGTGGGTACACAAGGCCCGGCCAGCCGCCTTCCTTGGTGAGCACATCGCTGTGACAGACTCCGCACGCCTGCACGCGGATCCTCACGTGCCCGGGCCCGGGCTGCGGGATCTCACGCTCGACGATCTCGAAGTCCGCGCCGGCTTTCGCTATCTGTGCCACTTTCATCTTCGCCATCACGGTTTCCTCCGATGCGCAATGCTACGCGTTCTCGCCGCTTGACACTCCGACGGGTGCCCTTCACGCTCTAGGTCTAGCCGGTCCCTCACACATGGCCAGCCGCGCCTCGATGGCGACCTTCGGAACAATGAGGCCAACGCCCATCGCTAAAATGATGGTGATAGCGGTCATGCCATCGGCGATCGTCGCACTCAAGAGGTCCAAGGTCGTATTCAAGTTATTGGCAAGCTGCATGAGGCCGCTCGCCATTTTGAATAACAGGACGCCCGGCATCATCGACACCACCGAGGCAAAACCGATGGCCGCGAACGGCATATGATATCGGCGAGCGATCGGAGTGAGGATCAGCCCTACGACCAGACACGCAACGAGCGCGCCAGTCGCTGAACCCGCGCCAACGGTCGTCAGTGTCCACCACCTCAGAGCATGAGCCAGCATACCGACCGCGACTGGCCAGCCCACCATAAGCAACGGCGTCGAGAAGAAAATGCTGTAGGCGGCCACAGCGACACCGGCGGCGATCACGTCGAGCCATACGGGAACTGGTCTGCCGGGCTGACCCACCGGCAAGGAGACCCCGAGAAGGCCCAGTCCAAGGAGCAATCCGACTGCAATCGCGAGAACTATGAGGCCGGCGTAGATCAGACGGGACGCCCCGAGATGTACGCGAAGCGCGGCGAGGTCCATCATCCCGTTGAGCACATGCGGCCCCGGCACGAGAATCATGCATGGGCAGACCGCGACGAGACGCAGTGACGAACTCAGCCCATAGCGCGCCGCCATCGCGCCGATAATGCCAGCGAGCAGCGCCGCGCCGAGCGGCTGCAGCAAGGGGTTTGTGCTGTACTGCGCCAGGGTGCGACGCAGAACGGCACCCACCGCGGCGCTGGCGACGATGAGCGCTACGGCGGCTAGATGCTCGACTCCAAAGAGCACCGACAGCGCCGCGGCGCCCGCCGCCGCGGCTAGGGTGAACAGCCAGGTCGGCGCCGGCGGCGCGTGCGAAATCGCAGTGATCGCCTCCTCTGCGGCAGGTAGCGCAAGACGGCCAGCGCTGACCTCATCGATCGCTCGCATGGCGGAGGCCACACGAGCCATATCCACGCCGGTGGGATCGGCCGGGGCGACGGAGACCAACCGGGCGCCCTTCTCCTCGGCCTGAAGTTGCAGCTCTCCCCAACGAGGAATGATCCTGACGCGCACATCGAGTCCTCTGCCGAGCCGCTCGGCGGCCGCCATCATCTCGTCCGTGGATTGGCCATTGGCGTGCAAGACTCGAGCGCAGGTGAGAACGAGATCGGACAGTTCCTGCAAACTCATCACCGCCCGGGTCCGGAATTGCCGAGCTTGACGGCATCGCGATCGTTATGACCGACATCGATCCACAACGCGGCGCTATGTGCGATCTGGTATGAAACGCGTATCCGCCCCTTCCTTGAACACCACATACGCCCGCTTCCATGGCTGGTCGTTGATTAGACGCCACTTATGGCCTGAGCCGGTGTGATCCACGGCCAGCAGGACATCACCCGGATGGACCGTGAAGGTCTCGCCGCCTACTGTTGAAAATTCGAGGACGCCAGCCAACGTAATGACGTACTGAGGGATCGGATCATTGTGCCAGTCAAACGATGAATGTGCGGGCGTTTCCTTGAAAAGGATGGATTCTGCTTCGACCAATTCCCCTCCGCTCACGCTCCCACGTTCCACGTGGGAATTTCCGTCAGAGCCCGTATAGAGACGATATGCCCGGATCATTGTGGTATGTCCTTGATGTTCAATACGGTCGCCGTCTCGGCCCGCACCTGCTTGCAAAGGGCCGCATTCTCGACAAGGGATTGACCGTACGACGGAATGATGTCCTTCAGTTTGACCCGCCATCCGTCCTTCAAATGTTCTGGGAAGCAGCGCTCGATGACTTCAATCATGATCCATACGGCAGTGGACGCACCAGGTGAAGCACCCAGCATGGCGACGATGGAACGGTCGGCCGCGCTGACAAGCTCGGTGCCAAATTGCAGGACGCCGCCGTGTGTTGGATCCTTCTTGATGATCTGCACGCGCTGGCCTGCTACTTCGACCCTCCAATCCTCCTGCTTTGCATTTGGAAAGAACTCGCGGAGCGCCGCGAACCGCTCTTCTGGGGACTCGAGAACCTGGCCTATCAGATATTCGGTGAGCGCCAGGTTATCCCTGCCGACGGCCAGCAGCGGCAGCAAGTTTTCCGGGTCGATGGAGCCGAAGAGATCCAGATACGATCCATGCTTGAGAAACTTCGTCGAAAAGCCCGCATAAGGCCCGAACAGCAGAGAGACCTTGCCTTCGATGTGGCGCGTATCGAGATGGGGTACGGACATCGGAGGTGATCCTACCGAGGCTTTACCGTAGACCTTGGCATCGTGGCGGGAAGCCACCTCAGGATCGTCGCAGCGAAGCCAGATCCCACTCACCGGAAACCCGGCGTAGCCCCGTCCCTCGGGAATCCCGGATTTTTGCAACAGCCGCAGCGATCCGCCGCCGGCACCGATGAAAACGAATTTGGCTGGGACATCCCAGTGCTCACCGCTTTGTTCATTCCTAACCCGCACACTCCATAGGTCCCCATCACGGCGCAGATCTTGCACTCGATTGGAAAAGTGGATTGAGAATCCTTCTCTATTCCTTAGGGAATCGAGAAGATCCTTGGTAAGAGCACCATAATCCACGTCCGTACCGGTCAGCATGCGCGTCGCCGCAATGTCCTCGCTTGGATTGCGGCCTTCCATCACCAGCGGGATCCACTTCTTGATCTGCGTCTTGTCATCGGAATATTCCATCCCATGGTAACAGTGATGGGCGGAGAGAGCCTCGAAGCGCTTCTTGAGAAACGCGATATTTTCCGCGCCGCGCACAAAACTGAAGTGGGGTACCGGATGAATAAAGGACCGCGGGTCTTTGATCGCTCCCTTTTTCACCAAATAGGCCCAGAGCTGACGGGAAAGATCGAACTCGGTGTTGACCTGTAGAGCCTTTGAAATGTCGATACGACCGTCAGGTTCCTGTGGAGTGTAGTTCAACTCACAGAGGGCTGCATGGCCGGTGCCGGCGTTGTTCCACGCATTCGAGCTTTCCTGCGCCGCGCTACCCAGAACTTCGTAGATCTCTATTTTCAGCCTGGGATCAAGTTCTTTTAGGATCACTGCCAGCGTAGCGCTCATGATGCCCGCACCGACAAGAACGACATCGGGATGGTTTGGGGATGAGGGTGGTGTCATTGGATGTACCTCATTGTTTATAGGGCTGCCGCGACGTAGGGCTTGACCATTTTTGCCGGATCGACAACGCGGTCGAACTCCTCTTCCGTGACGAAACCGAGCTTGAGGGCCGCTACTTTCAGGGTGAGATCGTTGTCCATCGCGTAGTGCGCGATCTTCGATGCCTTGTCGTAGCCAATCACCGGTGCGAGCGCCGTCACGAGCATCAGGGAGCGATCCACGTATTCCTTGATCCTCGTCAGATTCGGCTTCGTGCCTTCGATGAGAAACTTGCGGAAGTTCGTGCAGCCGTCGGTCATGATTGTGATCGAGTGGGTAACGTTGAAGATGATCAGGGGCTTGTAGACGTTCATTTCGAGATAGCCGCTCGCGCCGCCAAAGCCCACCGCGACGTCATTGGCCATCACCTGCACCGCAATCATGGTGAGTGCTTCACACTGGGTCGGGTTGACCTTGCCGGGCATGATCGATGAGCCCGGTTCATTTTCCGGGATCGCTAATTCGGCAAATCCGGCGCGCGGCCCACACGACATCAGGCGAACGTCATTGGCGATTTTGAAGCGCGGCCTCGATCCGCTCCAGATCATCGGCCAACATCCCCGCAAAACCGGACCATTCCTGGCCCAATGTCAGCGGGGTGGCGTCCTGCATGTGGGTGCGGCCGATCTTGACGATATCCCTCCACGCCTGCGCCTTCGCATCGATGGCATCGTGCAAGGCTTGTACCGCAGGCACCAGGCGTTGCTTCACATTGACCGCCGCCGCGATATACATCGCCGACGGAAATGAATCATTCGACGACTGAGCCATATTCACGTGATCGTTGGGGTGCACCGGCGTCTTGCTCCCGAGTGGCGTGCCCGCGAGCTGGCAGCAGCGGTTGGAGATCACCTCGTTCACGTTCATATTGAACTGGGTGCCGCTGCCCGTCATCCACACATGGAGCGGGAACATGTCGTGGTGCTGGCCGGCGAGGATCTCGTCGCACGTCTCCACGATCAACGTGTACCGCTGATCGTCGAGCCGCTTGCCGGCATGGTTGGCTGCGGCAGCGGCTTTCTTCAAGATCGCATACGAGGTGATCATCTCCCGCGGAATCAAGTCCTCGCCGATGCTGAAATGCTCGAGGGAGCGCTGCGTCTGAGCACCCCAGAGCTTGTCCGCCGGCACTTCCACCACGCCGAGGCTATCTGTTTCCTTTCGTGTGTTGCTCACGTAACCCCCTCCTCTGTTCATCTTTTCATTCAACGTGGGGTCCGCCGGGCTGCACCATAACCCGGGGTCGCGCCCATCCAGGGCGCCGACTTTGCTGCAACAATGCGAGAGATCGATTCATCCGACAACGGCCCGACCCCTACTGATCGACCATGGCGGCGAGAACGAAGGCGGATACGGCGAACGCGTACAAACTGGTGATTCCGAGCGCGTGGGCCCAGCCGGAATCGGCCAAGACCGTCAGCGCAACGCCGACGAGGAGGCACGCGAGGGCGAACGCTCCGAGCGACCGAGGCTGCTTCGTCACGCCGGCGTTTGACACAACGAGGACGGGTGCGCGCATGCCCCCGCCCGAGTCGAGGTAGCCGCCAAGAAACAGGCTGAACAGCAAGATCAGCGAGGGGACGAGGGCGATCGCGCCCAAGGCGACGCTGATCACGACGGCGATGAGCGTCGACCGGTCCGCCGCCGCCTGGCCGATCGTGAGCCCGGCCAGGAAGCGCGGCTGCTGCGCCACCGCCCAGCCGGCGACGATCGCTGCGATGGCGAGCGCGGCGGAGACGCGCGCCGCGCCGAAGCGGCTGCGCCAGACAAGCCCGAGCGTCAAGAGCCCGGCGGTGGCGGAGAGGCCGACCATGGCAAGGCCGCCTCCAGACCGGAGCCCGGCAAAGAGCGGCGGAGCGTCGTAGCGCACGACAACGAGACCCGCGAGCGCAAGCGCTCCGGCGAGAACCGCGGCCCGCAGGGCACGCGCCCGAAAGTCGAACTCCAGCATCCGCTCGCCGAGGCGGCGGGCGTCGGCGGCGAGGTACACCGCGGCCAGGTAACTCGAGGTGGCGATCGCCAGCGCGCCGATCAGGACAGAGGTTAGGCTCAGCCAGCTCGCCACGAGATCGCCTCGAGCGTTGCCGACGGGGACACGGTCGGAAGCGATCGCGCCGACGACCGTGCCGAGCGCAAACGGGGTGAAGATCGACGAGAGCGCGAAGATGTTCTCGATGGATCGCCGCTGCGGCGCCGCGTCGAGTTGGCCGCGCAGCGCGTAGGAGGCTCCGCGGAGGATGATCCCGACGGCGGCGACGAAGAGAGGAACAGACAGCGTGGACATGATTGATCCGAAGGCGACCGGGTAGGCGGTCCAGCAGATGACCAGGACGAAGATCAGCCAGACGTGGTTGGCCTCCCACACCGGGCCCATCGCGTGGCGCGTGTGGTCGCGGGTTACCGCCGAATTTGTCCGTCCACCCCCGGAGAAGAGAGTCCAAAACCCGGCACCAAAGTCCGCTCCCGCGAGGATCGTGTAGGCCGTGAGGCCGATCAGGATGAAGACGATCGGGACGTCAGCGAGCACGGGACCCCTCCTGCGGGCGCGACGGGGTGAGCTCCCGGGTTGACGGCGTGGCTGCACTGGGTAGCTCGATCGGCACGCTTGCGAGCCGGCGGAGCAACCACGTGCCGGCGCCAGCGAGGCCGAGGTAGACGGCCACGAGCGTTCCGTAGCCGATCGGGATCCCGCGAGCGCCTGTCACGGCCTCCGACGTGCGCACCGTGGGCGGTACCGTCTCGAGTCCCTGGACGGTCGCATTCGGGTCGTTTAACGCGAGCATTGACAGCAGCCGTGGGATCTCGACCCCGTACACGACCTGCTGGCCGTCGTACCAGCCGAGCAGGTGCATCGGCGCGCCTGCCGTTGTTCGTTCGAGTCCCTCCATCGCGGCCAGCTTCACCGGCTGGGCCTTCGCGACCTCGCGTGCCGCCCAGTCGCCGATCACGATCTGCAATGGTGCCGCGATTGCTGCGGCCGAGAGCGCGATCGTCAGGGCCGTCCGCTCATAGCGGCCCCAGCGGCCACGGAGAAAGCCCCACGCATAGGGGACCGCGACGAGAAAGCCCGCGACGATGTAGCCGGCGAAATACATATGCACGAACTGGTGCCAAAAGTAGGAGTTGCCGAACAGGGCCGACCACGGGTTGGCGTCGATGGCGGTGCCGTTCTGAAGCACGAACCCGCCAGGGTGGTTCATCCAGCCGTTGACCGAGATGACGAAGAGCGACCCGGTGACGCCCGCGATCGAGACCGGAATGCCCGTCAGGAAGTGCCGTCGCGGGGGGAGCCGGTCCCAGCCGTACACATAAATCGCGATGAAAATGGCTTCGACGAAGAACGAGAACCCCTCGAGCGCAAAGCCAAGCCCGAACACGCTGCCGAAGGCGGCCATGAAACCCGGCCACAGGAGGCCGAGCTCGAAGCTGAGGATCGTGCCGGTGACCACGCCGACCGCAAAGAGCGAGAGCATGACGTTCGACCAGCGCTTGGCGAGCGTACGGAAGAGGGGATCGCCGGTTTTCAAATAGCGCCACTCGGCGAAGAGCACCATGGCCGGGAAGGCGATCCCGAAGCAGACGAGCGGGATGTGCACGGCGAGCGAAAGCGCTTGCATCTGCCTCGCCTGAAGCAGGTAGTACTGGTCGATCGGCGCGAACGCTGAGCCCGTCATCGCGAACATCGTCGTCATCGCGGAGAGAGGAAGACGGCCAAGCTCCGCGCCCCCTGGGCCCCCTGGACTATCACCCCTTCGATGTCTCCCGTCGCCGATGGCCCAGCCATGAAGACCCCGTAGGGGCTAGCGTCGAGATCGAGCCGGTCGTAGGCGTCGTGCATGGTGCTCACGATCGCGGCAGGATCGAGCAGCACGACGAGATGTTGCGACAGCACCCCGAGCGCATTCACGACCAGTTCCGCCTGTGTCACCCAGATCGCGCCCGCCTCCGCCACGCCGAGCGGGCTCCGGATCACGCCGACGTCGACGTCGGCCAGGTCGTGTGGATCGTCTGACCGTATCCATGCTCTGGTGGATCTGCTTCAGGCGATTCGCGATGGGAACGGCACCGCCGATCGCGACCACGGGATCACCTTCCGAGTTCGCGGTGGCGAGTCCGGTCACGAGATTCGAGCAGCCGGGCCCGGAGGTGACCAGCGTCACGCCCGCTTTCCCCGTCATGCGCCCGATGCCACCGGCGATGAACGCCGCATTCTGCTCGTGGCGGCAGACGACCGTCTTGATTCTGGAGTCCAGCAGCGTGTCGAACACCTTGTCGATCTTCGCGCCAGGGATGCCGAAGACGTACTCGACACCCTGCGCTTCCAGACTCTTCACCAGCAAGTCCGCTCCGGTTGGCGTGCTCACTTCTTCTCCCCCTCCGCTTTCGCGAGATCAGCGGCAGGATCTCGGCGCAGATCCGCCTTCAGGAAGTCCTCGGTCTCGGGTAGCGCAATGTGGTAGTCGCCTTCGCGCTGGATCTGCAGTCGCAGGCCGGCCCCGCGACACTGCAGAAGATGCCCGCCGCGCGTGCGGTCGGCCGAGACGAAGTGCAGGTGATAACCCGGCACGTTCAGCGCCTTCGCGTACTCCGGCGTCCAGAACCCGACCAGCGTCCCCTCGACGTCTCGGAACTCGAACTCCGGTTGAACCGCGGCGGCTTCGACCAGCGGCACCCCCTCCTTGGTCCGGCACATGGCTCGCGCGTGCACGTAGTCGAAATGCCCGTCGACCCGCAGCGCGAAGAAGATGTTGTCGGAATGCCTCAGACGATCGAACCCGGAGCTCAGATGGCTCAAATCCGGGTCCTGCGTCAACGTCACGGCTGCATCGGGGGCGAAGCGGGTGATCACGGCGAAGGGACTCAGCACGTCATCATTGCATTCGCGGACGGAACCGTCTGACCGCGCCTGGAAGAACTGCCCATCGACGATGACCATCTCGCCGTCGAGATTCTCGAACGTACCTAGGCCCAGGTCGCCGTGCTCGCGCAGGGTTCCCACACGGACCGCGCCCTGGTAGATCCCTTGGACCAGCGCGGTGGCCGTGGACACTTGATAGAGCGTGTGGTGTGAGGCCGCGCGGGTAGCCATCATGCATCTCCACGTGCGTCGGCAGGCATCATCAACTCTTCGTTGAGGTCGACATCGTGACGCGGCCAGGTTTCTCGGGTTCTGGGCTCTCGAGCTCGGGTCGCGCATTGCTTCATTGAGCG
>QHSQ01000279.1 GCA_003221615.1 Candidatus Rokuibacteriota bacterium | reverse complement strand
ACTAGCGATACCGCCAGTGCGAGCGTGAACGTCAAGCCACGGTGAATAACCAAACGAACATCCATCACACGGTGGCGAATGATTCCGTGCGCGATCAGGGCGACGAAAGCTAGGGAGAAGAGCGGCCCGATCCAGTTGTAGCTAGTAATGCCCGTAAGAATTGGGAGGACGAGATTCGCGGCGATGCCACCACTAGTACTCACCGCGAAGCCCAAAGCGAGGTAGTGGAGTTGGACCCTGGCTAGACCGCGAGCCCGCGACCACTTCGAGAGCAGAACGACTAGAGCGGCAAGCCAGGCGACAAGAAAGTACGCGGCAAAGAGTGGGTAGAGCGCACCTGTCTCTCTAGCCGGCCCTGTCGACGTAATCCGCGCATCTTTTACGATCAGGCGCGTCGTAAGAGAAACAACGGCGAAGAACAATCCGACAGAAAAGTTCAGGCGCAGAGCCCATGGACCCAACCATCTCGTGGGTGTTGGGTAGTAACGAACAAAGGATAGAAAAGCGGCCGGGACAAGGCTGGCTCCCGCGAATGCAGTCGTTGCCCAGAAGACGAGATTGGTTTCAGAGTAGAAGAGACCAACTCCCAGTATCCAGATCGCGCTGAAGAGGGTGAATGCCCCAAATGAGCGATTCGAGGGAGCTTCGGGCCGTGCGCGCCAAACAAGCAACCCTAGGCCAAGGACCATGCATGAAACTAAGCAGAGTGATATCTGAATCATGTGGGCGATGGCTCCAAGGGCAAGCTAGGGAATTCGACCTCGGCCACAGTTCCGCCATCCAAGAGCGATCTAGGCAGCAGCGCCAAACGAGCCCGATGAAAATCGGCAATCTCTCGACAAATCGAGAGCCCGAGACCAGTTCCGGATGGTTTCGTTGTGAAGAAGGGATCGAAAATCTTGGGGCGCACAGAAGGATCGATTCCGACGCCCTCATCGAGGACCCGAACGATGACCGAGGCTGCGCCGACACGGCCTTTCGAGCGATCGGCCTCGATGGTAACGGTCCCTCCGTCCGGCATCGCTTCGACGGCGTTTCTGAGGAGATTCACGAAAAGCTGGACTAGTTGACCCGGATCGCCCTGGATCTTTGGCAACTCATCCGCACAATGCAGCTCAATCTTCACCTGCTGCTCGTGCGCTGTGGGTGAGTGAATGGCCACAATGTCATGAAGCAGTGGGGGTATGGATACAACGCTGAGCTTCCCTCCCTCGCTTGGGGCCATTAAGCGGAGGCGCTCAGCGAGTCGGACAATTCGCGAGACTTCCATCGGAAGCAGTCGAACAGCTGTATCCCGATATTCGGGATCATCGAATCTATCAGGGAGCATTGCGATCAAGTTGGAGATGGCGGCTAGCGGATTGCGAATTTCATGGGCAATGCCTGCATAAAAACGAGCCATGATCGCCAGGTGCTCAACCCGACGCTGATTTCTCTCGAGGGCCTTGACTGCTGACAGGTCAGTCACAACAACTAAGGCTCCGGATACTCGCTTTTGGTCGTCATGCAGAACTGCAGTCGATAGGATTACGTGCAGGATCCCACGCACGACGTGATCGATAGTGACCTCCACTTCTCGTGGATGCCATCCTCCGCTGAGCGCGAGGACCAGAGCCCAGCCGATTTCCGACGGTAGGACATGCATGAGCGCGCCGTGATACTCATCACTCAATCCCAGCAATTTTGTCGCTGCTGGGTTAAAGCTGGTGATCCGTCCGTCAACATCGATGGCAACGACTGCGGAGTCGAGAGATTCCAGGAGTCGATCGGAGTATTCGAGCATCTGAATGCGTTGCCGATACAAGAGTGCGTTCTCGAGGGCGATTGAGGCGAGGTCAGCGACGGATTCGATGAAGCCGAGGTCGTTCTTGAAGTATGCGTCCCCGCTGCGGCGTGGACCGAGGAGAACAATCCCTAGTAATTGACCGCGGCGACCAAGAGTCACAATGACTTCGACGCCACCGGCTCGAAGCGCCGCATGTGTCCATTTCGTGTCGCCGGTTTCTTCGGTCGGATTGACCACAATTACTGACGTATCTGGTTGCTTAGCGTGAAGTGCGGCCAGCAGGTGCGGGTCAACATCCGGCAGTGGTGTGTCATCGATTGAAAGCCGTTCGAAGGAGTCAGTCGGAAATGACTTCACTAAGAGTGTGAAAGACTCCGGTACCAATACTTCCGCAAGAACCTGCCGAAGCTCCGAGGCAAGCTCCACGGGCTGCATCAGGCGACTCAAGCGACGTGTCGCGCCCCGGAGCGCCACAGAATGCTCAATGCCTCGATAAAGATACGGATCAACGAGGCGACTAATGAAGCGCTGGGCAGGACTGGAAAGCAGAGCGAGCGCGACGATAGTAACGACAACAAGATTGGGGTTCACGAACAGCGTCTCAGCTTCCCACGTTGGTGAGATTAGCCTAGCGCCAGAGATTAGGAGAGCAGACGCGATTCCCATGGCGAGGGCGTAGGCGAGACCACGACTAATGAACAGCCGAAGATCCATCAATCGATGACGAATGATCGCGTGGCCGACCATGGCGACCAGAATCAGGCTGAAATACGGACCAATCCAGCTATAGGTTGAGCGACCTGTTGCCATGGGCAAGAGCAGATTCGCGGAGATTCCTCCAACACCAGACAGGATAATCCCGGCGCCGAGATATTGAAGCTGTGCGCTTGCCAGACCGCGCGAAACGCGCCATTTGAAAGCAAATACGACGATTGCGGCCACCCATGTAACGAGAAAGTAGATAAAGAAAATGGTGTACAGAGGTCCTGTCTGTCTGGTGAGGCCGGCTGGTGTCAGAGTGGTGTCGTAAACCATAAGTGGTGTCGAGAGTGACAAGACGGCGATCGCACCGGCAAGCACTAGAGTCCCTCGAAGGAGGGCCGTCGACGGCCAACTGCTCGGGCTCGGGTAAGCACGCATGAAAGCCAGAAATGAGGCTGGAATCAGGGTGGCGGCGGCAAACGTGACACGAGCCCAGGCATCGAGGTGCACGCCGCTCTGTAGTCCTGAAATGCCAAGCACCCAGACCGCGACAAAGAGAGTAAATGTCGCGAACCACCTATTGATGGCACTGTTGGGTCGAGCAAGCCAGACGAACCCCGCAAGCGCCAGAAGGAGAGCTACGAGCGCAAGGAGCGGAACGAAGGGCACAGCGAGTCTTGCCTCAGTCCGGGGCGCCGAGAATCATCGCGAGATGCGCCCCTCCCAGACTGTGCGAATGGACGAGCACTGTACGCACTCGCGCAGTGCGGTAGGTGTTCGGGACGTAGTCAAGATCACACTGAGGATCTGCCGTCTCGTAGTTGATAGTTGGCGGGACAGCTTGGTCTCGCAAAGAGAGACAACCTACAACGACCTGCATTGCGCTACTCGCGGCCAGGGCTTGCCCACACATCGATTTGGGAGACGATATGGGCATGTTCCATGCGTGGCTGCCAAAGACCCGCTTGATTCCGGCAGTCTCGGCGGCGTCATAGTCCTGCATTGAATTCCCATGGGCGCAAATGAGATCGATGTCGCGCGGCGCTAAGTCGGCGATTCGAAGAGCCCTCTCGATCGCCTGAGCAACTGAGTCGCCGGTTTCGTCGACTTTCCGCAAGTGTGCACCTTCGTTGGCGCTCGCGGTGCTGAGTATCTTGGCGTAAACGGGAGCGTTTCTCGCTCGTGCTAACTCTTGTGATTCCACTGTGATCGCCGCGGCACCTTCCGCGAGAACAAGCCCTGAGCGCCACATTTCAAACGGTCGGCTTGCTTCTTCCGGAGGTCCTTGCCATTTCGAAAGCACGCCGACCGATTGGAACACTCGCAACATGAATTCGGAGAGAGGTGCTTCGGCCGCGCCTGCGACGACTGCCGTTGCATTCCCGTGGGTGATCTGTTCTGCTGCCCAGCCGATGGCATCCAAGCCTGCCGCGCATGCTGTAGCGAAGGTTGTTGTTTGGCCTGTTGCTCCCGCATGGATCGCGACGTGAGATGTTGCCGCATGTGCTGGGAACTCAAGTGCTGCCCATGGGGAGATTTGGCTACCACGAAGAAAGGACTCGTAGTTTGGCTGCGCGACATCGATGTGGCCGTTTAGTGATGTGCCGATCGCGACTTTGATGCGATCTGCCGGAATACCGGCCGCGTCAAGGAGACTATCAGCTCGCGCCATCTTCGCTGAGGCCACCGCGAACTGGCTAAATCGAGCTGCAGTCTTAATCTCGCGGGCATGCATCCACTGGAGTGGGTTGAAGTCGTGGACTTCGCCAACGATTCGACATTCAGCTGGCAACTTCGATCCATCGAACAGCGTTGGGCGACCGATGCCTGAGCGGCCGGCCAGCGCGGCTTCCCAGAATTTGTCGACGCCGATGCCGATGGGCGAGACGATCCCGAGTCCGGTGATGACGGGCTGGCGCTTCATTGATGACTAACCCCCAGTGAGGCTGGGT
>QHSQ01000278.1 GCA_003221615.1 Candidatus Rokuibacteriota bacterium | reverse complement strand
AACGACGATCTCGCCGGGATCCAGAAACGCCTGCAGCAGATGGAAGAGGCCGAGGTGCAGCTACAGGTCCTCTCGCCGGCGGCGAGCCCGCCCTATGCCGAGAAAGAGGCCGACGCCGTCGCCGCGGCGCGCCTCATCAACGATGCCTACGCCGATCTCGCGCGGAAGTATCCCGGCCGCTTCAACGCGGTCGTGTCCTTGCCGCTGCCCCACATCGACGCGTCATTGCGCGAAATGGAACGGGGCCTCGATCAGCTCGGTATGCTCGGCGTCTCGATGACGTGCTCCTGCTTCGACCGCTCGACCGCCGAGGCGGAGTTCGAGCCGCTCTACCAGGAGATGAACCGGCGCCGGACCGTGCTGAACTATCACCCCGTTCAGAACGGCATCTGCTCGCCGATGATCAACGACTACGGCTTCACCGTCTCCGTCGGCGCCTCGCTCGAGGACGCCGCGATCGTCCTGCACCTGATCGCCCGGCGCGTGCCGGAGCGCTTCCCGAACATCAAGTACGTGGTCCCGCACCTGGGCGGCATCATCCCGATGCTGCTCCAGCGTCTCGACAATCAGGTGCCGCAAAAGCACCCGAATCTGCCGGAGCGCCCGAGCGTGACCGCGCGGCGCTTCTACTACGACATCGTCGGTCACGGCTCGCAGGCCGCGCTCCTGTGTGCCTGGAAGGCGTTCGGCGCCGATCACCTGGTGGCCGGCAGCGACTACCCCGTCCTCCTCGCGTTCGAGACGTACCGGCAGAACTTCTTCTATCTCCGCGAGTCGATCTTGCCGGCCGAGGACGTGGACAAGATTCTTCACCATAACGCCCAGATCGTCCTGGGGCTCGAGCATTAGGGCCGAGGAGGCGTCGTCATGAGAAGAACCCGCGGCACCGCGATGGCGGTGCTCGTGCTGATGATGCTGGTCGGTGGCGCAGCAAGCGCCGAAGCGGCGCCGGAAGGTCAGATGACCTGGGGGATTCACATCTCCCTCGCCCCGACCTGGTTCGACCCCGCGGAGACCACCGGGATCGTGACGCCGTTCATGGTGATGTACGCGTTGCACGACGCGATGGTGAAGCCGCTCCCGGGCAACCCGCTGGCGCCGAGCCTGGCCGAGTCGTGGACCACCTCGGCGGACGGGCTCGCCTACGAGTTCGTCATCCGGAAGGAAGCCAGGTTCCACAACGGGGATCCGGTCACCGCCGAGGACGTGAAGTTCTCGTTCGAGCGTTACCGCGGCGCGGCGAACAAGGCGTTCAGGGAACGCGTGGCGGCGGTCGAGACGCCGGCCCCGAACCGGGTCCGCTTTCGCCTCAAGGCGCCGTGGCCGGACTTCCTCACCTTTTACTCGAGCGCGACGGGCGCCGGGTGGATCGTGCCGAAGAAATACGTCGAGAAGGTCGGCGACGAAGGGTTCAAGAAGCTGCCGATCGGCGCCGGCCCTTACCGGTTCGTCTCGTTCACGCCGGGCGTGGAGCTCGTGCTGGAGGCCGTCGACCGCTACTGGCGGAAAACCCCTCAGGTCAAGCGATTGGTCTTCCGGACGATCCCGGACCCGTCCACCCGCTTCGCCGCCCTCAAGCGGGGTGAGATCGACGTCAGCTACTGGATGACGGCCTCGCTCGGCGAGGAGCTCCGGCGGACGCCGGGGCTCACGCTCAAACCCTCGCTCGCGAACAATTCCTACTGGGTCTACTTCGTCGAGCAGTGGGATCCGAAATCCCCCTGGCACGATCGGCGGGTCCGGCTCGCGGCGAATCACGCGATCGACCGGCAGGCGATCAATCAGGCCGAGACGCTCGGCTTCTCGCGCATGACGTACAGCATGATTCCCTCGAACTTCGAGTTCTTCTGGCAGCCGCCCGTCATCGCCTACGACCGAGCCCGCGCCAAGCAGCTGCTCGCGGAGGCGGGATATCCCAACGGACTCGACGCGGGCGACTTCACCTGCGACGCCGTGCACGTGGGCATCGCCGAGCCCGTGGCCAACGATCTTCAGGCCGCCGGCATTCGCGTGAAGCTCCGGCCGCTCGAGCGAGCGGCCTACAACAAGGGACAGGTCGAGAAGACGTTCAAGAACCTCGTGCTGAGCGCCAGTGCCGCGTTCGGCAGCGCGCCGACCCGGCTCGAGGCGTTCGTGGCCGGAGGCGGCGCCTACGTGTACGGCAGCTATCCCGACATCGACGGGCTCTTCCGCGAGCAGGGCCCCGAGCTCGATCGCAAGCGTCGTGAGGCGATGCTCCACCGCATCCAGCAGCTCGTCCACGAGAAGGCGATGTTCGCGCCGATCTGGCAGCTCGCGGCGATGGGCGGCTTCGGGCCACGGGTGGAAGAATCCGGGCTCGGGCTGATCACCGGGTTCCCGTTCTCGGGCCCCTACGAGGACGTGAAGCTCAAGGCGAACTAGGTCGAAGAAGCCGGTTAGCGACGCCCGATCGCGCCGGCGACCTCGCGCGCGCGCGCGGCGCCGCGCTCGGCGAACTGGCGGCAGAGCCCGGTATAGCGCGCGGGGTCGAGCAGCGCGTCGACCTGCGAGGCCGTGAGCCCCGCGCTCACGTGCGGATCCTCGGCCAGGGTCTCGCGGAACGGCCGTGTCTGGTTCACCGAGGCCTGCGCGGCGTCATACACCGCGTCGTGGGCACGCTGTCGGCCGATCTGCCTGCCGAGCTCGAGCATGAGCGCCTCGGCCATGATGAGACCCCCCGAGAGGTCGAGGTTCTCCCGCATCCGCTCCGGGAACACCCGCAGGCCCTCGAAGAGCGAGATCATCCGCTGGAGCATGTCGCCGGTGAGCTCGCACGCCTGCACCAGCGCCCGGCTCATCATGATGCTCGTGGTGCGGTCGGCCTCGTGCTCGGTCTGCATGGCATCCAGGGCCAGCGGCACGAGCGCGCGGATCTGCGCCGCGGCGGCGATGATGTCCTGGGAGAG
>QHSQ01000277.1 GCA_003221615.1 Candidatus Rokuibacteriota bacterium | reverse complement strand
GGCCGCTTCGTTCCGGTCCGCGCTGGACCGAAATCCCGACTACGTCGACGCCTCGAACGGCCTCGGAACGGCTCTGTTCGAGCGGGGCAACTACGAGGCGGCGCTTCCGCCGCTCGAGAAGGCGCTCAGCGGATCTCGGCGCCTCTTGAGCACGGAGTCTCCTGACGTGACGGTCCTGAGGGGCAAGGTGGCGTGGAGCCTCTACTACCTCGAGCGTCCCCGCGAAGCTCTGGCCATGTTCATCCGAGCCAGCCTGGCCGCGCCCGACTCGCACCAGTACCAGGTCGGAATGGGATGGTGTTATCTCAAGCTCGGCCAGAAGGATGACGCGCGGGCGGCGTTTCAACGGGCGATGAAGCTGGGGCCGAACGACGAAGCTGTTCGCGAAGGCCTCCGGCGCGCGGGCATCTGATCGTGGTCACGGCGCCGCGCGTCGAGCATCCGCACCGATGCACCGCCGGTCATCGCCGGCGGCATGAAGGAGTTGTTCGTGGAGCTCGCGCCGGGAGCCCGACGCTAATCGCTGAATTGGGGGTACTCGTCATGACCCACCTGTCGCCCGCCTCGCGCTTTCTCGTCGTCGTTTCTGCGCTCGTGCTGTTCTCCATGCCCATCGTCGCGACCATGCAAGTCGTCTCCGGCGTAGGCACCGCCTACGCCGCGGGTGCGGGAAGTAGCGGAGGCAGCGGCGCTGGCGGGGTGAGCGGCGGCGCCGCCGCCGCCGGCGCCGGCGTCGGAGTCAGTGGCGGGGCTGGTTCCGGTGGCGTCGGGGCTGCGGCCGGGGTCGGCGTCGGCGGTGTCGGTGTCAGTGGCTCAGCCGGGGCGGGTGGTAGCGGCGCGGCTGCCGGCGTCGGCGTCGGCGGTGTCGGCGTCAGCGGCTCGGCTGGGGTGGATGGTAGCGGCGCGGCTGCGGGCGCCGGCGTTGGCGGTGTCGGCGTCAGTGGCTCGGCTGGGGTGGGTGGTAGCGGTGCGGCTGCGGGCGCCGGCGTGGGAGGAGTAGGCGTAAGCGGCTCAGCGGGGCCCGGTGGTGCCGGCGTCGGTATCAGCGGTGCGGCGGGCCCTGCTGGCAGTGGGCCTGGCGCGGGCTCGGGTGGCGCCGGCGTGAGTGGTGCCGGCGGGCCCGCGGCGCCCGACGTGAGTCGTGCCGGAATCATCCGTAACAAGCCCTTCGACCTGGCGGAGCCGGAACGGGCCGCGCAGGCCGCGGCCAAGGGCGCGGCGGAGGCCGCTCGGCTTGCGGCGCTGGCCGCGGAAGCGGTGCGGCGGGCCGGGGAGGGGCAGCCTGCAGGCCAATCCTCTCCGTCGGCGGACGCCCTAGTCGCGGGCGCGGAGGCCTCCAGGGACGCCGCGCGTATTGCCGCCGCGGCTTCCCGGGAAGCATCGCGCGCGGCCGAGGCGGCGGCTCGGGCCGCTAATTCCCCGGCGCCCGACGCCGCCGTCATCGTCCGGAAGGAAGCAATTCGCGCGCGCGACGCCGCCGAACGCGCCTGGGAGGCGGTCGACGAAGCGAAAGATCGCTCGGCTCAGGTTGCGTCGGCTTCGTCGGCGGCCCTGACTTCATCTCCCGGAATGTTCGAGAGCTTCCGCCGAAGCATGCAGGCGGAGGCGAGCTTTGCGCGGGGCAGCGCGCTTCTCGAGGAACGGAAGTACAAGGAGGCCCGCGACAGCTTCGCCGAGGCGACGCTCCTCTATCCGGAACACGATCAGGCGAGAGCGTTGCTAGGATGGTCCCAGTATTTCCTCGGCGATTACCGCGGCGCTGCCGTCACGTTCAAGACCGCACTCCGGCGTCAACCGACGTGGGAGGGCCTCCACAACGGTCTGGGGTGGAGCCGGCTTCGCGCCGGCCGGTATCAGCTGGCGGCCGCTTCGTTCCGGTCCGCGCTGGACCGAAATCCCGACTACGTCGACGCCTCGAACGGCCTCGGGTCGGCCCTGTTCGAGCGGGGCAACTACGAGGCCGCGCTTCCGCCGCTCGAGAAGGCGCTCAGCGGATCTCGGCGCCTCTTGAGCAGGGAGTCTCCTGATGTGGCGGTCCTGAGGGGCAAGGTGGCGTGGAGCCTCTACTACCTCGAGCGTCCCCGCGAAGCTCTGGCCATGTTCATCCGGGCCAGCCTGGCCGCGCCCGACTCGCACCAGTACCAGGTCGGAATGGGATGGTGTTATCTCAAGCTCGGCCAGAAGGATGACGCGCGGGCGGCGTTTCAACGGGCGATGAAGTTGGGGCCGAACGACGAATCTGTTCGCGAAGGCCTCCGGCGCGCGGGCATCTGATCGTGGTCGCGGAGCCGCGCGCCGAGCACCCGCACCGATGCACCGCCGGTCATCGCTGGCAGCACACGGGACCGTCTGCGGTCGCATGCGAAATCCCTGAATATGACTCGGTTACGGGCGATCTGCCGTTCGTCGCTGCGGCGGAATGTCCCGTGTGCAGTGGCCGACAGGACTTACTCGTCCGGGGGCTTCATCCGCACTACTGCAACTTGTGCGACGGCGACTGGGACCATGAAGGATTGTGCATGGACAGTCTCGCCGCCTACTGTCCCTGGTGTTTTCCGAAGCCCGATTCGGAACCGGTGCCGGGAGCCCGACGCGGCCCTCATTTCCACTACTGCTCGGAGTGCGGACAGAACTGGCAACACGAGACCGCCTGCTCGGCGCCGCTCCGTGCGGCGCTCCCGGAATGCACGGGGTGCAGGAGGACGCCTGCAGAAAGCGATGAAGGTCCGCGGCCCGAGCCGGCGCCGACGATGGTCGTACGCCCGGCAAAAACCTTCCGCGAGCGCGTTCGGCCGCTCGCGCTTCCAATAGGCATCGCCGCGGGAGTACTCCTGTCGCTTCCGATACTAACCAAGGGTTACTCGGTTCTCCGGAGCCGTGCAGTCGACCACAGCGTCTCGGTGACACAACCGCTCCCAGCGTCGAAGCCTCCGGCGCCGACTGCAGTCGCGCCGCAGCCAATTGCGCCGGCTTCGAACGCCCCGGCTTCGAGCGCGCCGACTCCGAGCGCGTCGGCGCCGACCGCGCCAGCGCCGACAGCGCCGACGCTCGACGCGGCGAGGCCGCGGACCGCGCCGCGTACCGCGAAAGCTGCCCCGCCGCCGAGGATTTCCGCGCCCAGAACCGAGGCGCCTCGTGTGTCCGCCATCGAACACCCGAGCGAACCGCGGGCCCAGGACATCCGGCCGCGGAACGACGCTCCGTCCATCCCCTCCGCGCCGGCGCCGGCGCGCTCAGAGCCCGTCGCCGAGTCGGCACCACGAACGCCAGAGACTCCGCCGGCTGCGAGTGAGAGCGGTATGCGGGCGACCCCCGTGATCGTGACCTTGCCTGCGATTCCGGGCGCGCCCCCGTTCAGTGGGCTCACCGGCAGCAGCGGTCGAGACACCGCGCTCGACGGACATCCGCGACGCGCCGCACGATAGCGCCGCGACGGCGCCCGCGTCGTTTGCACCACCCAGGGCGGCCCGGTAAGATGAATCATTGTCGAGTTTTCCTGGGAGGTCGCTATGCGGGATGCGGTCATCGTCGGCGCGGTGCGCACCGCCGTTGGAAGAAAAGGCGGAAAGCTCTCGGGCATTCGCCCGGATGATCTGGCCGCGCTGGTCCTCAAGGACCTGGTCGCGCGGCTCAAGGTCGACCCGGCCGAGATCGAGGACGTGATCCTCGGCTGCGTCGACCAGCTCGGCGAGCAGGGGTTCAACATCGCGCGCAACGCGGCGCTGATCGCCGGCCTTCCCGTGGAGGTGTGCGGCACGACGCTCGACCGGATGTGCGGCTCGGGCCAGCAGGCCGCGAACTTCGCCGCGATGGGCGTGATGGCGGGCCAGTACGACGTCGTCATCGCGGGAGGAATCGAGCACATGACGCGGGTGCCGATGGGCTCGAACGCGATGGGCCCGGGTGACGGGCCGCTCTCGCCGAAGCTCCAGGAGCGTTTCAACATCGTTCCGCAGGGCATCTCG
>QHSQ01000210.1 GCA_003221615.1 Candidatus Rokuibacteriota bacterium | reverse complement strand
AACCGACGTTGGACATCGACTGTTGGTCACGCACGGGCCTCAGGAAGTTCTCTGAAAGGAGACAGCTATGAAGATCCGAGATGTGATGGTCCGCGATGTCATCGCGATCGAGCCATCGGCGTCGCTCGCCGAGGCCGCCCAGCTCATGCGCCAGGCAAACGTCGGCATTCTTCCGGTCGTCGAAGAAGGTCAGGTGTGCGGCGTGATCACCGACCGCGATCTCGTCGTACGCGCCCTCGCCGTCGGCGCCGATCTGACGTCGACTCCGGTGGGCGAGTGCGCCACTGGTGATCCAGTGGTCGCGCATCCGGACTGGGGTCTCGATCAGGCGATGGACACCATGGCGCGGGCCCAGATCGGGCGGCTGCCGGTGATCGACGATGACAACGTGCTCGCTGGCATCGTGACGCTCGGCTCGCTGGCGCTTCGCTCTCGAAAGGACAAGGAGACGCTCGCGGCCGCCAAGGAAGTCTCGCGACGCTCCGTGAAGGGCAGCGCCTCGACTGTGGCGACGTCGGCCTCCAGGCGCGACGGCGGCCGGGCGAAGAAGCGCGCGAGCTGAGCCTCGTTCTCAGCGCGTCGTGATCACGCCACAGGCGATGCGGGCCCCGGCGTTTCCGGCCGGATCGGTCACGTAGTCGTCCGCGCGCTCGTGAACCACCAGGCTCGCGCCGTCGGCGTCGAGCAAACGATTCGGTCCGGTATCGAGCGTGGCGTCCTTCAGGACGATCTCGATCTGGGCGGTTTTTCGCGCGGGCACCTGAACGTTCGGCATGTCGCCCGCGTGCTACCCCTGGGGATTGTCGCGACCGTGGTGTCGATTCGTCGGGTTGAAGTGGCCACCGGCCGACTCGAACGGCGGCTCGCACCGGCCGATCGCATGCACATGGAAGGCGTGGTCACCAGGCGGTAGCTCGCAACGTGGCCGAGACCTTCACGCCGTCGGGCGTGTCCTGGAGCGACGCCTCGCCGACTCTGACGCCGCGCGCGTCCTTCAGCGCGGCCCGCGCGGTCGCCGCCACAGCTGTCACGACCAGCAGGCAGCTGATCGCGATCGCGCCGAGCAACGCGGCGCTGAGCGGCATCGGGTGAATCACTCGTCGCCTCATCGGGTTCCTCCCCGAGCGCCGGCCCTCACGGTGCGGGCGACGCTAATTAATGATACATGCGTAAATAATGTCCTATACTAGACACGAAAGGGCAAGGCCGAGTGGCGGAAGAAGCTCCTCAGTAACTGCGGGTGTCGGCCCAGCCGCCGCCGCTCGCGGCTCACGTGACCGTGGATCTCCGCGACGGTGTCGGGGGCGAGATTCGCGAGACGGCCGTACTTGAGGTAGCCCCATAGCAATTCCACGGGATTCAGCTCGGGCGCGTAAGGCGGAAACCAGACGAGGTGCCCGCGCGGATGAGTCGCCAGCCACGCCGTGACCAGGTGGTGTTTGTGGGAGCGGCCGCGGTCCCAGACGAGGACGACGGGACCGCGCACGTGGCGCGCGAGATGGCGGAGAAAGTGCGCGCTTCGGCCCATCGTGATCAGCCAGATCGGAGCATCGTGATCACCGGGATCGGTCGATCGTGATCAAGAAAATCGGCATCGTGATCACCGGGATCGGAGGATCGTGATCAGGGCGCTGGCCGAAGCGTAGCGACGCGGGACCGTCGGCCGGGCCGCCCGCCCCCCGAAAGGGGGAGGGATGGCCACCGAGCGACTGTCCATGCGCCAGACACGGGAGATCCTGCGCCAGAAGTGGCGCCTCGGGCGGACCCACCGCGAGGTGGCGCAGAGCCTGAGGATCAGCACCGGCGCCGTCGGCACCACGGTGCTGCGCGCCCGCGCAGCCGGGCTCGACTGGGCTCAGGTCGACGCGCTCAGCGACGACGTCCTGCACGCGCGGGTCTACGGACCGCCGACCCCGCCCACGCGTCATCGCGCCGTCCCCGACTGCGCCTACCTGCATGCCGAGCGGCGCCGGCCCGGCGTCACCCTCGAACTGCTCCATCTCGAATATCTCGAGCAGCATCCGGACGGCTACCGCTACACCCAGTTCTGTGAGGTCTACCGCCGCTGGCTCCGGCGCCGCGGCCTCTCGATGCGCCAGGTCCATCGCGCCGGCGCCAAGCTGTTCGTCGATTACGCCGGAAAGAAGCCCACGATCGTGGACGCCACCACCGGTGAGGTGCTCGCGGTCGAATTGTTCGTCGCCGCGCTGGGCGCCTCCAACTACACCTACGCGGAAGCCACGCGCACGCAGCAAGTCCCGGACTGGGTCGCGAGCCACCAGCGCGCGTTCCAGTTCTTTGGCGGCGTGACCGAGGCCATCGTGCCCGATCAGCTCAAGAGCGGGGTCGTCGTCCCGTGTCGCTACGAGCCCGGCGTGCAGCGGACGTACGACGCCTTCGCGCAGCACTACGGCACCGTCATCCTGCCGGCGCGCCCGGCGAAGCCACGGGATAAAGCGAAAATCGAAGTGGCGGTCCAAATCGTGGAGCGGTGGATCCTCGCCCGTCTCCGGCACGAGACCTTCTTCTCCCTCGTCGCCCTCAACGCGCGGATCGCCGAGCTCCTCGCCGATCTCAACGCGCGGCCGATGCGCCTCTACCGCGCCAGCCGCCGCGAGCTCTTCGAGCGCCTGGACCAGCCCGCGCTCCGCCCCCTCCCCGCGGAGGCCTTCGTCTACAGCGACTGGAAGATCGGCGCCCGCGTGAACATCGACTATCACATCGAACTCCACGGGCATTACTACTCCGTCCCCTAGGCGCTCGTGCACGAGCACGTCGACGCGTGCCTGACCGCGACCACCGTCGAGATCTTCCACCGCGGCCAGCGCATCGCCGCCCATCCCCGGAGCGCCGTCCGTGGTCAGCACACCACCGACCCGGCTCACATGCCGAAGGCCCACCAGCACCACCTCGAGTGGTCCCCCTCGCGCCTCATCGACTGGGCCCGCACGATCGGCCCGCAGACCGCCGCCCTGGTGCAGGCGATCCTCGCGGATCGGCCGCATCCCGAGCAGGGCTATCGCTCGTGCCTTGGCATCTTGCGGCTGGCCAAGCGCGATGGTCCCGCGCGGCTCGAGGCCGCCTGCACCCGCGCCGTCGCGGTCGACGCGCGCTCCTACCGCCACGTCGACTCGATCCTCAAGCACGGCCTCGACCGGCTCGCCCCGCCCGCACCCTCGCCGCAGCTCACCCTCACGCCGGTCCACGAACATCTTCGGGGACGGGCCTACTACCAGTGAAGGAGCGCCGATGCTCACTGCGCCCACGCTCGAGAAACTCCACGCCCTCAAGCTCGACGCCCTGGCCGCCGCGTGGACCGACCAACAGCAGCACGCCGACGCCACCGCCCTCGCCTTCGACGAGCGCCTGGGCCTGCTCGTCGAGGCCGAGTGGATCGCGCGCGAAAACAAACGCCTCGGCCGCGCGCTGCAGGAGGCGAAACTCAAGCTCCCGCAGGCGTGCCTCGAAGCCATCGACTATCCGGCCCGCCGCGAGCTCGACAAGGCCATGATCCGGCAGCTCGCCACCTGCCGCTGGGTCGAGGAACATCACAACGTGATCCTGGTCGGCGCCACCGGCGTCGGGAAAAGCTTCGTGGCCTGCGCCCTGGCGCACCAAGCCTGCCGCAAGGGCTATCGCGCCCTCTATCGGCGCGCGTCGCGTCTCTTTCACGAGCTCCTCTTGGCCCGGGCCGATGGTACCTACGTCCGCGTGCTCACCAAGCTCGCCCGCCTCGACGTCCTCGTCATCGACGACTGGGGGCTCGCCCCGGTCCAGGATCAAGAGCGTCGCGATCTGCTCGAGATCCTGGAAGATCGCTACGGCACCCGCTCGACGATCGTCACCAGCCAGCTGCCGCCCGCCCAGTGGCACGAACACATCGGCGATGCGACGCTGGCCGATGCGATCTGCGATCGTCTCCTCCACAACGCGCACCGGCTCGTGCTAAAAGGTCCCTCACGGAGAAAGGAGGCCAAGCTCGACAGCTGATCGACGGCCTCGCGTCGCTTCGCTCCGATCACGATCCGCCGATCTCGCTGATCACGATGGAGCGATCTGAGTGATCACGATGACCGAAATGCGCAGCCCCGCTGCACCCGGCGCGGTCTGAGTGCCCAGGAAGGGGCCTAGTTTGGCCCCCGGGGCCATTGGAGCCCTGGAGTGGGAGGTTGGATAGCCCCCCTGTGGATGGAACCTTTAGGATTCTTCCATCGCGAAGGATTTTCACCCTACGCCCAGAACGGATGAAACGGGATTATCGTACCGGTGAAATGGCGTGAGTTGGTGTCATTCAGTATCAAAGCATGACGTCTCCTAAGTTCTTGCGGGAACGAGAAAATCCGCGACAAATGAAGACCTAGTCGGGAACGACCCTAACGAATCCCCGCTTCGGCACCGACCCAAGAAAGCGAGCCAAGCTACTCCTTCTATCCCAACGTCCACCTCTGACACCGCCGCGTCCTTCTTCGGCCACCCGCGTCGACAATGCCTGGCCCATCGGCCCCGGGC
>QHSQ01000070.1 GCA_003221615.1 Candidatus Rokuibacteriota bacterium | reverse complement strand
CAGGCTCGCCGCGAGCCGTTGCCAGATGGCCTGCTTCTCTCGGTCGCTCAGTCCAAACCGGAGATCTTTAAACGTATACCAACCGCCTGGGCCACTCTGCGACCGAACCTGAATCCACGCGCCTCTGGAGGAAATGAGCCCGGTATCTCCGCTCTGCATTTCCGCCTCTGCACGCTGCATAGCCGCCGTCCTACCGGCTTCGTCGAGCCTCCGAAAGAGGCGTCGGTTGAAGCCGAGTAATGGATAATCTGACGTCGTTACTGGCCGCCAACCATCAGGAACTTGAAACATGTATTGGGGAGGGTGCAGGTGGCGGAAGAACCCGCCCCAGTACTCGACTTTGGGCAGGGGCGCGCAGCCAGGCAGCGTCAACGTGGTCAGCACGACGACGGTAAGCGCCCAGTTTCGCCCGAGTTTCACGCCTTCCCCTTCCCCAGGCCGGCACGCGGCGCAGATCCATGTCGGGTGCGGAGCCCAGGGCGTCCAGATCGGTCCCCATGACTCAGCGTCCGCCGCCATTCTGCTGACAGTTCGCCGTCGGAAAGTGGCCCTTTCTGTCCTTTTGGGGTCATCGAGGTGATTCGGCGGAGCTGGCGAGAAACCGCAGAAGTGTCCGAAGATTTCAGTGGTAGGCGGACCAGGGATCGAACCTGGGACCTCGGCCTTGTAAGGGCCGCGCTCTTCCAACTGAGCTATCCGCCCGGGGCATCGCAGACGCTCGTCATCCTAGCACCGCCCGGACGCGAAAGAGAGCGGCGATCTATCTCAAGGTCGTCCAGAGTGACCCGACCCAGCCGCGGGCCTTCTCGACCCACGTCTCACCCGCCGGGACACGGCTGACGACGACGTCGTCGACCCACACCTTCAGCGGACCTTCGGCGACGAAGCGAATGTCGAGGTCGACGCGATCGCCCGAGTTGAAGTCGAGCTTGTAGAATTGCCAGCCCTTGCCGGCGCCCGACACCTCGATCTTCGGATCATCCCACGCCACCGAGCTGCCGTTCGGGCTCAGCCACAGGTCACCGTCGTGCTCCATGCGGTCGACCTTCGCCCAGAACCGCACCTTGTAGCCCGTCCGCGGCTTGACGCGGATGCGCTGCGAGAGTGTCGAGTAGACCTCGCTCTGCTTGTCGCTGCGATGCTCGACCAGGAGCGAGAACCGGCCGCCCGGTCGATGCTCCGTCGGATCCGAGCGCCAGTCCGCGACGGCCAGCTGCCCGGTCTGCGAGTTCCGCGTGGCGAGATACTGGTTGAGGCGCGAAGCACCGCGATAGGCGGGAAAGTCTTCGAGCCATCCCGTGCCCCAGCCCACCAGGCGCGCCTCGAACGAGCCGTTCACGAGGTTGTTGGACGTGGCCGGCAGCAGCACGAAATACCAGAGCGCGAAGAAGAACAGAATGAGCCACGCGGCGAGCAGAACCGTGATGGAGAGCTTCGGAGAATGCAGATAGAACTGGACGAGAAACTCGCTCGCGCTGTCCGACATCCGGTCGATCGTGCGATCGTACATCGGCGCTCTCTCCTCCCGGCTCGTGGCCTGTACACCCAACCTAAACCACCGAAAGATGGCCGACCTAGCAAACAAAGAAGCCGGCCGGCGGGCGTCCTCGTCAGGGTGAAGCTGCGGGCGAGGGATCCGAGGCGCGGCTATCGGGCCGACACGTTGCGGTGGTCGAGGTCGTGCTCCCACGTCGGATCCGCGACGTGGCGCAGCTCGTGAGCGAGGCACTCGTAATCTCCGTCGGCGCAATAGACTTCGATTCGGCCATTGGGGTAGCGCATCGTGCAGCCGCGGTTGGTGCTCCCACCGGCGGCGCAGATGTGACGCACCTCACCGATATAGAGGGTGACGGGCCCGTTCCGGTACCCGACGAACGGCGCCCTCGCGCATCCGCCGACCAGCGCCGCCGCCACGCCTATCGCCGCAAGCCACGCCGTACGCATCGGGACCGAGAAAAAAGCAGGAAAGGTGCCAGGCCGGAACGGTCTGAAAACTTCGACGCATAGACGCGCCGGGCCCGGCGAGCGACGCCTGTTGCGGAACAGGCTGGCACGCCGGTGACAAATAGCGGAAGCGCGCGCTACCCGATCACTTCGGCCAGCGGGGCGAGGACAGCTCGATCCGCCACACCGGGCCCTCGATGAAGAAGGGGCCCTCGAACTTCACGAACGCCGGCGCCGAGCCGCCGAGCACCCAGAACTTCAGATCCGGCGGCTGCTTGCCGGCGACCTTCGCGAACACGCCCGCGATGCCGCCGAGCTCGAGATCGATGAGATAGCGGGTCGCGCTGCGACGCGCGTCGCCGACGATGATCGGGTCCTCGCCCACCGCCCGCATGGTCGTCTTCACGAGCTGCGGCTTCGGCGTGAAGGCCACGACGTGTCCGGTGGCGATCTCGCCGCGCGCAAGGTTGTTCAGGACCGTCGCCGTCATCCCGTTGTAGACGTCCGCCGGCAGCTCGAGCGTGCCCGAGAGCTCCTCGGTGTCCGTCTTGCCCCGCTCGCGCTGCTTGACCTGGTAGCGGCTCGGCTCGCGCGCGAACGAGACTTCGACGTCGGCCGGGAACGAGGCACCGCGCTGGATCTGCTTGTAGGCGAGGAGCTTGAGCACCGGTCGCTGCGAGTACGTCATGAGCTCGTCCTGGAGCGAGCCGTCGCGGAATCGCCACGTGAGACGGCTCTCCATCCGATCGCCGTGCGGCACGGCGGTCAGCTCACCCTGGGCGAGCGTCTGGCCCTGCAGCGAGCGCAGCACGAGAAAGCCGTGCGTGGTGCCCTCCGGAAAGCGCACCGTCACCGGATCGGCCGCGGCGCTCGCCGCGGTGACCAGCAGCACGCCGCAGATCCGCGCCACGAGGCGCGACGGGGTGTCGTGCCCGGAGCGCGATCGAGACACGACGGGTCGTCTTCCTCAGCCCCGGAGCCCGAGCGCCGCCAGGCGCGACCTCGTTGGCACGCCGTCGGCGTCCCAGCCGCGCAGCGCGTAGTAGTCGTCGAGCATCGTGGAGAGCTCCGCCGGCGGGCAATGCATGCCGGCCGACGGCCCCTCGGGAATCGGCTCGTGCATCACCTTCCACGGCAAGACGTCTTGAGCGCGTCGCACGCCCTCGCGCACGTTGAACAGTCGCTCGAGGTTGATGATGCGCTCGCCGACACGCTCGAGCTCGTCGACGGTCACGTCCCAGCCGGTGACCGCGCACACCATCGTCGCGTAGGGCTCGCCGACGAAGAGACCGAAGCCGCGCTCCGAGGTGAACCGGCACATGACGAGCGAGTCGCCGACCGCCGTGAAGTGCTGGCTCCGCATCGCGAACGCGGGCTTGTCCTCGGTCGAGCGTCGGTCGAAGCCCTGCGCGTACTGCGGCGTGGGTCGCGTGTCGTGGTGGCTCCCGCCGCGAGTCGCCGTGGCGTAGCCGATCGAGAGCCCCTTGAGCGCGCGCGCCGAGTGGGCGGGCAGCTCGAGTCCCTTCACCGCGTACACGAGCTTCGTGCCCTCGGGATGGACCGACGCCGCCAGGCGCCACGCGCCCTCGGCCAGACGCGCGCCGAAGCCCTCGCGCCGGGCCGTCATCTCCACGAGCTTCAGCATGCCGCGCCAGTCGCCCCATCCGAACGGCACGCCCACGTCGCGCTTGTCGAGCCAGCCGCGCTCGAGCGCCTCGGCGACGAACGCCAGGGTGACGCCGATCGAGATCGTGTCCATGCCGAGCAGGTCGCAGAGGTCGTTGGCCAGGATGAGCGCCTCGGGGTTCGAGATGCCGAGCATCGGCCCCAGCGCGAAGATCGTCTCGTACTCGGGCATCTTCGCCTTCGTGCCGCCGAACTCGCCCTCGGCGATTCCGTACTGCTTGCCGCAGGCGACCGGACACTTGAGACAGGTCGTGTCGCGGTCGTGGTAGTGGAGCTTCATCTCCTCGCCGGAGACGACCCGCGCCTCGGCGAACGTCTCCTGGCGCAGGTTGTAGGCGCCGAGGCCGCCGAGGGCGTTGATGGGCCCCACGAGGAACGGCGTGCCGAACGTCGTGAGCGCCTTGGTGCCGGTCTTGAGCGGCTCGCGCGTCTGGTCGACGAGCGCCTTGAGCGCCGCGGCGTCGGCGACCTCCGTCTTGCGGGCGCCCTTCACGACGACGGCCTTGAGATTCTTGCTGCCCAGCACGGCGCCGATGCCGCCACGCCCCGAGACGCCCTCACGGTTCTTCCAGTAGTGCGCCATCGCGGCGAAGCGCACGCGATGCTCGCCCGCGGGGCCGATCGCGATCGCGTCGGCGTCGACGCCTTCGGCGTCGATCAGCGCGTTCACGGCCTCGCGGGTCGTCTTGCCCCAGAGCGCGGGCGCCGGCTTCACCGTCGCGCCCGTCTCGGTCACCAGAAGATAGGAGGGCGCCGGCGCGCGGCCGGTGATCGCCACGGCATCGAAGCCCGTGCGCTTGAGCGTCGCCGGCAAGCGGCCGCCGAAGGTCGAGTCGAAGAAGAGGCCGGTCAGCGGCGACTTGGTCGCGACGCAGGCGCGGCTGTTGCCGGGCACCGTCGTGTCGGTGATCGGGCCCACGCTGAAGACGACGGCGTTCCTGGCGTCAAACGCGTCGATCCCCGCCGGGACGTGGTCGTAGAGCACTCGCGCCGCGAGACCGTTGCCGCCGAGGAGCGCCCGAGCCGCGCCTTCGTCGAGCGGCTCCACGCGGGCTGTCCCGGTCGTCAGATCGACGAACAGCAGGCGCCCGCCGTACCCCTTCACCGCCCGATGTCTTTCAGTCCCTTGCGGGCCTTCTCGAGCACGTCGGCGGGTGCGTCCTTCTGGGCAAGGAGCTTTCGGTAGACGATCTCGGCCGAGTCGTTCTGCTTGAGCGCGGCGAAGCAGGCGCCGGCGCCCAGCAACCCGCTCCGTCCGGCCGGCGAGTCGGGCGCGACGTACGCCGCGGTCATGAAGTACTCGGCCGCAGCGAGATTGTCGCCTTCACCCTGGTATGCCTCGCCGATGGCACCCGCGGCGGCCGCGACGATGCCCTTGTCGTCGGTTCGCACGAGGCGATCGAGCACCTTGCGCGCATCGTCCCAGCGCTTTTCCTGGGTGAGCAGGCGCGCGTAGCCGAGCGCCATCTCCGGCTGCAGGTCGGAGCCGGTCGCGTCCTTCAATGCGCGCGTGTAAGCCTCGAGCGAGCCAGCGCGGTCGCCCGCGGCGTCACGCGCTCGTGCGAGCGCCAGCCAGGCGCGCTGCGCGCGCGGATCGCTCGGCGCGGCGGCCACGAACTGCTCGAGCACCGGGCGCGCGGCGTCCGGCTTTCCGGTCTCCACCTGCGCCTCGGCGAGGGTCACCCGTGCGGCGTCGAGGAACGGGCTCTTCGGGTAGAGCTTCTCCATCAGCGCGTAGGCCTCGATCACGGTGGGCCAGGCCGCCGCCGCGGCGGCGCCGGCGCCGACGCGCTCGAACGCGTCATCCGCCGCCTCGTCGGACGGAAACTCGGCGGCGAGCCGCTTGGCGGTCGCCAGGGCCCCCGGCCAATCCTTCTCATCGACGGCGATCGCCGTGAGCACGTAGAGCAATCGCGGCGCCGAGCGCGCTTTGGGCGCAAGCCCCAGCGCGGCCAGGGCCGGTTGCTTGAAATCTTTCGCGTCGCCGCGCTGGAAGGCCACCACGGCGAGCCCGTAGCCGGCGACGGCCGCCACCTCCGCCGTGCCGCCGTCGCGCGCCTCGGTGAGCTTGCTCGAGGCTTGCTCCCACTGGCTTTCGGCGAGCGCGGTCGAGCCCAGGCCGAGCGCCGCGAGGGGGCCGACGCCCTCGGCCTGGGCCCGCTTGAAGGCGGTCGCCGCTTCGACCGGCCGCCCGGCCGCGAGGAGGGCGGCCCCGAGCGCGGCCTGCGCGCGGCCGAGAAGCGGCGGGAACGGCGCGCGCCTGATCCAGTCGCGCAGCGGCGCCTCGGCGCCCGCCGGATCCCCGATGCGCAGCATGAGGATCGCGCGGTTGAGTCTCGCGAACTCCGTTCGCGGCGAGCTCGGATAGGTCGTGATCGCCCGGTCGAGGAGCTTCTTGGCTTCCTCGCGATCGGCGTTGCTCCGGACCGCGAGCTCGGAGGCGAGCTCGAGCGCGTCGGGAGCGAGCGGATCGCCCGGGAGCGCCTTCGCGAACTCGAGGAACTCCTTGCGGGCGTCCTCGAGCCGGTCGTGACGCATCAGCGACCACGCGAGACCGAGCCGGGCGGCCGGGGCCTGGGCGTTGCCCGGAACCTCGGCGATCGCGCGCCGGAAGGCGGCCGCGGCCGCCACGTAGTCTCCGGCGTAGTACGCGGCCTCGCCCCGCAGCAAGAGCGCCGCCACGCGCGCGTCCGGCGTGGGCGCGCCCGTGACGACCGCCGGAAGATCGCGCGTGGCCTGGGCGTACTCGCGCAGCTCGAAATTCGCCTGGGCCAGGCGATAGGCCGCGTACCAGCCGGTCGCGCTGCTCGGCTCCATCCGCTGCGACAGCTCGTACTGCGTCCGCGCTTCGTCGCGGTTGCCGGCGAGCCGATACCCCTCGCCCTTCAGCAAGAGCACGTACGCGCGGATCGCGTTCGTGAGCGTGGCGCCCAGGAGATCCTGCGCGATCGCCGGCACCTCGGCGGGCTTCTTCGACTCGATCAGCGCCCGCGCCATGCGAATCTGAAGCGGCACGACCAGCGGCGAGCGGCGCGCCTCGAGCCCGCGGACCAGATTCTTAGCGGCTTCCGGGTCGGATGGGAGCAGCGCCATCGCGAGCCCTGCCTCGACCCAGGGACGCTCCGGACCGCTCTTCGGCGACGCGAGGTACGCGCGAAACGCGGCCACGCTCTCCGGATAGCGCTCGGCCGCGAGGCTCCACCATCCCAGGCGCGCGCGGCCCGTGTCGAGCAGCGGGTGGGGTCCGCCCTGCACGAACTGGGTGAGCGAGCTGATCGCTCGGTCGTACTGCCCGACGCGCCCCAGCGCCTCCCCGAGCCAGAACGCAACGTCGCGGGCCAGCGAGGCGGGCGCGCGAGCGGCGAGCGCCGTCCATGCGGCCACCGCGTCGTCGTGACGGCCGAGCGCGTAGTTGGCGAGCCCGAGGCCGTGGCGCGCCCAGGCCTCGAGCTCGGCCGGCGTCGCCGATTGGAACTGCGAGAAGGTGTCGCGCGCGCGGCTCATGTCGTTGAGGCGCAGCGCGGTCCAGCCGCTCGAGTGTAGGCTCCACACCGTGAAGTCGGCGGTTCGCGGACCACGGGCCACCTGCCGGAAGAGCGCGTCGGCCTGCTGGAATCGATCGAGGCGGTAGTAGGTCTCGGCGAGCCAGTAGCGCGCCTCGGTCAAGAGGTCGCGTTCCTTCCCGCGGCGCACGGCGGCCTCGAGATCCTGCACGGCGTCGTCGTACTCGCCCTTGGCGAAGTGGGCGCGGCCGCACTCGAGCGCCTTCGAGGCGATGCCGAACGCCGCGCCGACGCACGCGAGCGTGCCCGTCGGCGTGACGGGCGCCGTGGGCTTGGCGGCGACCGGCGCGAGGATCGGCGCCAGGGGCATTGCCGGGAGCTCCGACGGCGACGGCGGCAGGGGCAGATCGACGACTGTGATCGGCGGCTTCTCGATCGGCGCCTCGGCGAACGGCACGAGCGCCGCGAGGTCCGGCGGCGGGGGCGTCAACGGAAGGAGGGTCGCGGCGAGAGCCGTGACCGGCCACGCGCCCAGCGCGGCGAGCAGGAGGACGGCCGCCGGCAGCCGGCGCCTCATGACTTCTTCTCTCCGCTCGGGGCGAGCTTGCCGGGCTGCGGCTGCGCTCTGACCGCCGCCGCACGGTCGCGGGCCCAGTTGCGCAGTGTCGCGTCCGGGCTCTTGGTCGCGACGGCGTCGTACGCGGCGAGGGCGGCGCGGATCTCCCCGAGCTGCTCCCTCGCCAGCCCGAGGCCGGCGAGCGCGCGATAGCGATCGGCCGCTTCGAGGTTCTTCAGGTTGCCGACCGCCTCGAAGGATTTCGCCGCGTCGCGGAAGCGGCTCAGCTTGAGCTCGGACTCACCTTCCAGCAAGAGCGCGCGGGCGCGGAGGGTTTCCTCATCGCTCGCCGCGGCCGCCTTGGCCTGCGCGGCCGCCTGGGTCCATTCCTTCTTCTTGAACGCCGTCTCGGCCAGATCGTACGCCGCCTGGTACGCCAGCGGGTGATGCGGGAATTCCTTGCGGAGCCGTCCCCAGGCCACCTGCTGGTCCTTGACCTGGCCGGCCTTGCCCGCGATCACGCCGGCGTCGTAGAGCGATTCGGCGGTCGCCGACGGCTGCATCAACTGCGTGTACGCAGTCTTCTGCTGGGTCGGTGAACCGGACTTGGCCAGGCTGTCGGTGATCGCCCGCCTCGCGGCCGGCACCATCTGATGCGTCGGATACGCGGCGACGAACGCCTGCAGCTCGCTGACACCCGCGTCGCGCTCGCCGGCGGCCAGGCGCGTCGACCCGAGCAGGTACTGCGCGTCGGGCGCGAGCTTGTGCTTGGGGTATTTCGTCCCGAACGTCGCGAGCAGCGGCAGCGCTTCGGCGTACTTCTTCTGTTCGACCAGCGTCTGGGCCAGATAGAACGTGGCCGATCCGGCTTGCGCGTGGTCGGGCCAGGTCGTGAGGAGCTCGCGGAAGGCCTTGATCGCGCCCTCCGGCCGCCGCAGCTCGAGGTCGCACAGGCCCAGGCCGAAGAGGGCTTCGGGCGCGAGGGGCGACGTCGCGTCTTTCCCGATCACGTCGTCGTAGGCGGAGCGCGCCGCCGCGTATTGCTTCAGTCGATAGAGCGCCTCGGCTTCCCAGAAACGTCCTTCGAGCTGCTGCGCCGGCAGCTGCGCGACCGCGCGCAGGCGGCGCAAGACTTCGAGCGCTTTCTCCGGCTCGCCGAGCACGAGCCGCGTCCGGCCCAGGATGAGCATGGCCGGCGCGATCCGTGTGTCGTTCGGGTACTCGACCACGAAGCGCTCGAGGGCGCGGCGCGCGATCGGGTGCAGGCCGTCGGCGAACGCCCGCTCGCCCACGAGCCAGAGCCGGTCGGCCTCGTTCAGGGCGAGGGCGGGCACAGCGAAGGGGCCGGCCAGCAGAATCGACGCCAACGCCGAAATAGAAAGCAGGCGGCGCGTCATGATGACAGCTCATCCTAGCACGCCTGTGGTACGGTCTCAGCGTGGCTCTGTGCGTGTTCGATCTCGACCACACCCTCGTCCAGACGCCCCTCGATCTCGCGGCCATGGCCCTCGACATGCGGAAGCTCATCGAGGGTAAGAATGGGCCCTTGCCGCCGCGGAAGGACCGCTACCGCGTCGGCGAGCTGATCGCGCACTGTCAGAGGCACGCGCCGGCGCTGGAGGCCGCCCTATGGGAGGTCGCGCTCGACCACGAGCGACGGGCCATGGAGGTCGCCGCGCTCGAGCCGGGCGCTCTTGCGGCCGTCGCGGGCGCCCGGCGCCGCGGGTTCGCGACCGCGATCTGGACCAACAACGCTCGCCAGCTCACCCTGCCGGCCCTCGCGCGCCTCGGCCTGGCCGACGAGCTCGATCTGGTCGTCACCCGCGACGACATGCGCGCGCTCAAGCCCGATCCCGACGGCTGGCGGGTGATCTCCGCGCACTTCGGCAAGCTGGCCGACGGCGCCGGGGATCCGCGCGACGCGGTCGTCGTCGGCGACTCGTGGGTCGACGGCGTTGCGGCGGCCAAGGCCGGTGTCTCGTTCATCGCTTATCGAGCGCGGCAGGAAGACCTCGACCGCTGGCAGGTCACACCGATCGTCCACCTCGCCGACCTGGCCCTCCTGCCCGCCTGGCTTTCGACGCGACGCACCGGACGGCCCTGACGTGGAGCTCTTCGGCGAGCCCGAGCGTGGCACTGGGGCTCCGCGCCCTCCGGCGCCGCTGGCCGACCGAATGCGACCGCGCTCGCTCGACGAGATCGTCGGCCAAGAACATCTGCTTGGTCCGGGGCGGGTGCTGCGGGCCGCGATCGAGACCGGTGAGCTTCACTCCATGATCCTCTGGGGCCCGCCAGGCTCCGGCAAGACGACCCTCGCGTCCCTGATGGCGAGCGTGACCGGCGCGCGCTTCGTCGCGTTCTCGGCGGTCCTGTCCGGCGTGAAGGAGATCCGGGAGGTGATCGGCGAGGCGGAGCGCGAAGGCACCCGTCGCGGAATCCGCACGATCCTCTTCGTGGACGAGATCCATCGCTTCAACCGCGCCCAGCAGGACGCCTTCCTGCCGCACGTCGAGAAGGGCACCGTGGTCCTCGTCGGCGCCACGACCGAGAATCCGTCGTTCGAGGTGAACTCGGCGCTCCTGTCGCGCTGCCGCGTCTACGTCCTTCGCGCCCTCGAGGACGACGATCTGCTCGCGATCATGCGCCGAGCCCTCGCGGACGGCCCGCGCGGTCTCGCGTCGCTCCGCCCGGAGGTGACCGACGATGGGCTCTCCTCGATCGCGCGCGTGGCGAACGGCGACGCGCGGGTCGCGCTGAACGTGCTCGAGGTGGCCGTGGCGCTGACGCCGGCCGGCGGCGGGCCGCGGCGGGTCACCGAGGCGTCGATCCGGGAGGCCGCGCAGCGGCGGACGCTCCTGTACGACAAGTCGGGCGAGGAGCACTACAACCTGATTTCGGCCCTCCATAAATCGCTGCGCGATTCGGATCCTGACGCCGCGCTTTACTGGCTCACGCGGATGCTCGAGGCCGGCGAGGATCGTCTTTATCTCGCGCGGCGGCTCGTCCGCTTCGCGTCGGAGGACGTCGGCAACGCCGACCCCGGCGCGCTCACGCTCACGCTGGCGGCCAAGGAAGCCTACGACTTCCTCGGTGACCCGGAAGGCGAGCTGGCGCTCGCCCAGGCGACGCTCTATCTCGCGCTCGCGCCAAAATCGAATGCCGTATACGTCGCTCACAACGAGGCGAAAGCGGACGTGAGCCAGCGGCCCGCAGAGCCGGTGCCGCTCCACATCCGTAACGCGCCCACGCGGCTCATGAAGGACATCGGCTACGGCGCCGGCTATCAGTACGCGCACGACGCCCCGGACGCGCGCGTGGACCAGGAGGATCTGCCGGAGGCGCTTCGCGGGCGCCAGTACTATCGCCCGACCGAGCGGGGGCTCGAGGCCGAGCTGGGCCGCCGGCTCGCCGAGTGGAGGCGCTGGCGCTCCGAGCGCCAACGGCCTAGGGTATAGGCCATGTGGCCGCTCAATCTCCTCAAGCGGCGGCACTGGATCTTCCTCGGGGCCTGCGTCCTCTTCCTTCTCTCTTACTTTGGCTTCATCAGCTGGGGCAAGGTCGCCCAGGCCCTCGAGCGTCTCGCCGACCAGCCGGCGGTCCGCGAACGGTTCGCGACCCCTATCGGTCGGGGCGAAGCGATCGTGACCTCGTTCATGTTCGTTCTGCTGACGCCGCTGGCGATCGCCGCCGGCGCCGGCATCATCGCCTTCCTCGGGGCGATCGGCGCCGGGATCCTCCGGGCGGTCCTACCCCTGCGCGACGTGCCGGACTGGATCTTCCTGGGTGTGGCGTATGTAGGTGTTTTCATCGGGCTCTGGCTCCTCCGCGGGCTCTGGATCGGGCCGGCCTACGAGTTCATCGGCCTCATCGCCAAGGCCATCCTGATCGCCGCCGGACCGGCCTGATCGGGTTCGACGGGCGGCCCGGGCTCTGCTGCTAGAATGGCTGGTATGCCTCGCCTGCGCGTGGGCGTGGTCTTTGGCGGGCGCTCCGGGGAGCACGAGGTGTCGCTCGCCTCCGCGGCCTCGGTCATCGCCGCCCTCGAGGAGCGCGGTCACACCGTCGTGCCCATCGGCATCGCCCGCAACGGACGCTGGGTCGTCGGCGGCGAGCCGCTGCGGGCGCTGGCCGCCGAGGCGCGCGTCGCGCTGCCCTCGAACGACGCGGACGGCGCCGTGAAGAAGGCGCTCGCCACTCGGGCCGAAGCCGTGGAGAGCGCCTCCGTCGAAAGCCTCGCGCGCACCGAGCCCGCCGGCAGCCTCCCACCCGAGCTCCGCCAGGGGCTCGACGTCGTCGTCATCATGCTCCACGGGCCGTACGGTGAAGACGGCACCATCCAGGGCCTCTTCGAGCTCGCCGACGTTCCGTACGTGGGCGCGGGCGTGCTCGCCTCCGCGGTCGGAATGGACAAGGCCACGATGAAGGCCGTGTTCCAGGCCCACGGCCTGCCGATCGTCGAGCACCTCGTGGTGACCCGGCACGAGTGGCGACAGGCGCCCGAGCGTGTCGCGGCGCGCGTGGCCGAGACCGTCGGCTTTCCGTGTTTCGTCAAGCCGGTGAACCTTGGCTCGAGCGTGGGGATCAGCAAAGTCCCGAACAAGCGAGAGCTCGCCGCCGGAATCGATCTCGCGGCCCGCCACGACCGCAAGATCATCATCGAGCGCGGGATCAACGCGCGGGAGATCGAGGTCAGCGTGCTGGGCAACGACGAGCCGATCGCCTCGTTGCCGGGCGAGATCAGCTACGACGCCGACTGGTACGACTACTCGACCAAGTACCTCGAGGGCCAGTCGCGTCTCACGATCCCGGCGCCGGTCTCGCCGGAGATCACGCGACGCCTCCAGGAGCTCGCGGTCGCGGCCTTCCGCGCCATCGACTGCTCGGGCATGGCCCGCGTCGACTTCTTCATCGAGCGCGACAGCGACCGGGTGGTGGTGAACGAGATCAACACGATTCCGGGCTTCACCGCGACGAGCGCGTACGCCAAGATGTGGGCGGCCTCGGGTCTGCCCTACGCCGATCTGGTCGATCGTCTGATCGAGCTCGCCCTCGAGCGGCATCAGAGCAAGGGACCCGTCGGGTGAGGGTGGTTGTGCGCGCTGCAGGCCGTCGCGGGGCTGGGGCCCCGCCGGCCGAGGCGCGCCTTCTGGTGGCTGCGCGCGCCGCAGGCCGTCGCGGGGCTGGGGCCCCGCCGGCCGAGGCGCGCCTGTAATTGTCGACCGTCGACGTCGTCATTGCGGGCGGCGGCACGGGGGGACACACGAGCCCTGGCCTCGCGGTGGCGGCTCTCCTGCGCGAGCGCGCGATCTCGTGTGCGTGGATCGGCTCGCGCTCCGGCACCGAAGCCCAGCGCGTTCCGCAGACTGGCATCCCCTACGTCGCCATCGCCACCGGAAAGCTCAGGCGCTACTGGGCGTGGCAGAACGCGGGTGATCTCGCGGTGAACGTACCCGCGGGAATGCTCGGTGCGTTTCGCGCCCTGCGAGCCCTTCGTCCCCAGGTGGTCTTCGGCACCGGTGGCTTCGTCGCGCTGCCGGTGATGTTCGCGGCGGCGGTCTCGCGCGTGCCGATCGTTCTGCACGAGCAGACGGCGGTGCCCGGGCTGGCGAACCGGATCGGCGCCCGATTCGCGCGGCGGATCGCCGTCACGTTTCCCGACAAGGCAGGGCGCTTCCCCGCTTCCCGCGTGGTCGTGACGGGCAATCCGCTCCGGCCCGAGCTTCGGTCGGGCTCGCGCTCGAGCGCCATCGCGCGCTTCCGACTCGACCCGGCTGTCCCGCTCGTGTACGTCACCGGCGGCGCTCTCGGCGCCCACCGGATCAATCGGGTCGTCGGCGAGGCGCTCCCGGCCCTGCTCGCGCACGTCCAGATGATCCACCAGTGCGGCGACAACGCCGCGACCGGCGACCGGCAGTGGCTCGAGGAGCGCCGCGCCGCGCTGCCGCCGAGCCTGGCCCGTCGCTACACCGTCGTCCCCTACGTCAGCGCCGAGCTGGCCGAGATCTACGCCGCGACGGCCCTGGCGGTCGCCCGCGCCGGAGCCGGGACCGTGAACGAGTGCTGCCAGCTGGGAGTCCCCGCGCTGTACATTCCGCTCCCCGGCACCAGTGGCGACGAACAAACGGAGAACGCCCGCCTCGTCGAGCGCGCCGGCGGCGCCGTCGTCCTGCCCCAGTCGATGCTCACCGCCGAGCGGCTCGAGCGCGAGATGCGTGCGCTCGTGGGTGATCCGGCGCGGCTGAAGCAGATGGGCGAGCACGCTCGCACCCTCGGGGTTCCCGACGCCGCGGAGCGCATCGTCGCGGTGCTGACCGAATTCTGCCGATGAACCGCGGGCCCGATCGACTGCCCGGGCCTCGGGTGCCTTTGAGCGTCAGTCCCGCGAGCGTCAGTAAGGAGCGGGGCGACGACCGCGCAGATCGAAGCGAAGCGCGCAGCCCTCGCA
>QHSQ01000209.1 GCA_003221615.1 Candidatus Rokuibacteriota bacterium | reverse complement strand
GCGTTCAGCACGACCACGGCGTCCTCGAGGCTGTCCAGGATGCCTTCCATCCGCGCGCGGTCACTCTGCCAGTGCGATTGCTCCGCGTGGACGCGCTCGCCCAGCTGGTTCACGCGCGCCGCGATCTCTCCGAGCTCGTCGTCCCGGGTGAGGTCGACGGTGGCGCCGTACTCGCCGCGGGCGAGCCGGTCCATGCCGTTCGCGATCTTTCTCAGCGACTGCATCAGGAGGTGACCGACGACGAGGCCGACCGCGACGACGACGCCGAGCGCGACTAGGGCGACCGCCAGGCTATAGAGCGCGGCCTGGGTCAGGGCCTGCTTGAGGAGGCTGGTCGAGACACCCACGCGCACGGTGCCGAAGGGACGCTCGCCCAGTCGCATCGGCACATGCGCCTCGTACACTTCCGGCTGCCCGAAGAGCGAGGCGACGATCCCGAGGGTTGAGCGCGCCTTCAGGCGCTCCAGACTTTCGCGCGCCGGCAAGATCTCGCCCTCGAGCTTCGGATTGCTGTGGGCCAGGACCCGGTCGGTCGGATCCACGACCGCGGCATAGACGACCGTGCGCGAGTAGCCGACCATCCCCTCGAGCAAGGCCCGGATGCCCGGGTCCTGCTGTAGAAGCGCGGGTGAGGGGGCGGGGGCGGCGGCGACGACTCGCGAGCTCTGGTGGTAGAGCTGCTTCGCCATCAGCTCGCCTTCGTCCACCGCGGCCCCGAGCGCCAGCCGGGCCACGTTCGCGAGATGGGCGACCGTCGACGCCACGACGACCAGCAGGACCACGACGGCGAGCGCCAGGACCTGCCGCGCGCGAAGCGTCAGACGCATGCGCCTCAGGCGTTGTACTTGTGGAGCTTGTTGTGCAGGGTCTTGAGGCTGATGCCCAGTACCTCGGCGGCGCGAGTCTTGTTGCCTCCCGTCTGCTTGAGCGTCCGTAGGATCAGCTCCTTCTCGGCATCCTCCACGGTCGTGCCGATCGGGAGCACCAGGTCGGCTTCGGTCGCCGCCGCAACCGGCTCACTCGGCGCGCCGAAGGGCGGCAGGTGCTCGGAGCGGACCAGGTCGCCCGCGCAGACGATCACCGCCCGCTCGATCACGTTGCGCAGCTCGCGCACGTTGCCGGGCCACCGATGCCGCCGGAGAACGTCCAGCGCGGTCTCGTCCACGCCCCGGACGCTACGCCCGTGGCGGTCGTTGAACTCCTCGACGAACGCCTGCGCGAGGTCGTAGAGGTCTTCCAGCCGGTCGCGCAGCGGCGGCAGCGAGATGGCGAAGACGTTCAGTCGGTAGTAGAGATCCTCGCGCAGGGTGCCGTCGGCCAGCGCCTTCGCGGGCTCCTTGTTGGTCGCCGCGACCACCCGGACGTTCACGCGGATCTCGGCCTTGGCGCCCAGCCGACGGAACTGCCCCTCCTGGAGCACGCGGAGGAACTTGGCCTGGGTACCCGGCTGCATCTCGGCGACTTCGTCGAGGAAGAGGGTGCCGCCGTCGGCCAGCTCGAAACAGCCCTGACGCCGCTCGACGGCACCGGTGAACGAGCCACGCTCGTGGCCGAAGATCTCGCTCTCCAGCAACGTCTCGGGAATCGCCGCGCAGTTGACCGCGACGAACGGTCCCCTCCGGCGCGGTGAGAGCTCGTGAACCGTGCGGGCGACCAGCTCCTTGCCCGTGCCGCTCTCGCCGGCGATGAAGAGCGTCGCGTCGGTCGGCGCGGACACCTCCACTTGCCGCATGACTTCCATCATGCCGCGGGAGCTGCCGAGGAGGCGCCCGAAGGCTCCGCGCTGCCGCAGCTGGCGCCGCAACAGCTGGACCTCGCGCACGGTCTCGGAACGCTCGAGCGCCCGATCGAGCAACAGCTGAAGACGCGTCGGGTCGACGGGCTTGGTGAGGTAATCGTACGCGCCGTCCTTGATCGCCTGCACCGCGGTCTCGATGCTGCCCTGACCGGTCAGGAAAACGACCGCGGTGGTCGGAAAGTCGCGTTTGAGGCGGGTGAGAAGCTCGAGTCCGTCGATCCCGGGCATCACGAGGTCGGCGATCACGAGATCGGGAGCCCGGACGGCCGCCCGCTCCAGCGCCTCCTGACCGTCCGCGGCCGAGCTCACGTCATATCCCCACACGGTCAGGAGCTCTTGCAGCCCCTTGCGGGAGGCGGGCTCGTCGTCGACGACCAGGATTCGATGGTCCTTCATCCGATCCGCGTGGCCGAAACGCTCCGCCGCGACGGCCGTGCCCATCGCTTCGGACGTGGCGCTCGATTCGGGTCGCGAGCCACCCGGCGGGGTGGCGCTCGAAGTCTCAGTGTACCCCAGCGGACTCTTGCTCATGACGTCGCGATCCTCGCGGGCGCCGCCTGGGCAGGGACGAGCCGGACGTGCGAGCTTCGCCAGGACGGAACCGCCCATTCGAGCCGCGCCGGCCGTTTCACCATATGGCCGCAGGGACCGAGCTCGATCGACATCATCTCGTCCCGATTCTCCTTCCAGTCTTCCACCCATCGAAGCGCGTGACACCGTGAGCACATCATGGTCTTTGTCGGCTTCATTGGTCCCTCGTGTTGTCGGGCGCCTCGTTAGCGTCGTCCTCGTCCGTCGCAATCATCGCGAGCACCACGGCATCCTGGAGGACCTGGATTCCGTCCACCCGAATGTGTGGCAACCCCATCGCGACGGCGCCGCGCATGGAGGTATCGAATGCCTCCATCAGGGCCTGCTTGACTGCCGGGTCGGAGCGATCGGTCAGGCTGATCGCCGTCTCCATGCGGACGACCCGAGCGGAGGCGGCCGACACGGACAGGCCCGCCATCACCACTACCGCCGCCGCCAGCCCTGCGAATACGCGCACGGTGCCCTCCCGCTGATGTAGATCTGCAATTGGTGTCGCCCGGGTGAGCATCGGTCGTGCCAGCGGTGAGGAGCCGCCTAATAACTAGGCGACTTTACAGAAGTTGCGGGATACTGAGGCTCCCTCGCCGGGTAAGATTCGCACGCCGAGCGGCAAGAAGTGCCTTGTAATAATTACACGAACGTCCGAGCGCCGTCAGCCGCCGTAACACTCAACGGTCGCCCTGAGGTATCGCGTCCTTGGGCTCGCGCGCAGGGCGCCGAAACCAATCCGTCAATCGATTCCAGCCGTCGACGACGTGATCGATGACGCCGCGATGCTCCTCACACAGCGGGGGCTCCGTGCCGGCCAGGAAGGCCTCGCGCGCTACCACGGGGCAGGCACGTGCAGCACGCTTGCCGTTGCTCACGTCGATGTCCGCGAACGAGATACCGGAGGGGACCTCGAAGTCCGACTGCGGATACGCGTCGATCGCCTGCTTCATGAAGTCTACCCAGATCGGAAGCGCCGCACGCGCGCCACTCATGCCGTGAGGGTCCCCGCCGTCGAAACCCACCCACACCAGCGCCAGCAGTCGCGGCGTGTAGCCGACGAACCACGCGTCGCGTCCGTCGTTGGTGGTGCCGGTCTTGCCCGCGACGACCTCGGGGAGCCCGCTCGAATGCACGGCGCTACCCGTGCCCGATTTCACGACGCCCTTGAGAAGGGAGGTCACCAGCCAGGCCTCGGCCGGCGAAACGACCCGCACCGATTCTTCCGCGCCCGATGGCTTGACCTCCTCGTCGCCGAACTGGACGGTCCGGATCGCGGACATGGTGGCCGGTCGGACTCCGCCGTTTGCCAGGGGCAGGTACGCCCGAGCCAGCTCGAGCGGCGTCACCTCGAACGCGCCGAGCGCCATCGCGGGAACCGGCGCGAGCTGTCCCTGGATGCCGAGGGCCCGCGCCATCTCGATCACGGTGGGCAGGCCGACCGTCTGGGCGATGCGAACCGTGGCCGAGTTGAGCGACTGCTCGAGCGCCTGGCGCACCGTCACGATCCCTTCGTATCGGTCGTCGGAGTTTCGCGGGCTCCAGGGCTGTCCGCCGGATTCCACGGTGATCGGCAGGTCCTCGACGCGAGAAGCCGCGGTGAAGAACGGCGCGCCGTCCCCGGCCCGCAAGGCGGCGAGGTACACGATCGGCTTGAAGGCCGAACCAGGCTGGCGGTGGGCCGAGGTGACGCGATTGAACTGGCTGGTGAGGTAGTCGCGACCGCCGACGAGCGCGCGGATCTCGCCGGTGGACGGCTCCACGACGATCATGGCCACCTGGAGGCGCCGCCCGGGATCCCGACGATAGCCCGGCGACATGCTCGATTCGAGCCGATCGAGCCCACGCGCGGCCGCGGTCTCCGCGAACCTTTGCAGGCTCAGGTCGAGCGTCGTCACGATGCGCACGCCCCGGACGCGCGCGAGGCCCGTGTCGAAGCGCTGTTCGAGCTCCTGGCGGACGTAGTCGACGAAGTACGGCGCCGACTGCCCGGGGCTGACCAGCGAGCGCACCCGAACCGGCGTGCGGCGAGCGCGCTCGTACTCGTCAGGCGTGATCATCTTCAGATCGCGCATCTGGGCCAGGACGGTGTTGCGATGCTCGCGCGCGCGATCCGGGTCGACCGCCGGCGAGTAGATGTTGGGGCCGCGGATGATCGCCGCGATCAGGGCCGCCTCGGGCGTCGT
>QHSQ01000208.1 GCA_003221615.1 Candidatus Rokuibacteriota bacterium | reverse complement strand
CGGTCGGTACGAGGTGCTGCCGCAGTCGGACCGGATGGGCTCGCGCCTGCGCGGGCCGCGGATCGCGCACGCGCGCGGCCACGACATCGTCTCCGACGGGATCGCGCTCGGGTCCATCCAGGTTCCCGGCGATGGGCAACCGATCGTGCTCCTCGTCGACCGGCAATCCACCGGCGGCTATACGAAGGCGGCTACTATTTGTTCTTGTGACATCTGGCGCGTTGGTCAGGCGAGACCGGGTCAGTCGCTTCGCTTCCATCAGATCGGCGTGGACGAGGCGCACCGGCTGCTCTGCGAGGCCGACCGCGCGCTGGACGCAGCCGTGAGAGAGGAGATCGCATGAGCCTCGACAAAGAGCTGAACGAGTACTCCGCGAAGTCCGGCCGCTCGCGCGTCCTGCACGAGGAAGCGCTGGCGGTCATGCCGGGCGGCAACAGCCGCACCACGACCTTCTTCGATCCGTATCCGTTCGCGATCCAGCGGGGCCAGGGCGCCCACGTCTGGGACGCCGACGGGATCGATCGACTGGACTTCAACGGCAACTACACGAGCCTGATCCACGGCCATGCGCCACCCGACGTCGTGAAGGCGGTGCAGCAGGCCGTCGAGCTCGGCCTGTCGTTCCCGGGGCCGACCGAGCACGAGGTGCGGCTGGCCGAGCTCCTGACGCGCCGGGTGCCGTCGGTCCAGGCGATCCGCTTCACGAACTCGGGCACGGAAGCCACGATGAACGCGGTGCGGCTGGCGCGCGCGTTCACCGGCCGGGCGAAGATCGCGAAGTTCGAGGGCGCCTACCACGGCACGCACGACTGGGTGATGGTGAGCGTGAGCGGCGACACGAAGGCCACCGGCAGCCGGCGTCGGCCGAAGCCGATCCCCTGGTCCGCGGGCATTCCGCCGGCGGTCCTCAAGCACGTCGTGGTGCTTCCGTGGAACGACGCGGACGCCTGCGCGGAGATCCTGGAAGCCGAGGCGTCACAGCTCGCGTGCCTCATCATCGATCCGATGATGTGCAATGCCGGCCTCTTGCCGCCGGCCGACGGGTTCCTGGCACGGCTGCGCGAGATCACCGAGCGTCATAATATCGTGCTGATCCTCGACGAGGTCATCTCGTTCCGCACCGCGTGGGGCGGGGCGCAGGAGCGCTTCAACGTCCGGCCCGATCTCACGACGTTCGGCAAGATCATCGGCGGCGGGCTCCCGGTCGGCGCCTTCGGCGGCCGGCGCGACATCATGGACTTCTACGACCCGCGCAAGGGGGGCGCTCGCATCAGTCACGGCGGCACGTTCAACGCGAACCCGGTGACGATGGCCGCCGGCCTCGCGACCATGAACGCGCTGACCCCCGAGGCCTACACGCGCCTGGACGGGCTCGGCGAGCGCCTGCGCGGCGGCGTCGCGCGCCTGCTCGCGGCGACCCGGCGGCGGGGCCAGGTGACCGGGCTCGGCTCGCTCTTCTGGTTACACTGGACGTCGGAGCCGCTGACCGACTATCGTTCTGCCCGTCCCAAGGACGGGGAGACGCCGATGCGGGTGTTCCTCGGGCTCCTGAACGAGGGGATCCTCATGACCCAGCGAGGACTCGGCGCGTGCTCCCTCGCGATGACCGACGAGGACGTGGACCGCTTCATCAACGCGCTCGCGCGCGTGCTCGCGCGAGGATAAGGAGCTCACGATGGCCAAGTTCATCGACCTCAACGCCGACATGGGCGAGAGCTACGGCCGCTGGACGCTCGGGGCGGACGAGGAGATCATGCCGAACATCACGTCGGCCAACGTCGCCTGCGGATTCCACGGCGGCGATCCGCACGTGATGCGCAAGACCGTCGAGCTCGCGCTCCGACACGGCGTCGCCATCGGCTCGCACCCCTCGCTGCCGGACCTGATGGGCTTCGGACGGCGCGTGATGGACGTCTCGCCGCAGGAGCTGAAGGACTATCTCTGCTACCAGACCGGCGCGCTCCGCGAGTTCGTCCGCGCCTCGGGCGGCGAGCTCCAGCACACCAAGCCCCACGGCATCCTTTATTCGATGATCGAGAAGGACGAGCCGCTGGCCGCCGCGGTGGCCGAGTCGGCCCGCGAGTCCGGGCGCGACCTGATCCTGATGGCTCTGGCGTCCGGGAAGTACGACCGGACCGCCCGCAAGATGGGTGTGCGCGTGGCGTCCGAAGGATTCGCCGACCGCGCGTACAACGTCGACCTCACCCTGGTCTCGCGCAAGCTTCCCGGCTCGCTCATCACCGATCCCGAGCGGGCAGCCGCCCAGGCGGTGAAGATGGCCATGGACGGCAAGGTGCGCACGATCGACGGCGTCGAGATCGACATCTCGGTCCAGACCATTTGCTGCCACGGCGACACGCCGGGCGCGCAGAAGATCGTTCGCACCGTCCGCGAGGCGCTCGACCGGGCGGGTTGCCAGGTCAAGCCGCTGCGCGACTTCTTGCCAAAGGCGTGAACGCCGCGTCGCTCAAGCGCACGCCGCTCTACCACGAGCACGTCGCGGCCGGCGCGCGCATGGTGCCGTTCGGTGGCTGGGAGATGCCGGTGCAGTACACCGGGATCGTCGAGGAGCACCGAACGACTCGCGGCGCCGTCGGCCTCTTCGACGTGAGCCACATGGGCGAGTTCGAGGTCGAAGGCCCGGGCGCGCTCGCGGCGCTCCAGCACCTGAGCACCAACGACGTGGCGTCGCTCCAGGTGGGCCACATCCAGTATTCGGTCCTCTGCTACGACACCGGCACCCTCGTCGACGACCTCACCGTCTATCGGGTAGGCGACGAGCGGTACATGATCACCGTCAACGCCGGGAACATCGACAAGGACTGGGCCCACGTGACGAAGTCGACGGAGCACGTCGAGAACGCGCGCTGGCGCAACGCGTCCGAGGGCACCGGGCTCATCGCGGTGCAGGGGCCGAAAGCCGAGGCGCTCGTCGGTCGTCTCGCCGACCACGACGTGACGACCATCGGCTACTACCGCTTCGCGCGCGGCAGCGTCGGCGGGGTGCCGGCCCTGATCTCGCGGACCGGTTACACCGGCGAGGACGGCTTCGAGCTCTACGCGGCGGCCGACCGGACGAGGCAGCTCTGGAAGGCGCTCCTGGACGCGGGCCGTGCCGACGGCGTCGCGCCGATCGGGCTCGGCGCGCGCGACACCTTGCGGCTCGAGATGAAGTACGCCCTCTACGGCAACGACATCGACGAGACCACGAACCCGCTCGAGGCCGGGCTCGGCTGGGTCGTCAAGCCCGCCAAGGGTGAGTTCATCGGTCGCGAGGCGCTCGAGAAGGTCCGCGCCGAGGGCGTGCGGCGGCGACTGGTCGGCATCGAGATGATCGACAAGGCCGTCGCGCGCCACGGCTATCCCGTGAAGAATGACGGCCGCGCTGTCGGGATCGTCACCTCGGGCTCGTACGGCCCCTCGGTCGACAAGTACATCGGGATTGCCTACGTCGAGACGGCGCTCGCCGCCGTCGGCGCCGCGCTCGAGGTGGAGATTCGCGGCCAGGACAAGGCGGCCCGGATCGTGCGCACACCGTTCTACCCGTCCAGGGTGAAGAAGGCCGGGTAAAGAGGGAGAAGATGGCCAACGTTCCCAAGGACCTGAAATACACGCGCGAGCACGAGTGGGCCAAGCAGGACGGCGACCGCGTGCGCGTGGGCATCACGGCCTATGCGCAGGAGCAGCTGGGCGACGTGGTCTTCGTCGAGCTGCCGAAGGTCGGCGCGAAGGTGACGGCCAGCAAGAACTTCGGCGTGGTCGAGTCGGTCAAGGCGGTGTCCGATCTCTTCGCGCCCGTCTCGGGCGAGGTCGTCGAGGTCAATGGCGAGCTCGCGCAGAAGCCCGAGATCGTCAACCAGGATCCCTACGGCAAGGGGTGGATGCTCGTCGTCAAACCCTCGAGCAAGGGGGAGTGGGACCAGCTCCTCACCGCGCAGCAATACGAAGAGCTGATCGCGCAGGGAGGCCACTGATGCCCTCGCGCTACATCGCCAACACGCCGGACGAGCAGAAGGAGATGCTCGGCGTGATCGGCGCCGGCTCGCTCGAGGACCTGCTGGTCAAGATCCCGCCCAAAGCCCGGCTCGCGCGGCCGCTCGGTCTGACACCGGCGCTCGCCGAGTCGGACTTGATCCGCCACATGATGGCACTGGCGGGCCGCAACGCTCACGCGGAATCGCACGTGTCGTTCCTGGGCGCGGGCTCGTACGACCACTACATCCCGAGCCCGATCCACCACATGGTCCTGCGCGGCGAGTTCCTCACGGCATACACGCCGTACCAGCCGGAAGCCAGCCAGGGGACGCTCCGGACGATCTACGAGTATCAGACGATGATCGCCGAGCTGACGGGCATGGACGTCGCCAACGCATCGATCTACGATGGCGCACCGGCGCTCGCCGAGTCGGACTTGATCCGCCACATGATGGCACTGGCGGGCCGCAACGCTCACGCGGAATCGCACGTGTCGTTCCTGGGCGCGGGCTCGTACGACCACTACATCCCGAGCCCGATCCACCACATGGTCCTGCGCGGCGAGTTCCTCACGGCATACACGCCGTACCAGCCGGAAGCCAGCCAGGGGACGCTCCGGACGATCTACGAGTATCAGACGATGATCGCCGAGCTGACGGGCATGGACGTCGCCAACGCATCGATCTACGATGGCGCCTCGTCGCTCGCCGAGGCCGCGCTGATGGCCCACTCGGTCACCGAGCGGCGGGAGATCGTCCTCTCGCGCGCCGTGCACCCGCTCTACAAGCGCGTCACCGCCACGTACTGCGAGGGCCCGGGTGTCCGGCTCCGCGATGTCCCGGCGCCCGACGGGGTCACCGACCTCGCGGCGGCACGGCAGCTCGTCGGCCCAAAGACGG
>QHSQ01000069.1 GCA_003221615.1 Candidatus Rokuibacteriota bacterium | reverse complement strand
CTCGGAGTAGAGCGTGTCGCCGGCGAAGAGCGGATGGGGCAGCTTGACCTCGTCCCAGCCGAGCGCCACTCCGTTCTCGCTGACGTCGGCCACGCCCATCCCCGTCACGATCGCCAAGGTCAGCGTGCTGTTGATCAGGCACTTGCCGAACTCGGTCCGCCGGGCGAAGTCCTTGTTGAAGTGGATCTGGTTCGTGTTGCTGGTGAGCAGGGTGAACCAGATGTTGTCGGCCTCCGTCACCGTCCGGCCGAGTCGGCACCGGTAGACGTCGCCGACGTTGAAGTCCTCGAAGAACCGCCCCTCCCACCCGGGCACGACCGCCATCGAACGCTCCTTTCCCTTTCCTCGAGTCGGATCGACCGCTACCAGACATATGCTCGCCTCGGACGGCGGGGCCCCAGCCCCGCGACGTCCTGCGGCTCGCACTACCAGACGCTCGTGCCGCCGAAGCGACGCTCCCAGCGCGGGATGACTTCCTTGTTGTAGACGTTGTCGGGGACCTCGCCGCGCAGAGCCCGCAGGACGGACTCGGTCGCCCAGGCGATGCCGGGGCCGAGGCCGCTGCCGACGTTGTTGGACACCACGTGCGGCGAGAGCAGCACCCGGTCGCCGAGATTGCGCAGCTGGCTGTCGAGCGCGAGTGGCTCTTCCTCGAACACGTCGAGCGCGGCGCCGCCGATGTGGCCCTTCAGAAGCGTCTCGATGAGCGCCGCTTCCTGCACGCAGGGGCCGCGCGAGGTGTTGATCAGGATCGCATTGCGCTTCATGAGCGCGAGCTGCTCGGCGCCGATCATGTGGCGGGTCTCGCGCGTCAACACGACGTGCAGGCTCACCACGTCCGACTCGCGGAGCAATGTGGGCAGGTCCACGCGGGCCACGCCGTGCTCCGCGAACTTCTCCTCGGGCACGTAGGGATCGGTCGCCAGGATGCGCATCTGCCACGGCCTCAGCAGGGTCGCGATCCGGCTGCCGATCCGACCGAGGCCGATGAGCCCGAGCGTGATGCCGGCATAGCCGTCGGCGCGAGAGCCGAGGTAGGTTCCCTGCAGCTTGGGATCGCGCCAGGCGCCGCCGTCCTTCAGGTGGCGGTCGCGCTCGCGGACCTTCTTCAGCATCGCGAGCATCGCGGTGATCGTGCCCTCGGCGACGCCGCCCCAGTTCGACTCGGTCGGGCCGTGGCACACCAGGATCCCCATCTCGGTCGCCGCCTCGACGTCGACGTCGTCGACGCCGATCGTGTACTTCGCGACGACCCGGAGCTCGGGCGAGCTCTCCATGATCTTGCGGCTGATCGGCACGTTGCGGATGGATGTGCCCATGAGCGCGTGAGCCCCCTGAGCCATCCGGATCAGCTCGGGCTCGCCGTGGCCCTGCGGGGTATCCCACGACGCCTTGCCGAGGCGAAGCTCGCATCCCTCGGCCTCGAGCCGCCTGTGCGAGTCGCGTGCTTCCTCGACCGGAGCGAAAATGAACACCTTCGCGGAGCTCATCACGCGGTTCCTCCCCGTTTGGCGCGGCTTGCCATAGCCCATCGCCTCGGCCAGAATCCGGGTGGCGCGGCCCAGGACGATCGAAGGGCTGACCGCTTGTAACGGGCGCAGGATGGAGCTGTCAAGCGGGGCACCAGATGCCCCACCCGGAGGAGGGCGCGATGGTCGAGTTTCCCGTGAACGACGCCGACGGTCACATCACCGAGTCGACCGAGCAGCTCCGTCCGTACTTCGAGGGAAAGCAAGGCGAGCGCGGTGCCTGGGCAGGGCGCCGGTCCTATTACCCGGAGGACGGGTGGGATCGCTCCATGGGCGGAACGCTCGGGAGCAGCGTGAACGACGCGAAGAGCTGGCTCCGCATCATGGACGAGGGCGGGATGGAGACGACGATTCTCTACCCGACCGGCGGGCTCGCCATCGGCTGGGTCCGCGAGCCCGACTTCGCGGTCGCCCTCTGCCGCGCGTACAACGACTTCGTTCACCAGCAGTTCTTGAGCGTGAGCCCGCGCCTGAAAGCGGTCGCCCTGCTCCCGTTCCAGGACGTCGGGGAAGCGGTGAAAGAGCTGCGTCGCGGCGTCACCGAGCTCGGGATGTCGGGCGCCTTCGCTCCGGCCGTCGGGCTCCGCGTGCCGCTCGGGCATCCGGACTTCCACCCGATCTACGCGGAGGCGGAGCGGCTGGGATCGATGGTGGCCTGCCACGCGACCGTGCGCGGCCCGCACTTCTTCGGCGCCGACGGCTTCGATAAGTTCGTCGAGGTGCACACGCTCTCGCACCCGGTGGCGCAGATGATCCAGCTCACCGGCATGATCTTCGAGGGCGTACCCGAGAAATATCCGAGCCTCCGGATCGGGTTCATGGAGGCCGGGTGCTCGTGGCTTCCGTTCTGGATGGACCGCATGGACGAGGAGTGGTCGAAGCGCAAAGCCGAGGCACCGCTCTGCCGCAAGAAGCCCAGCGACTACCTTCGCTCCGGCCAGCTCTTCTTCGCGGCGGAAGGCGACGAGAAGTCGGTTCCCGAAGTCATCCGGCGGCTCGGCAACGACATCATCTTCTACGCGAGCGACGTGCCCCACTGGGACCACGACTTCCCGGACAACATCCGCGAGCTCGCCACCCGCGAAGACCTGAGCAACGAGTCGAAGCGGAAGATCCTCTACGAGAACACGCGGCGCCTCTATGAGCTGACGCCGGTCGGGGCGATCAGGTCCGGGCGGTAAGGAGGTCGCGACAGCCCGCGCGGACCGCCCAGTACTCCCACGCGCGGTACATCGACGGCTCGTCGGGCCTCATCGAGGCGTGGGCCTCGATCTCACCGCGTGACAGCGCCGTGACCTCCCCGAGGCGCAACGCCTCGCTGAGCACCCGCGCGTTGAGCGGCATGTAGACCGCGATCCGGATCGCCTCCGGCAGTGAGCGCCCGGCCGCGGAGAAACCGTGGCCTCGCATCAGCACGACCCGCTCCGCACCGAGGCCGCGCGCCAGATCGCGGCCCTGCGCCATGTTCACCACCAGCAGATTCGTGTCGCCGAAGTTGTCCCGGATGTCCCACACCGGAATGCGCGCGCCGATGAAGCTCGCCATGTGCACGACGGGCCGCAGCGGCGTCGTCGAGATCGTGTACGGCAGGACCGCCTCGGCGTGGGCGTGGACCACCGCCTGGACCTCGGACCGCGCCTCGTAGATCGCGCCGTGGATGAACCGCTCGAGGTAGGCGGGCCGCGCGTCGCCGCTGACCGCCTTGCCCTCGAGGTCGAACTCGACGACGTCGTCGCGCTCGACGAGCGCCGGGGCCAGCGAGCGCGAGAGCAGAAAGCGCGTATGGTCGAGCGGATGACGCACGCTGACGTGGCCGTACGCATCGACCACACCCTCGTTCGCCAGGATTCGGTTGGCGATCACCACATCGCGGACGGCGCGCTCGAGCTCGGTCACGGTCGTTCCTCCCTCGCGATTGGCTCAGCGGAAGTGGCGATCGGACGCGGCGTCGGGAACCTTGAGCCCGAGCCCTTCGATCAGCGGGGCGACCTCGGCCATATACTCCGTGCGCGCGGTTTCGTTCGAGCGGCGCTTGAGCCCCCAGTGCTGGTAGCGGGCCGCGCGCCGCGAGTTCGCGCGCCCGAACATGTCGAGCCCGCGCGGATACCAGCGGTCGATCGCCGCCTGGGCCTCGGCCCGACCTTCCTCCGTTCGCACGATGTCGCGGAGCTTCACGTGGCCATAGCCCACGTGCGTCTTCTCCTCTTGCAAGATTCTCGGGAGCGCGCGGTCCAGCGGCAGGTAGGAGCAGCCGACGAACTCTTCGAGCTGGTACTGGCCCACGCGATCGATGAGGAAGCCGAACGCGGCGACGTCCGCCCACGTCGGCATGGCCTGCCGAAACGCCTCGAGGTCGCGGCGAGACTTCTCGACGTACATGAGCTCGGAGGCGTCCTCGCCGAGCTCGTTGAGGAGCCGGTTGATTTTGCGGAAGTGGTCGATCTCCTCGCCGGCCACCTTGGCCAGCATCCACTGATCGTCCGCCGACGGCGCCCCCAGGAGCCACTGCGTCACGTAGAGATGCGGACCCCCGATCTCGCAATCGGCCTGGATCCGCAGCACACGCTTGAGCAACACCTGGTACTCCGCGGGCATCTTCGGGGCTTCGTGCGCCTCGACCTTGTCGCAGAACGGTCTGTCCTCGCTCATCGGGCCCTCTCGCTCAACGTTTGACGCTACGCATGATCATCTCGACGTACCGGTCGGCGATCGCCTCGGGCGCCAGACGACCGCCGTCCGAGAACCACGTCGCCACACCGGTGCACATGGTGAGGATCGCCATGGCGGTCAGCCTCACGTCGGACACCTGGAACACGCCGGCGCGGGCGCCGGAAGCCAGGAGGCCGCGGAACACGCGCTCGTACTCGTCGCGGCGCGCCAGGACGAGACGAAGGTTGGCCTGCGTCAGCGAGCGCAGCTCGCTGTGGCTCAGGAACGCTTCGTGCTGGCTGTCGGTGTGGAACAGCACGTGGAAGCGCACGGCCGCCCGCAGCCGCGCCTCGGGCCCGTCCGCCGGCGCGACGGCGCGCCCCACGCCGGCCAGGAGATCGTCGAGCGTGCGGTCGAGGATCGCGAAGAGGATCTCCTGCTTGGACTTGAAGTGGTAGTAGAGGCTCGCCGCCTCCATGCGCAGCGCGCGCGCGAGCGTGCGCATCGAGCTGCCGTGATAGCCGCGCTCGCGGAAGAGGGCGACCGCCGCGCGCAGGATGCGCTCGGCCGCGGTGACGCGCTCGTGCGTGGCGACGATCGTGGCGGCCATACCTATCTAACGTTCGTTATGTAACCGGCGCGCGCCCCCCTGTCAAGCCGGTCGCGTGATAGCATCCCTCGCAAAAGGAGCCCCCGATCGCCGACTTTCTCCACGCCAGCCTCACCGGATTGGTCCAGGTCTTCGCCTGGCCGACCTTCGGACTGATGCTGATCGGCATGGCGCTCGGCTTCGTGGTGGGGCTCCTGCCCGGGCTCGGCGGCCCCACGACGCTCGCCCTCATGCTGCCCTTCGTGTTCAAGATGACGCCGATCGAGGCGTTCGCCTTCCTGCTCGGCATGCTGGCGGTCACCGCCACCACCGGCGACATCACGTCGATCCTGTTCGGGATCCCCGGCGAGCCGACAACGGCCGCGACGATCGTCGACGGCCACGCGATGGCGAAGAACGGCGAAGCCGGGCGGGCGCTCGGCGCGGCGATGATGAGCTCGCTGGTCGGCGCGGTGTTCGGCGCGCTCGTGCTCGGGCTGGCGATTCCGATCGTGCGCCCACTGGTGCTCACGCTCGGCTCGCCGGAATTCTTCATGCTGGCCCTGCTCGGCATCACGTTCGTCGCCTCGCTCAGCGGCGAAGCGCTCGTGAAGGGCCTGCTCGCCGGCGGCCTCGGTCTCTGGCTGGCCACGATCGGGCTCGATCCAGTCACGGGCATCCAGCGGTACACCTTCGGTCAGCTCTTCCTCTGGGACGGCATCGGGCTCGTGCCCGTCACGATCGGCTTCTACGCGATTCCCGAGCTGATCGAGATGGCCAACGCCGGATCGAGCATCGCGAAGCTCGACGTCGGCCGTGTGGGCGGGGTGTGGGAAGGCGTGCGCGACACCTTCCGGCACTGGCTCCTCGTGATCCGCTGCAGCGCGCTCGGCACTTTCATCTCGATCATCCCCGGCCTCGGCGCGGCGACCACGCAGTGGCTCGCCTACGCGCACGCCGTCCAGAGCTCGAGCGGGCGTGAGCGGTTCGGCAAGGGCGCGGTCGAAGGCGTGCTCGGGCCCGGCGCCGCGAACAATTCGTCGCTCGGCGGCAGCCTGGTCACGACCGTGGCTTTCGGTGTGCCCGCCAGCGTGGCCACCGCGATACTGATGGGCGCCTTCTTCGTTCAGGGATTGGTGCCGGGCCCGGCGATGCTGACGCCGGCGCCGAAGGGCCACCTGGCGGTCACCCTGGCGATGGTGTGGACCATCGTGATCTCCAACATCATCACCGTCGCGATCTGCCTCGTCTTCATGGGCCCGCTGGCCCGGATCACCCAGATCCGCTCCACCCTGCTCGTGCCATTCATCCTGGTCCTCGTCTACGTCGGCGCCTTCGCCGAGAAGAACGTCTTCGAGGATCTCGGCGTGGTCCTGGCGTTCGGCGCCCTCGGCTGGGCGATGTCGAAGCTCGACTGGCCGCGCCCGCCCCTGCTGCTCGGCCTGGTGCTCGGCCCGCTGGCCGAAAACCGACTCTTCCTGTCGACCGACAACTACGGCGCGGCGTGGCTCCTCCGGCCGGGCGTGCTGATCATCGCGGCCGTCATGGCGGCCGGCCTCATCGTTCCGATCGTCAGTCAGCGCCGGAATCGTCCGACCGCGGCCCCGACGGAGGTCTCGACGGGCGCGCGAGGTTGGCGGCTCGATGGCGCGACGGCGTTCAATCTGGGTCTCGTGATCCTGTTCGCCGTGGCGCTCTGGATGAGTCGTCGCTTCGACGTTCGGGCCGGGCTTTTCCCGTGGACGATCACCGCGGCTGGGCTGACCCTGGCTATCGTCCATGCCGCGAGCGCGCTCACGAGCCGGCGCCGGCCGGGTGTGCCGCGAGAGACACTCGCGGGCGGCCCATCGTCGGGCGACACGCCGCGCCGAACGTCCGCGATCTGCGGCTGGATCCTCGGGATGTACGCGGCGATCTGGCTCCTCGGCTTCTCGCTCGCCACGCTCCTCACGACCGTGCTCTACCTGAGGGCCGCGCGCGAGCGCTGGCCGATCACTATCTGCCTGAGCCTCGCCGGCTTCGCGTTCGTGTACGGCCTGTTCGAGAAAGGCCTCGGCGTCCCGTTTCCCACCGGCCAGCTGTTCGTGTGGCTGGGGTGGGGCGGCTGAGCCGCGGTCCAGGCATATGAGCGACGCCCGGACCGCTCGTCTCGTCGTGGACGCCGATCGCCGGCTCGCGGAGCGGATGCGCACCCTGGCCGGCCGGCGCATGGTCTTCTTCGCCGGGCTCCCCGGCACGGGCAAGAGCCTTCTCGTGCATCAGCTCGTGCACCTGGCCAGCGGTGCCGGGCGCCAGGTCCATCTTATCCAGTGGGACGTCGCTCGTCCGGTCTTCGAGTCGAGCCCGGCGGGCCGCCGATATCCAATCGTCGACGGCGTCACGCACGCAGTCGTCAGGAGAGCCGCCGGGCTGTGGGTCCGCGAGGCCCTCGTCGACTGGAGCACGCGCTACCGAGAACCCGGGCACCTCCTGGTGGGCGAGACGCCGTTCGTCGGCAATCGATTCGTCGAGCTGGCTCGCCGGATCGATGATCGCGCCGAGGCTCTCTTGACGTCACCGTCGTGCCGGTTCGTGATCGCCACGCCGTCTTGCGAGGTGCGAAGCTTTCTCGAGGCCCAGCGTGAGCGCCGGGCCGGTAATCCCCTCCATCCGCGTGAACGAGAAGACGCGCCACCGCACGTGCTCCGTGATCTCTGGCAGAGTCTCGCAGCGATCGCGGGCGGGGCCGTCCGTGGACCCGTGCCGTACGACCCGGCTGTCTACGCGGAGGTGTACGAGCGCGTGCTCCGTCACCGAAACACGGAGCTCGTGGAGCTCGACGTGATCCTGCCGACCGAGCGGTTCTCGGTCTACGACTTCGCGGTCCCCCCTCGCGAGCTGGTGCCGACCACGGCGGAGGCCGAGCGCTTCATTGTCGAGGTGGAGCGTCGCTATCCGGATCCACGCGTGCTCGACGGTGAGATCGCCCGCTGGTGGGAGTGACTCCTCTCGGCGTATAGAAAGTTCCAGCGTGTAGGTTCTTCGCCGGCGTGTAGGAATTGCCGGTAGGAATTTCAGGCTACGCGCATCGCCGGCTCGAGGTGAGCGGTGCGCAGCATGAAGACAGGAACGTCGGCCATGCGATTGTCCGTCTCCTCGACCGCTGCCGGCTTGACGGTGGGCACGACGACCCGCATGAGAGCTATCTCCATTCCGAGTAGCCGAGCCCGGTCGCGTGTGATGTGTTCATGGTCTCCTCATCGTGTAATGGAGATACCGCGATCAGATCCGTATCGAGCTCGCAACTCGCTGTGGCATTCGTGTTGCAACCGGATCGCTGACGATCATCGGCACGCGGCACTCGGTGGTGTACGCGACAGGCTGGGGTGGGGTCGGAGCCTCGCCGGCCGAGACGCGACTCTAAATCAAGGAGACAGCTATGAAGATCCGGGACGTGATGGTTCACGATGTCATCGCGATCGAGCCGTCCGCATCGCTCGCCGAAGCCGCGCAGCTCATGCGCCAGGCGAATGTCGGCATTCTCCCGGTCGTGGAGGACGGCCAGGTGTGCGGCGTGATCACAGACCGCGATCTCGTCGTTCGCGCTATCGCCGTCGGTGCGGATCTCACCTCGACACCCGTGGGCGAGTGCGCCACGGGTGATCCGGTCGTCGCCCACCCGGACTGGAATCTCGATCAGGCGATGGAGACCATGGCGCGCGCGCAGATCGGGCGCCTGCCGGTGATCGACGATGACAACGTGCTCGCCGGCATCGTGACGCTCGGCTCCCTCGCGCTCCGATCGAGAAAGGACAAGGAAACGCTCGCGGCCGCCAAGGAAGTCTCGCGCCGCTCGGTGAAGGGCGGCGCGTCGGCAAGCGCGTCGTCCGGGGAGCCGCAGCGCGCCGCCGGGCGGGCAAGGAAGCGAGCGAGCTGAGCGTGAGACCCGGGCACCTCTCTCACGCGCATTCTCAGCGCGCTGCGATCATGCCACACGCGATCCGTGCCCCGGCGTTTCCGGCAGGGTCGGTCACGTAGTCGTCGGCTCGCTCGTGAACCACGAGGCTCGCGCCGTCGCCGTCGAGGAGGCGTTGGGCCCGCTGTCTGTACACCGCCCGCGGGCGCCGGCCGGACGTACGGCGGCGGGCTGCGGCACGGCGAGTATTCCTTCTAACCGGCGAGCGTCCGTCGGTCGGAGCGGAGGGGAGGCTCTCTGTCAGCCAACAGGCTTGAGCCACTCGAGGAACGCAGCTCTCTCCTGTTCTCGATGAGCCAATGCCATCGTCTCTCTGTCACGAGCAGCGAGTCGACACGCTGACCAGCCATATCGCCACAGAAGATCGACCCAGCGCAGCGGATAGTAGAGATAACCCAACCTCGAGCTCGCGCACGCGGGGTACATTCGCCTCATGGCTTTCGCCGATGGGAGTACGCTCTTCATCATCAGCCACAGTTTCGCCCGAATCCGCATGTCTCCTCGCATCTGGGCGAGCGTCGGAGGCACCGGGACGGCGGCCGATCGATCCGTAAGAAGTTCGGCCTTGGCCCAGGCCATCAGTCGTGGGTCAAAGCCATCCGGCCGGAGGGCGGTGATCGCATGGGGGGGCACCGCGGCCCCCAGCAAGTCCTTGGCCAGATGGAGCGTGAGATAGACGTATTTGCTCACGCCCCATTGTCGGGCGCGATCCTGAAGCTGCTCCCAGTCGATTTCGCTGTCGTGGTGTTGGATGGTTTGCCGAATGTCCCAGCACGCCCTGAAGCCGAGAAAGAACTGATGATCGAAGGCCGCGTGAAGACACAGATGCAATAGCAGGTCTTCAACGGACAAGACCAGGGCCTCGACACCTCCGATGAGAGCCGGCCTGGCTCGCTCCCAGAGCCCATCGAGATCGATCTTGAATGGCGCCGTGGGACGCGTAATGGTCCAGTGAAGTTCGACCGGAACTCCGTCTGGTCTCGTCAACGGATGCACATGGTGGTGTGCCTCATAGTCCACATCGACGTGAGGTTGATCCCGCTTGGAATAACCCATGTCGCAGAGCAGTGCCTGGGCCTTGGGAAGATCGCCCCTCCTGACCATCAGGTCAATGTCGCTCATGGGTCTCAGGGCGATGTCACCGTAGACGACTGCGCCAAGGTACGCGCCCTTGAGAACGATGACGGGGATACCGTCACGGCGGAGCGCGCTCAACACCCGAGTCAAATCATGGTGAAGTCGCAGACTCGTGACCGCCCAACCGACCGAGATCTCGCGCAATATCGCGACGGCGCCAGGTGGAATCACCGTGGCGGGAGCGTCGGCTTTCACGCGATTGTAGAGTAGCGGCGTGATCGCCAGCCTGGCCGACCGCTGAATTACGTTGTTCCAGTCTGCGTCCGACAGCGTTCTCGGGCGACCGGTCGCAGTCCCGTCGACGCCCAGACCGAGGCAGGCGAGCAGTGCTTCATCCGTCCGCTGTTGATCGACTCTCACGCCATGAGCCCGGCCGTGACCCTGCCCGCGCCACATAGGTCAGCGGTAGTGTCGAGCCTGGCTTTCGAACAAGCGCGCATACCGGCCCCCCTCTCGGATGAGTCGATCGTGAGAGCCGTGCTCGGCGATCCGCCCATCGTCGAGCACGTAGATCCGGTCCGCCATCTTCACGGTCGAGAGTCGGTGACTGATGAGGATGGCGGTCCGGTCTTCTGCCAGTCGTCGAAACTGTTTGTACGTCTCGTATTCCGCGTACGCGTCCAGGGCGCTCGTCGGCTCGTCGAGGACCAGGATCTGGGCGTCGCGCATGAATGCCCGCGCCAGCGCGATCTTCTGCCATTCGCCGATACTGAGCTCTTCCCCGTGATCGAACAACTTGCCCAGAACCGTGTCATAGCCCTGGGGCAATTTCATGATGACATCGTCGGCGCCCGAATGGCGCGCCGCCGCGGTAATCCGACCGTGCTCGGGCGGCGTTTCGACGTCTCCAAACCAGATGTTCTCGGCGGCCGTCACATAGTAGTGGGAGTAATCCTGGAAAATGACCCCGATGTGACGCCGCAAGGCCTCGGTATTGAAGTCACGAACGTCGACACCATCGATCGTGATCGTCCCTCCCGTCGGATCGTAGAGACGACACAAGAGTTTGATCAGCGTCGTTTTACCGGAACCGTTGTCACCCACGATCGCTACGCTCTCGCCTGGATGAATGGCGAGCGTGATGTCCTGAAGGATCTTTCTTGTCCCGGTTGGGTACTGGAAGCTGACGTGGTCGAAGACGATGCCTGCACGTAGTGGCCGGGGAACGGCCTTGGGCACCTGCGGCTCGACGACCACCCGACCAAGGTCGAGAAATTCATACAGACTCCGAAGGAAGAGGTGGTCCTCGTAGAGACCCGCAAGACCACTCAGCATCTCCCGGAGAAACTCCTGGCCGCGCTGAAAGGCCTGGTAGTACATGACGAGGTCGCCGATCGTGATGGCCCCCTGCACCGTTCGATAGGTGACGAATGCGTAGGTACCGAAGACCGCGAGGATCAGGCTGGCCTGGCCAGCCAGTTCCGCGGCGGAACGGCGACTCGTGATCGCGAGGCGCTCATGGCGCAGTTGAGCGCGTATGTCACGGAACCGGCGGATGAAGAGGGGCCCTAAGCCGAACAGCCGCATCTCCTTGGCGTACGCGATCCCGGTGAGCATCCAGTGCAAATACCAGGCTTGCCGCTCGGTGGTCGTCCGTTGGCGCTGCCAGCGATACATCTGACTGGCGTATCTGGTGCGCAGAAGCGCTCCCGGAACAGCCGCGCCGAACAGGATGACGGCCACGCTCCAATGAAACGCGAAGAGCAGGCCGGCCATCGCGAGGAGCGAGATTCCGCTTTGCACGACTTGGATCAGGCCATTCAGGATACGGGTCGGCCGAAAGGACGCCTCTTGCTGGGCACGCTGAAGCGTATCGTGGTACTGCGAGTTCTCGTAGTATTCCAGATCGACTGCGACGGACTTGGCGTGGAGAATATCGTGCATGTGATCGGTCACCACTTGAGCCTGTGCGTCGCTGACGAACGCAGCGACAGAACGGCAGAGTGCACTCACCAGGGTGACTCCGCCGGCCAGCCCGATCAGCAGCGCGACCCGTCCGAAGGCTTCTTCTCTGTTGTCCGGGATGGCTGCGACCACGGAATCCACTACGAGCTTGATGAGGTAGAGTGTCAGCAACGGGAGCGTGGCCTGGAAGACGAGGAGCGCCCCACTGGCCAGTGTCCAGCCTGGTCCGCTCTCCCAGACGAGCCGTAGCGCCCGTCTCAATTGGGCGAGCATCGTGATGCCCGCCGGCACAAGCCGTCGGCCACGCCATTCTCGGGACTGCGTGGAAGTGGTTCGACGCCGGGTCGTGTGGGGCCTAGTCGTCACGCCGACGACGTCCTGTGGAGCGCTTGCTCGAGATCGCCCGCACAGTCGTCCTCCACCAAGTCCAGCAGCGCGCCGAGCCCCGGAAGATGTCGCGGCCTGATCAGACGGCGGACCGTGACACCGTTCGCAAGGAGCGCGCAACGCCGGAATTGGGAAGCCGAAGCCTCTCCAGAGGGGAGCAGCCTATCCCCAAAGCGGAAGCCGTACCAATGCGGAACCAGGCCAATCAGTGCTTCGTAAGGTCGAAGGGTTTCGATTCGCGGGGCCGGCCCGGCGGTGAGCAGGTAGATCCGCTTCAAGGGAAGGAGTCTGTGCGAAAACCCGCGAACGGCCCGACGGGCTCGCTTGTCGAACCGAGGATGCAGTCGAGGCATCGTCTCGGGAGTTTCACCGAGCGACACGACCGCCTCCGGCCACAGTTTGAGCTGAGGAAAGCCGGGAAACACCGTCGGACACCCCGTGTCCATGTCGATCGCGGTGAGGTCATCCGCCACGATGGGACAGCCTCGAGCGTGAAGAGCCGCCGCCAGGGTGGACTTTCCCCACCCAGACCCTCCCGCGAAGGCGAGGACACTGCCTCCGCTCGCGACCGCGCTCGCGTGCAAGACGAATCGCCCGCGCTGATGGAGCAGGAGGCCAAAGGCAGGTCCTAGAATAGACAGCCTGAGGACCCGCGCTTCGACGCCAGGGGCGGGGTCGACAACGATCTCGCGTCCCCCGCGAACAAGAAACGCCCCGACTCCCGCCAGGTAACGGCACGCCTCGTCGGCGGTCGCCCAGAGGCCGCCTCCCTCGTCGTCGAGGTCCGACGGCAGGCGATCGACCTTCCCCAGGCGGAGTACGACGTCCTGCGCTGCCTCCCCGACGGTGAGCTCCGGCAGGGGCAGCGCAGACCGGATACCCAGACCATATGCGATGTAGGAATACATCCCTACTTCGCCTCTATGTGCGAACCCTCTCAGCAGGCCCTATGCGGGTCGTGTCCTCAGCTGACATTGGTGATCGCCACGCCCTGAAACAGAAACCCGTCGGACGCCCCGTACGTCTTGTTCTGCAGCGCCGTGATCTCCTCAACGGTGCCGTGAACGATCAGCTGCGGCGTGATGTACACCCTCTTCTCACCCTTCGCGAGCTCTTCGGTCTTCATGACTCATAGCCCTCCATTCCATTGTTGGACACGTGTACTTCATTTCCCCACGCTTCAGAGAGTCGGTGGCTGTGCTGGTTCTCTCACCTCCCGTCGACGCGCCCAGTTCACGCTGTCAAGCCTGTCCGGCGGAGCCAGAGGGCCAGGGTCACCGTGCTGTAAATGGTAAGCGCGTCGTCTGACATCGGTTCAGACGCATATCGACCATAGACTTCGCGCAGCGCCGAGACATCGACGTATTCCTCGATGATCTGCGGGTCGTGCATGATGACGTCGTCCAGAAGGTCGCGGTCGTGATCCAACAAACGGCGCTTGAAGTTCGGACTCAGATTCGCCTTACCGGTCCGCCAACAGACGTCATCCGGAAGGACAGCCGCCATCGCGCGGCGCATGACGAACCGGGTCCATCCCTGGCGTAGCTTCTGTTCGGCGGGCAGCGCGAGACAGAATTCGATCAGCCGCCGGTCGAAGAAGGGGTAACGCGGCTCCAGTGAAAACGCCGCTGCCGCCTTGTCCGCAACCTCCAGCGCGTATGGAAGTAGCGGCGAGTTGAGCTCGCGCCAGTGATTCTCCCGGGCCGAGCGGGCCGGCGTCTCCCTCTTGCCCTGAACGGCTTCCGCCCGCTCGGCAAGGCCCACGCGCCGAGCGAACGCCGGGTTGATGACCGTGTTGAGTCCCCACGGACGCGGGTGGCCTCTCCGGACGGTCCGCCAGATCCGCTTCGCAGGCGCGGGGACCAACGGACTGAGCCCAAACTGCCAGAGGATTCTCCGTGGTGCCTGCTTGTGACGCCTGGAGAGTGCCATGACCTCCCGCCCCAAGGCCGCGACCTTGCCGCCACGCGCGAGCTCACCCAGGTACTCCAGGCCGTGAGAAACGGTGGTGTCGCCGTCGATCCCGTCGAGCAGCACGCGGACATCCTGTCGATGCGCCGCGCCATAGAGAGCCCAGTGCATGTACAGGTTCGGGGTGAGACACGCCTCATCCTCATGCCAGAAAACGCGATCCAGATCGTGGAGAGGGCTCAGACGGTCGGCGCGGACATAGTGCGGCGTGAGGTCGCCCATAGCGAGGACGGCGTCCACGAAACGCCGTTCGTCAATCTGTTTCAAGTCGACTTCCGGCAGGCCCGGAAAAACGGCCGAGAAGGTGTGCAACTGGCGGTCGCCTGCCTGACCGAGACCGTCATGCTGTGGCCGGCGGGCAACCGGAAGACTCCTCTGTAGAAAGTGCTGGCTTGGTCGTCGAAGATCCCGGCGAGGTAGTCGGCCACCCTCACCTGGTTGAGACGACGCGGTACCTCGCCTGTGCCGAGGAGCGCCTTGACCTCCGAAGCGAAGAGGAAGGTCTTCTCGGACTGATAGTAGTAGAAGGGCTTGACGCCACAATGATCCCGCGCACAGAAGAGTGTCCGTCTCCGGGCATCCCAGACAGCAAACGCAAAATCGCCCAGAAGCCTCTTCGGCGAGTCCTCGCCCCACCGTTCGTAGGCGCGAAGGATCAGCTCACCGTCACTGATCTCGCCCAGCCGTCCTCGTTCGACGCCGAGCGCGGCGACCAGCTCGTCTCGATTGTCTATCCGGGCGTCGGCGGTAACGATCACGTTGCCGAGAGCGTTCATCAGCGGAAGCTGTTCATCAAGGGATTCGGGCGTCGTCCAGAGCATCCGATGCCCCAAACCAATCGGCCCATCGCGCCAAACGCCCGCCGCGTCCGGACCGCGGTGGGCGACACTCTCGACCATCCGGTCCAAATACACGCGGTCGGCGGCTCGCCCGTCCAAGCAATAGAGCCCGACGACAGCACTCATTCCGCAACCGCCTCCAGCGCGAGCAGCGGGGTATAACGGGCGAGCTCCGTCACAGAGCCACCGACCACGACGCGATGGTCGCTTTCCACCCAGGCGTGGGCCTCGACCTGTCCCCGTTCGCCTCTGGCCACGCCAACGCGAAGCTGCGCCGGAAAACCTCGCCGAACCAACAGCAGGTGCGCGGCCAATGCCTGCGCAAGGCAGGGCTTGTCGTCCAGCACATACCCCCCCGCCACGGCCACCGCCCAGGCGATCCGCTCCGCGGAATCGCTCCGACCAGCGCCCCCACCGACCGACGTGGGCCGCGCATGGCTCAGTAGCCGCCACAGCGTTCGAAATCCGAGCAGCCTGAGTCCCAGCCGGATCATCCCCAGAAGGAGCGCCACCTTGATCAACCAGAGTCGCTCGACTGAAGAGAGGCCGGCGAGCTTACGCAGACGCGTCATCACTCACCCGAATGAGTTTCTTGGCCTCCAAGTCCCGCAACAGCGCCAGCAGGTCATGCTGACAGCGATCTACATCGACGTCGTATTCCCCGAAAATCGCGGCCCGGATCTCCGACACGGTCTTGGGCTCTTGTAAGAGCGCCCAGATCCGCATCCCGACAACATTCAAGCCGTAGTACACGCCCGCTTTGAGATCGAGGATCACGGCTTCATCGGCCAAATTACAGGACACTTGCTCTTTGACTGCGACGACCGTGGATCGCGTCGTGAGGATCTTTTCCAATTCGCAAACCTCAATCAGCACAACGTCGCTGACGAATGAGAGTGTGACAAACGAGCAGGGTCACTATCATGATAATGACCTCCTTCTGATTCCAATAATTCAAAGCTGAATCGCGTCAGCTGGCCGATGCCACAATCTATGTGGAGTTGAGGCAACTCACGTGCCATGCGACAGTGGCGGATTTACGAAGGAACAGAAGGCCCGAGTGGAAACGCTCTTTACAGAAAGTGCAAAATGCTTCAGCCATGTCGAAAACGACTCACGCGCCAACTCCTACTTCCGGAAACGACGACACGAAGGAGGCGCGCGCGCTCAGATGTTGAAACAGCTCGCCCAGCCAGCGTGTGACATCTCTCGAGAGCAATGGGACGTGGGTTTCGAGGGACTGCTGCGGCATCTGAACATCGACGTCGTCGTCGTCAATGTGATCCTGCCGCCGGAGAAGCGCGCGGTCTACGACTTTGCGATTGGCTGGCGGTCCCCTGGTGCCGACGGAGGCGGGGCTGAGACGTTCATCGAGAGATCGTGAAGGCGCTTCAACCGCCGGCCGGCGCGCTGCCTTGATGAGCCCCTAAAGGTACCGTCAGGGAAGCGGCCTGTTCCACGCAATACGGGTCTCGGTCCACGAAGATCCGAAACCAGAGCTCGATGTTGACCAGCTGCCATACGTGGCGGGCCGAGATGACGCCCTCGCGCAGCTGGTCCGGATCAAAGATTCCTCGATCGAGACACCGGGGGGATTGGAGAATATCTCGAACAGCTCCGGCGAGCTCGCGGGAGAGCCATTGCCGTACCGGAACTGGGAACGGCCGCTTGTCCTGGCGTTCGCAAATCTTCCCCGGAAGCAATGGACGGACGACCTCTTTCAAGAGTCGTTTCGGCTGACGGCCTCTCACCTTGAGGGTCGGGTGGATCCGGCCCATCAACTCCACAATCCGATGATCCAGGAGCGGGACGCGGGACTCGAGGCTCACGGCCATGCTCATGCGGTCTTCCATGGCGAGGAGCTGCGGCAGGTAGACCCGCAAATCGTGATAGAGGCATTTGTCGAGAATCTCGTCCGTGGTCGCCTCGTAGAGGGCTCCCACGTAGCGTTGGCGCGGGGAGTAGCCTCCCAGTCGGCGCACGAACCGGGAGTGCAGCAGCGGATGGCGCGAAGGCTCCACGCTACAGTGGGAAGAAACCCATCTGTCCTCGAAGGAGCGGGCCTGACGACGGAGCCGGTGATCGAGTCGTTCCATGACACCGGCCATGCCCTCTCGACGAAGCACGGCGCGCGCGCGCCCCATGATCGAATGTTCCTCGTCCGGCCGGTCAGACGTGTTGAACATGGAAGTGGAACCGAACGCGACCCCGAAGTGCTTGGGATATCCGGCGAAGATCTCGTCGCCGCCGTGACCGGTCAGAGAAACCTTGACGTGCCGCTTGGCGAGACGGGACACAGAAAAGTAGCCGAAGCTCCCCTCGGTCGGCAGGGCGAAGTCCATGTGATAGATCATGGCCGGAAGTAAACGCGCGAAATCCTGAGACGTGCCGATCTCCTCGAGATGCGTCGCCCCGATGTGTGCCGCGACCGTTCTGGCGTGCTCCGTTTCGTCGTAGTATGGGCTTTCGCTGAATCCGATCGAGAACGTCTTAAGCGCTCGAACGTATCGAGCGGCGTGGCTCGCCACGGCACTCGAGTCGAGCCCCCCACTCAGATGGCTACCCACCGGGACGTCGCTGCGAGTCTGGATCCGCACAGCGTCGTCTACGAGCCAAGCCAACTCCGCCAGCAGGTCGGCCTCTCGACTCGGCTCCTCATAGTGGTACGTCAAGTCCCAGTACCGGCCGATCTCGACTTGGCCGTCGCGATACGTCAACCAGTGTCCCGGTTCCAACTGGCGAACGTCCGCGAATCCCGTCCGCGTCCCCAGAGCGCCGCCCGCGAACAGGTAATCCGCCAGCGCTTCGTCGTCGGCACGCCGCAGGCTCGGGTCGGCTTCCACTAATGCCTTGACCTCGGAAGCGAACAGGAACCGGTCGCGGCCATGATGGAAGTAGAAGGGTTTGATGCCCAGGCGATCGCGCGCGGCGAAGAGCAGGCGCTCCCTCGCGTCCCACACGGCGAATGCGAACATACCGTTGAGCCGGTGGAGGCATTCCTTGCCGAACTGCTCGTAGAGGTGGAGCAAGACTTCCGTATCAGAGCTGGAGACCAACCTGTGACCCGCGCGTCTGAGCTCCTCAGCCAACTCGACGTAGTTGTAGATCTCCCCGTTGAAGACGACCCACAGCGTGCCGTCGTGGTTGGCCATCGGCTGGTGACCCGCCGATGTCGTGTCGAGTATCGCGAGGCGACGAACACCGAGGCCGACATCACCCTTGAGATACAGCCCAGCGTCGTCGGGCCCGCGGTGCGTCAGGCAATCACGCATCCGCTCGAGCAGCGCCGCAGATATCGACGCGCCGTCGGCGCGCACCATTCCTACGATGCCGCACATGGCTTCAACCAGCTCCGGGCTCGACGTCTCCTCATACTCGCTCGCCGACCAGCCAGAACGAACGAAGCACCTGAGGCCTGAACGCGGATATCAGGATGCCGTAGATCGCGACGCCGAGAAGACTCAAGACGGCGAGCGCCGCCGCCTGGGGTAACGCGCCGGCCACGAGGCTCCGTGCTCCGAGCACACCGATGCACATGGCCATCCCCGCGCCCAGCGGTGTTGCCATCGCGGCGACGGCGCGGCCGAGTGGGATCTGAAGCATCACGAGTGAACGTGAGGCAACCGCGCAGAACACCGGAACATAACCGGCCAGCCACCCGGCGCAAAGACCTGCGACGCCCCACTGGACGCCGACCAGGAGCCCGAGCGCCACGCCGGCCAGCGTAGCGGCGTTGTTCTCCACAGAGCTTCGCGGCCGCCCTGTCGCGAAGAGCGCGGGGGAAAAGAGCAGACCGAGCGCCCTAAAGGGCAGCACCAGGCAGAGAATCTGGAAGGGTACGACAACATCCGTCCACTTGGGCCCCAGAAACACGCCAATGGCCTCGGGGGCTACCGCGGCCATTCCAAGAAACGTGGGGAACGCAAATAGACTCACCAATTCCAAGGCGCAGAGCATGCCGCGCCGGAGCCGTTCGGGGTCATCCTGGGTGCGTGACAGCGCCGAGAAGGAGACTTGCGTCACGATGGGCATGATTTTGTCGAGTGGCATCGAGGCCAGAGAGAGCGCCACCGAGTACACTCCGACGAGCGCGCCGCCGAGCCATCGCCCGGCAACTGCGACGTCGACACTGGTGTACCCGAACCAGAGAATGCGATCGAGCGTGACGAGGCCGCCGAAGTGCACCATGCCCCGGAGCTCCGCCAAAGTCGGAAACGGGAGAAAGAGGCACGGGCGCACGATCTGGAAGGCGACGGCCCTGAACGCGTGACTGACCAGCAGGGCGCCCACCAGCGCCCACACGCCAAAGCCGCCAAAGGCGAGCGCGAGTGCACTAGCCGACGCGCCGAGCGTGGCCAGCATGTCGACCCTGGCCTTGCGATCGAATTCGAGCTCTCTCTGCAGGAGAGCCTGCGGCACCGAGTAGAGGCCAGCGAGTACGAAGCTGAGACTCAGCGCGCGCACGATGGGAATCAGTCGCGGCTCAGCGAAGAACGCGGCCGTCAGGGGCGCCGATGCGAACGCAATGACGGACACGAGGAGGTAGGTCTGAAACGCGACACCGAACAGTGCCTGGAGCTGCGGACGCCTCAAGCTCGGGGCCTGCACGACAATGGCGCCGACACCCAGGTCGCCGATCAGCATGAGAAAGCCGATGACCAGCGTGCCCATTGCCAGGACCCCATAGTCACTCGGCGAGAGCAACCGGATGACCAGGAGCGTCGAGAGCCACGAGGCCAAATGGGTGACGAAGGTCGCCGCGCCCTGCCAGGCGAGAGACGCGACGACTTTTCGCGTCATCGCGCCGATCATTGGCTCGGGATCGGTCGCCGCCGACGCAGACGGACTGCCCGCAGGTGCGGATACTGGTGTACCGCTACCTGCCGTTATGGCACGATTCGGATCGAGGCTCTTGGCTTCCAGGGTGTCGGGAGACGAGAGCGCCTACTAGCACTAGCGTCTCGCGGGCAACCTTAAGTCGGCTTAACAATCTTGTCAAAGGCAAAAGAGACTGAGACGGCGAACGGTAAATACCGGCGGTGAGAATCGGGTAAATACCAGGGATGAGGTTCCGGAAAATACCAGCGGTCTCCGCACGAGGTGGACCGCCGGGCGACTCGGCCCTTCAGCTCTCCGCCGCGAGGCGCTCGCCAGTCTTGCGGACCGTGTCGAGCAGCGCCACAAGGTCTGACTCGGTCGTCGCGTAGTGAAGGACGCACGCGCGCAGCGCGAAGCAACCGCGGCGTGTCGTCTGCGTCAGGAAGGCCGCGCCCGAGGCCTGCACCTCCTCCATCACACGTTTGTTGAGCGCATCGAGCGCGCGCCCGTCGCCCTTCAGGTCCGCAGGCACGTAGCGGAAGCAGACGATCGAAAGCTCGACGTGGCCGAGCCGCTCGAGGTCGGGCGCGGCATCCACGAGCTCGGCCAGATGCTGGGCGAGTCCCAGATGGCGCTCGATCAGGTCGCGCACGCCGTCACGGCCCATGTGCTGGAGGGTCATCCAGAGCTTGAGGGCGCGAAACCCACGAGTCTGCTGGATGCCGTACTCCGAGTACCACGGCAGGCCGCCAAAGCCCCGGTCGGCCTGCGTGCGCAGATAGTCGGGAACGAGGCTGAACGTCTCGCGAAGAAGCCAGCCGTCGCGGACGAGGACGGCCCCGCATTCCACCGGGACCGATAGCCACTTGTGAGGATCGAGCGCGATCGAGTCCGCGCGCTCGAGGCCGGCGTAGCGTGCGCGATGAGTGGGCAGCGCGGCGCCGACCGCGCCGTACGCGCCGTCCACGTGGAGCCACAGGCGCTCGGCGGCACAGAGATCGGCGATCTCACCGAGCGGGTCGATCGCGCCCGTGCCGACGGTTCCCGCGCTCGCCGCGACGCCGAAAGGGCGCATGCCCGCGGCGCGGTCGGCGGCGACGGCGGCACGCAGTGAACCCACGTCGATCCGATCGTTCTCGTCGGTGGCGACCTTGTGCATCGCCTGGGCGCCGAGCCCGAGGATCTCCGCGGCTTTCTGGATGCAGCTGTGGCCATCCGGAGACACGTAGAGGCGAAGCACCGGATGCCCGTGCTGAAGCCCTTCGGTCCGCACGTTCCAGCCGTCTTCCGCGGCGGCCCGGTGGCGCGCGGCCGTCAGCGCGACGAGCGTCGCCGCCGAGCCGCCGCTCACCAAGAGCCCCATGCTGCCCTCGGTGGGAAACCCGATCAGCTCCATGAGCCAGCGCACGGCGGCGCGCTCGACGTAGATTGCCGCGTGGTCGCCGCCGGCACAGCTCGGGTTCAGCGCGGCGGCGAGAAAGTCGGCGACCACGCCGATGGGCGCGGGCGGCGAGTTCACCCAGCCGAAGAACCGCGGATGGCCGTTGCCCATCGCGTGCGGCAAGATCGCCGTGCGGAAGCGCTCCAGCACGGCTTCGGGCCCGACCCCCACGGCGCCGAGAGGCTCCTGCATGAGCGTGGTCCGCTCGGCGGGAGTCATCGGCCGGAAGACGGGCAGCGCGCCGACGCCGCCGAGGTAGTCGGCCACCAGGTCGACGGCGTCGTGCGCGAGCCGACGAAAGTGCTCGGGTTCGAGGGCGGGCGGCGCGGTCTTCTCGGTGCGCGGAGTCATCGGGTTCTTCTCCTGCCGCGTGGGCGGGGACGGCGCGGTCGTTCGGACGTGCGATGGCGGCCGAGCTCCATCGCCAGGTAGTAGACGCAGGGTTGCTGACCGGCATTCGCGAAGGCGTGGCGGCAGTCGCCGGCGTAGTAGATGCTGTCACCGGCGCGGAGGACGTGCTCGACCCCATCGAGCGTGAGGCGCAGGGTGCCACGCTCCATCGCGAGATACTCGCGAGAGCCCGGGGCGTGCGGGTCGAACTCGCCGGCGTCCACACCCCCGGGGATGGCCGTGCGCATGAGCTCGAACTCCACGCCCGGCAGAACTGGCGAGAGGATCCGCCGCTCCCAGCCCGACGGGTCGTGCGCGGTGTCGTGCTCACCGCGACGCAGCACGACCACGCGTGCCGCGCGCTCGTCGCCCAGCAGGCGAGCGATGCTGGTACCGAGCCCGGTGGCGATGCGATCGAGCACCAGGACGGTGGGCACCTTGCTGCCCCGCTCCACCTCGGAGAGCATGCTCCGGCTCACGCCGGTGCGCATCATCAGGGAATAGAGCGACAGGCGCCGCCGCAGCCGCTCGAGGCGAAGGCGAGCCCCTAGACCAGCCATGTCGAGCCCGGACGAGAGCCTCGGCCGGCCCCCCGTGCGTTCCACCATAGCGGACATAATACTCTATGGTGGAATCCCTCCGACGGGGAGACAGCCACGGGGAAAAAGAAATCGGGGGGAGCGGTGTCGCTCCCCCCGATGTGTGCGGTCTTGGCGCGGCGCTCGCCGCTCGGCGGTTACAGCCCTGAGGTGCCGACCCAGCCGGTCTCGGAGACGTCGACCGTCACGCCGTCGGGCCCGGTGTACTTCACCTCGACGTTCCCGTAGCGATGACCGTGCTGGCCCACCCCGAGAGCCTTGTTGATGTCGTCGCGGGGCTCGGACCCGGCATTCTTCAGCCTCTCGGTGATCGCCTCCAGGCTCTCGACCTGGAAGCCGATGTGATGGATCCCGCTCCAGCCCGCGCCGCGCTCGACTCCGGCGACGGCGTCGTTCTTGAAGTTGAGGATCGCCAGGTTGAGATCACCGTCGCTCAGGTAGTACCCCCGGGCGCCTGGGCCGTCGATCTTCGCGATCTCCTTCATGCCGAACACGTCGATGTAGAACTTCGCGGTCTTGTCCACGTCCTGGGTCGAGAGGGCGATGTGCTTGATCTTCGGCATGCCGTGTCTCCTGTGGAGGTGGGTTCGAGCCCCGTCCCTGTACCTGTCCAGGCAGGTTACGCCAGGGGCGGCGGAAAAGCCAGGACAACGTTCAGGGTGGCGCCTCCCTCCCCTCGCGCTTGATTCTCGAGCCGAAGCGCGCGATAAGTTGGCCGGTGGAGGGCTATCCACGATGAATCTCCTGCGCCCGATCGATCGCACGTTCACGGTCAACGGCCTGCGGCTCCATCTGCTCGACTGGGGCGGCGAAGGTCGGACACCGCTGTTGCTCCTGCACGGCTTCACGGGACACGCGCACGCGTGGGACACCTTGAGCATCGCGCTCCAGCCACACTTCCACGT
>QHSQ01000207.1 GCA_003221615.1 Candidatus Rokuibacteriota bacterium | reverse complement strand
GGTCGCGCGAGAGCTCGGCCAGCGCCGCCGCGCCGGCGGCGAGCGTCGCGCGTCCCCACCGTGGGAGCGTTCCGACGGCCGCATGCTTCGCCACCGGCTCCCGCGAGGCCGGAGCCGAGTTCGAGAGCTCGAGCACCCGGAAGCCCGCGCGCTCGACGAGACGGCGCAGACCCGAGGGCGTGAACGCGAAGTGGTGGACCACTGGATAAGTGTCCCATCCGCGAGATCTGACGAGCGGGCCGAGCGCGCTCAGAAGGCGCGCCCATGGGCGGTGGAAGCGAGCGTTCGGAACACGGAGCGCGAGCAGCCCGCCGGCGACCAGCACACGGTGGGCCTCGCGTAGGATCGTGAGCGGCTCGTGAGCCTGGTCGACGACGTTGACCAGGGTCACCATGTCGACCGTCGCGCCGCGGAACGGCAGGAGCGCGCCGTCGGCCTGGATCGCGGGAGTCTCGCCGCCCCGACCGGCCACGGCGCATGCCGGGTGCGCGATATCGGTGCTCAGCGCGAGCCAGCGCCGCCTGCGCGCGAGCGCCGCCAGGTGCCCGCCGCCGCAGCCCACGTCGATCAGCCGGGGTCGTTCGTCCCGAGCCTGTCCGAGCGCCGCGAGCCGGTCGAGCAGCGAGCCGAACAGGCGCGTCCGCTCGGGGGTCACCTGCTCCGGCGCGAACAGCTGCGGATACTCCGTCTCGTACGTGTGCTGGAGCTCGACCGCGGTCGGCAGCTCCATCGAAAGCGAGCTGCGACAGGTCGGGCACCGCCGATAACGCACGCCGCGATAGACGAGCGCGCTCGGACGGGTCGGCCCGCCGCACCCGGGACAGGTTTCCCCGCCGACCTCGAGCGTCTCCGCGCGCCGCGCGGGCTTGCCGTTGCGCCCGGCCCCGGCCATGCGGTGCAGCGTCTGCTCGAGCTCGTCCGTCGCGCGCTCCCACGTGTAGTGACGCTCGACGTGCTCGCGGCATGCCTGCCGCAGGCGCGCGTAGCCCGCGGGATCGCGTTCCTTGTCGCCGAGAAAATGCTCGAGATCCTCGGCCATCAGCGCGGCGGTCGGCCCGCGGAAGACGAGCGTCGGACACAACGCTCGCAGGATCTCGGGGGTCGCGCCGACAGGAGTGCCCAGAACCGGCGTCCCGCACGCGAGCGCCTCGACGGTGACGAGCCCGAAACCCTCGAGCTCGCGAGTGGGCAGCACGAACACGTCAGCCGCCTGGTAGTAGCGAGGCAGCTCGGCGTCGGGTACGAAACCCAGGAATTTCACGTGCTCCGAGAGCCCGAGGGCCTGGCTCTGCGCCTCGAGCGCGCCGCGCAGCGAGCCGGCTCCGCCGATCAGCAGGAGCGCGCTCGGGCGTCGCACCTTCAAGACGGCCATCGCGCCGAGCAGGTTGTCGAGACCCATGCGGGCCTCGAGGTTCCGCACCGTCAACAAGATTGCCCGATCCGCAGAGAGCCCGAGCTCGCCCCGGATCGCGCCGCGGTCCGGGGCCGGCGTGAACCGGTCAGTCGCCGCCGCACCGCGGATCCTCACGATGCGCTCGCGCGGCACCGCGTAGAGCTTCCAGAGCTGGTCGGCCGAGAAGTCGCTGAGCACGTGGACGAGCCCGGCGCGCCTGAGGCACGCGCGCTCGATCGCCCAGAGCATCGCGGTGCCCGTCGCGCCCACGAAGCCCGCTCGATGGCGCGCCGTCATCCCCCGGCGCGAGCGGTACTCGAGCGGCGCCGGCGAGTAGAAGCTGTAGAGGCTGGGCAGGAGCGCGCCGGCCCGAGAGGCCAGGGCACCGTAGCCGGCGAGCGGCTGGTGGACGTGCAGCACGTCGGCAGGCTCTCGGGCGAGGACCTCCGACACGACGCGCCGCGCGCCATAGATCGAGCTCGTGATGAATCGCGTGGTCGAGCGCCGATCCGCGAGGAATTGATGGATCCGGACGCGCTCGCGTTCGACGGAGACGGGCGCAGTCGCGTCGGGATCGGCGCGGCTCACGACCCGTACGTCGTGACCGCGCGCGGCGAGGCGCCTGGCCTGCTCCCACAGCATCCGTTCGCTGCCACCCAGCGGATGCGACGGCGACACGTCGGAGACCATGAGGACTCGGAGCCGGGCGTTCACGTACGCCTCACCGGAGGCTCCAGCGACCGTGCTGGTCGAGATACTCGCGCATCCACTGCTCGGCCATCATCAGGGTCCACAGACGATCGGCGTGGGTCCGGGCCCCGGTCAGGTGCTCCAACTTCATCGTCTCCACCGTGTCGGCGTTGAAGAGACCGCGCATGCGGACGCAGTCGGGCGCCAGCAAGTCGTCCAGCGTCGGTCGAAGGTCGCGCCGAAGCCAGTCGCCCAGCGGAATCATGAAGCCTTGCTTCCGGTGGGCGAGCACCTCTTCGGGGAGGACGCCGGCGAACGCGGTCTTGAGGAGGCCCTTCAAGCGCCCGCCGGGCATCTTGGCGCGCGGCGAGAGGCGCAGACTTTCCTCGATGATCCGATGGTCGCAAAACGGCGCCCGCACCTCGAGCGAGCTGGCCATGCTCATCCGGTCGGCCATCGTGAGGAGATCGTCGGGAAGATAGGCGGCCAGATCGACGCGGAACGCCCCGTCTACCGGATCTCCGTGTCCGCCCGTGGCGAACGCGCGCTGCTGAAGCTCGTCCACGTTCGGCCCGAGGTGCGCGGCCAGCGCGGGCGTCGTCAAGATCGCGAGCTGGGCGTCGCCGAAGAACCGGGTCCAGCCGACGTAGCGATCGCCGGGCGCGGCATCGGGCTCCGCCGTGAAGCGCCGAGCCCAGTCCGCCCAGTTGCGACTGGACGCGGAGTCGGGCAAGTGCGCGGCGAGCGACCGAGACGCGTGGCGAAGCCAGCGCGGGAGCCGGGCGTGGAGCGCCGAGACGCGGAGGCCGAGGTAGCGCGGATAGCCGCCGAAGGTCTCGTCGCCGCCGATGCCCGACAGGGCGACCTTGACGTGACGCGCGGTCGCCTGGGCCACGACGTACGTGGGAATCGCGGACGAGTCCGCAAACGGCTCGTCGAACCCCCGGACGATCTCCGGCAGGATCGCTTGCACGTCGGGCTCCAGGATCTCCTCGTGGTGCTCGGTCGCGAAGCGGCGCGCCACGAGCCTCGCATACGGCAGCTCGTCGTACGTGGGCGCCGCGCGACCGAAGCCCACCGAGAAGGTCGCGATCCGACCCGACGTCACCTCGCGCATGCTGGCGACCACCGCGCTCGAGTCGACGCCACCGGACAGGAACACGCCGAGCGGTACGTCGCTCTCGAGACGCAGCCGCACCGCCTCGCGCAGCCCCGCTCGCACCGCCGCGGCGCTCTCCTCACGCGTGACGCGAGGTCTCGGGGGCGTGACGCTCGGCGGCAGCTGCCAGTAGCGGCGCTGCGTGAGCCTTCAGTCGACGAGCGTCGCGGTGTGGGCCGGTGGGAGCTTTCGGATCTCGTCGAAGATCGAGCGAGTGGCGGGCGTGTAGCCGAAGACGAGATAGTGATGGAAGGCCGACCAGTCGAGCCCTCGAGCGACCGCCGGATGGCAGAGGAGCGCCTTGGGCTCCGACGCGAAGAGGAACAGCCGACCGTGGTGCCAGTAGTAGAGCGGCTTTTTCCCGAGCCGGTCGCGCGCCACGAACAGACGCCGCTCCGCATCGTCCCAGATGGCGAAGGCGAACATCCCGGCGAGGCGCTCGACGCACGCCTCGCCGTAGACCGCGTACGCGTGCAGGATCACCTCGGTGTCGCTCCGCGTTCGGAACCGACGCCCCCCGGCCTCGAGCTCGGCGCGCAGCTGGCGGAAGTTGTAGATCTCGCCGTTGAAGACGATCCAGTACCGTCCGGTGGCGTCGCTCATCGGCTGCCGGCCGGTTACGAGATCGATGATCGCCA
>QHSQ01000068.1 GCA_003221615.1 Candidatus Rokuibacteriota bacterium | reverse complement strand
CGGTACAGACACTCCCACAGGACTTCGTTGGCCCGCAAGCTCTCCGCTAAACGCATCGACGCGTTGTTCAATTTCTATAGCGTTCCCGGTCTGAGACGATCAGAGCGAACGAGCGACGGCGGTCGAACCTGCGTGAAGTAATGGGTCTTGCCAGCGTCTTGACGCCGATGCCAGGTCTCCAGTCCGTCAGTAAATGCGCTACGCATCCAGTCGAAACGCTAGAGCAGGGCACGGCCCGGGTCAATAGATGCTGCCAGCTGAAGCTCGGGGAGACAGGTTGAAGGACTCTGCCGGGCTCGGTTGTCCCTAAATCGGTGAGGTCGGCGAGGAAGCTCACTGGTTACGAGTTGGGTTCGTCCGTATCGACCACAGACCAACCAAGCTTCCTCAAGTCTGGGTACCGGTGCCGGCGCTCTACTCGGCGCCGGTCGGCTCTTGCAAACATGCCATGGGGTGTCCGCCGTTCTCCTTCGCGGCGATCGAGGACGATACGGACATCGCGCCAGTCCTCAAAGTGTCGGCGCAGTTCCTCGTACAGGTTCAGACGGCTGCGGGCCACTACGAAGAGGAGCACGTTCCCGTTGGCAGATTTGCGACGGACTCACCCGGTCTGGAGCCTGTGAAGATTGCGTAGGCGAAAGGCCAGGACCAAGAGCACGGCCCCAAAGACGATCGCATACACTCCAATCATCCACACCAGCGTGAGGACTCCGGCGCCCGGCCAGACGATGACGAAGAGACCGAACAAGATGGACAAGACGCCATTGAGGATCAGCAGCCACTCGCCGTGGGCACGATGGAGGTGGACTGCTGCCACAATTTCCAGGACACCGGTCACGATGGCCCACCCCGCGATCAAATAGAGCAAGGCCAGTACGGTGAGCGCTGGCCAGATGAAGGCCAAAACCCCGGCGATAATCCCGGCGAGCCCTTTCAGGACCGGAGACCACCATCGCTCATGTCGCTCGGCGGCGCGGACCCCCGCGATGATTGCCAGCACTCCGTCTACGACCGCATAGGCTCCGAAGAGTGCGACCAACACGGCGAGCGTGACTCCGGGGAGCACGAACGCCGCGAGGCCCAAAAGTATTGCGAAGATCCCGCGCAGTGCGAGTGCCCACCAGTTCCGCGTCAGCACCGTTCTCATTGGCTGGAACCTCCGGACGACAAGGGACGTTGGCTAGTCGATGCGATGATCCGGCCTTGCAGACCTCGGCCCATGAAAGGCCAAGGAACGAGAGCAGCAATCCGCGGGGAGGATCAAGGACCGGGAGTGGGCCAGCCACCACTGCATTGGCGGTAACCTAAAGCGGGCGGACGAGTCAGTCAAGATTTCAATTTGTGCCGAGTCGGTCGGGCATAACTGTGACCACAACCACGTCACCCTGCTGATGAGCCGGACGGCCTATGGCTAGCCACCGCGCTCCTCACCGATCACCGAGAAGCCTAGCGTTTCAGCCACAATGCGTCGGACCGCGTCCTCCACGGCGATATCCGTCACCGTCACTAGATCGCGCCCGCCTTTATGAGTGATGTCTTCCGTGCCGACGCCGCGCCGAGCTATCGTGAGAGCATGCTTCACCGCGTCAATGGCCACGCGAGTCTCGGGACGGAACTCGTCAGCGGACTGCGTCATTGCTCGTGATCTGCCTGAAGTCCGTTCATGGGGCACCATCCTCTTCGACTTGTCTCAACGCCTGCTGCACCTCGTTGGACGACTGGCCGGGAGTTTAGCCGAACCCCAGGAACGACGCATACAGCAGCGGCGCCATTTCTATGTGAGCGGCTTCGTCATGAAGATGCGGCTGGTGCCCGGCGGAAGGCATGGGACGATGCGCGTCGGTGAGGTTCACGAGGGGTTCGAGTTGCTCGGCATCCAGCATGGACGGAGTCTACTCCAGGCGCACGAGAGTGCGATCCTCACCGCGACAATAATTTCTGCCGGCATGCCTCAAGGTTCAGAGAAAAGACATCGCGTGCGAATTGCTTCAGGCTCTCGGATACGTCCGCCTGGACAAACTCCTGCCGTTGCCATAGCCGCTTCCAAGCAGCCGGAAATTGATGCCGCTGATTCACCATCCCCGCGAGTTCGTCGTACGCCAGAAACTTCACGGTTTGAACGCCCGCCATAAGCAGTCGAGCCATGCACATCGGGCACGGTTCGAGAGAGGACACGAGCGTGTACCCCCGCATGTTGTCCACCTCTGGATGCCGCTCCTCGAAGGCATTCATTGCGACCATTTCGGCGTGGAGGTCGCTTCGAAAGTGCGGAAAGAAAACTGAGTTTCGGCTTTGCTCAAGAATGCTCCCGTTCGGGTCGACGAGCACGGCGCCCACGCCATAGTTACCCGCCCGGGCAGCAGCGAGGGCCTCGCGACACGCGACGATTCCAAGATGCTGGTCTCTGTGATGCGTGCGCTCGGTTGACGCGTGGGCGAATTTGGCTTCCAAGTCCGGCAGTGTCATGGCGATCCCTCCACTCACTTGGGTTGGCAGCCTGTCCGTCAGTACATGCGCTACGCATCCAGTCCGAAAGCTAGGGCAGGGTCCGGCCCACGTCAACAGGTGCCAGCTGAAGCTCGGGGAAGCAGGCTGAAGGACTTGGCCGGGGTCGGGTCTCCCTACCCCTCCTGACACCCTTTATCGTGGGCTGCCTTTTGATGCCGCCCCAGATGCATTGGAAGTGCGAAAACTCTATGACACTCGGGGCAAGAGAGGGTTCTGCTTTGGTCGTAATTTTTCGCGGTCTGGTCTTCGAGTCGAGGGAGCCCTAGCATGCGACGTACGGTCTCGATTCTGTCTGCCGGGATTCGTTTTCGGGCAATGCGCGCCAGGCGAGCCTCCTCGCTTTCCTGTCGCGCAAACTTTGCCGAGAGCTTGATGCCCAACTGCGCCTCCTCCTTACAGTCGAGGTAACGAATCCCTGCGTACGGGCCGCGAGAGACAAAACTAGTATCCCATTATCGTTCGCACAGACTTAAAGGGATTTCCTTCCGCCCTTGACGACGATCAGGCGGTTACCGTCCTCATGAACTGCCGGCGCGCGACGGCGGCCGGTGCGCGTGTCCTCATCGTGGAGCGGGATGTCGCGACGGACGAGTATGCGACGCTGCTGGCGCGCAGCGGTCTCCGACTCGCCCAGACCATCTCTCTGGGGCGCGTTGAAGCGGCGATGGGGCATGACCTCATCGAGGCGCAACCCCTCGGTTATCGATCAGACGTGAAGAAGAACATCGCGCTCCTCTACGGGTCAAAGCGCGCCCGACGCTGCTGCGGCGTGCGCTCGCGAAGCGACAGCGGCCGGGCGTGTCCGAAGTCGAGCGGCGGTTTGGGTGTCACGTCCTGGCGAGCGGATTGGGAGTCGGTTCGGCAACCTTCGTGAGGACGTTTCGATCGGTGTGGTGAAACGGCTCCGTCTTGCCCCGAATCATCAGCACGGTGTCCTCGTCGTAGGCCCAGGTGCCGTCGGTGTTGATCGTGACCTTGACCCGGTACTCGATGGTCTTGAAGGCATATTCGAGGAACGGATTCGAGCAAATTCCGTTCATCTCCGAGCCTCGCGTGGCCACGAGCTCGAAGCTCGTGTCGTCCTTGGCAGCGCGGCCGAATGCCATAGCGACCTGCCCGCGCGGGATGGCAAGGGTCTGGATGAGATTGCCGGTCGCCGGTTCCCAGAGCCAGTAGCCGACCTGGTCATGGTAGGTCTCGATCTGGCCAGGCTTCACGATGTGCGTGTGGTAGCGCAACCCATAGAAAAGCTGCGGGCCGTTGGTCTGGGGATCGATCGGCTGCAGCTCGATGCGTTCGACGAACACTTGCTTCTCCGGGCCCTCGGCCTTTGGGTTGACGTCGAGGCTGCGAGTGCCCTCCCAGATTCCGGCCAAGCCGGTCAGCGGCCCGAGGTTGTTCAGCGTGTGGACGTCGAAGTCAGAGGGTTCGGTGTAGACGTCCTCGGGATAGTCGGTCATGGTCTGCGTAGCCTCCGGCCGGAATCTTATTCTTCTTCGCGCTCTGGAAATCGGTAGCCGACGCCGTGAACAGTCGTGATGACGGAGCTCGAACCATCGGCGTCGACGCGCTTTCGGCGAAGCCGAGCCACGCAGTACGCCAGAATGGTCCTGAATACCCTCGATGGGGACACACTTTGGACACGCCCGTGCGGGCGTTCGGAATGTTCATGGCAGGGCCTTCCGGAGCTGGAGGAGGACGGCGATGTCAGCCGAGCGCATTCGCAGCCTCTGCGCACTGTGCAGGTCGCGCTGCGTCGGGTTCGTCAACGATGTCTTCAACGCCAGTTCGTCGGTTCGTGGCGGCCGCAACTGAAGTCAGTCCGTCGCGTCGACTCTCCCGACCCCCGGTCGCAACCTACCGAGTGCGGACGGCATAGCGGTGCTTGCTCGACGACGGCCATAGATCTCTCGAAGAGTCGGAGCACACAGTGTGAGGACGGTCACCGCGCCGAAAGCGAGACCCGGCAGCGCGAGCATCGGCCCGACGCCTAACCAGTCAGCCAGACGGCCGGTGGCGAGGTTGCTGACGGCCATCACCCCGCCGGTCGACCCCCAGTACAACCCCAGCACCCGGCCACGGACGTGATCGGGGGTGGCGATCTGGAGCAAGGTCGTCGCAAGCGCGATGAATATCGACTGCGTCAGACCGACAGCCGCCGCCGCGAACAACGCACCGGGCCAGGAGACGGCGTAGCCCAGGGGCACCAGCGTCAGCCCGCTGAGGATGCTCGTCGCGAAGAACAGATACCCGAAGTGGACTCGTCGCGCGAGGCCGGCAAGCAGGAAGGCACCCACGAGCGAACCGCCGCCCATCGCCATCATGAGCAGGCTATAGGCGGTGCCGGTCACACCGAGCACATCAGACGCCCGCCGGGGGAGCGCGGCGTCGTAGCCCATCGTGAAGGCACAGTGAAGGAAGACGAGCGTGATCACCGAGCACACGGCCGGGACGTGGAAGACGTAGCGGACGCCCTGTGCGAACTGCGCGAGCGGGTTGTGATCCGAGCCGCTGCGCTGGTGCGGTACCTCGCCTAACACCCAGATCGCCCAGAAGGCCAGGGCGAAGAGCGCGGCCGCGACAAGGAAGGCCCCAGCGCCACCGCCGACATGGAGCAACGGCGCGGCCAGCAGTGGCCCCAGCAGCCGTGCGCCGTTCAGGTTCGCCTGGAGAAGGGAGACGGCGTTGAGCAGATCGCGCGCCGGGACGAGGCTCCCGAGCATCGCCTGCTCCATCGGCGTGCTCGACGACCGGGACGCGCCTAGGAGGAAGGAGACCCCGACGAGCGGCCAGACGCTCTGGTCTCTGGCCCATGCGAGCCAGGCGAGCCCGAGGGTCGAAAGCAGGCCGATCGCGTTCATGGTGAGCAACATCGTCCGCCGGTCGTAGCGGTCGGCGAAGACACCCGCGAACGGGGTGATGATGAGCGACGGCAGAAAGGAAGCGAACACCACAAGGCCCACGGTGCTCGAGTGGTGGTGCAGGTCGAACGCCGCCCAGCCGCACGCCGTGAGCGCGGTCATGTAGGCGACGCCCGACAGGATCGACGCCGTCCACAGCGGCCGAAAACGTTTGTGCTGAACGGCTGAAAAAATGCCCGCCCGATCTTCGCCCGCTACGATGTTGGTCGGCATGCGCTCTCTAGACTGGGCCCCTTCCGCCCGGCGTCGGGTACAAGTACGAGTTGCTTTCACCGAGGAGCGCCACGCGGCCTGCTGAAAGGATGGTGGGCGGTCAAAGAAACTCTAGCAGTATGCGCCCCGGACACTGTGGCCAGGCGCTTGACGGTCAGTCGGCATCGCCAGCGCCATTCGAGGCTACCTGGGGGCCGCCCGCCGGCGATCGTCCAACCAGCGCGTCAGGAGCTCGTGCGAGGCCTTTTCGGCATCGTAGCGGTAACCGCCGGTCTGCGTCGCGATCTGCTCGACCTCCGCGTTGAACCGGTCGTTCGCTTGCGACCATCGCGGGTCGGGCAGCGCGCGACCCAGACTCTCCTCGCGCACGAAGATTCTCAGGAAGCTGCCGGCGAAGGCCGAGCGCGTGACGTCGCCGCCGCCCAGCGAGAACGGCGCGCTCAGCCCATCGCTGTTGGCGAGCAGGAGCAACGCGAGCTTCCGTTCGGGCAGCTTCAAGTAGAGCGAGGAGAACGACTCCGGCCAGTAGCCGTAGTGCCAGACCAGCCGCGCCCCTTCATGGGATTGAACGAACCAGCCCAGACCGTACGGCAGCTTCCGGCCGTCGAACGTCGTCGCCGGCGTCCACGCGCGGCCTTGCGTCTCGGCCCGCACGAGGGTGTGGGCGTCGATCGCGAGGTCGTATTTCGCCAGGTCGATGACGTTGGAGACCAGACCGGCCGCCGCGCTGATTCCCCGGGGCGGATAGATGCTTCGGACCGTCCCAGCGCCGTCGAGCCGATACGGCTTGGCGAGCTTGCCCAGTCCGGCTTCGTAGCGTCGCGCGTGATCGGCGTCCAGGAACGCGGACCACTTCGCGCGGTCGTCCAGGACGTCCTGTCCCGGCACGCTGTCGGCCATGCCGATCGCGTCCAGGATGTTCTTCACGAGCAGCTCGCGGAACGGATGGCCTGACGCTCGAGCGACGACGTCCGAGAGGAAGGAGAATCGGTAGCCATCGTACCAGTAGGTGTCGCCCGACGGGTCGTGCGAGGTGTGGGTCAGCACGTGACGCACCGTGATCGGCCCGCGGCCGAAGCGCTGCCGGAACTCCGGCGAATATTTCGCCATCGGCTCGTCGAGATCGAGCTTGCCTCGCTCCACCAGCTGCATCAGCAGCGTGGACGCGAAGGGCTTGGTGAGGGAGGCGATGCGGTAGTTGGTCTCGGGCGTGGCGGCCGTCGTGTTCTCGACGTCGGCGGATCCGAACCCCTTCACCCACAGGAGCTTCTGGTCCTTGACGACGGCGGCCGAGATGCCCGGGATCTTGAGCGTCCCGCGCAGGTCCTCCAGCTGTCGTTCGAGACGGTTGACCCGATCGCCGATCGCCGGGGACGCCCCGCGCTCCTGCGCGGACACCGCGTGGCCGCGCACGACCCCCGATAGGCACGACAGCGCGAGAGCGGCGGTGACGTCACGCCGGGTCACAGGTAGGGCCATCAGCGCTCCCTCAGGTCCTGCATGCACGGCAGCCATCGCGCGCCGAGCGCGGCCAGGTGAGGTTCCCGGCCTTTCAATCTCACGAAGCCTGCCAATATCCACCAATATTTTCTCTGCATGCATCGCTGTCTCGAACTCAACGCCTTCAGATCACCCGCTTCTCGCGGAGTGCCCTCACCTCGTCGGCGCTAAAGCCGCCGAGGCTGGTCAATACCGTCTCGGTATGCTCGCCCATGAGCGGCGCTCGAGTCGGCGAGAACGGCGAGTCGGAGAGGCGTACCGGACAGCCGATCACCGAGAACCGTCCGCGCGTCGGGTGGTCGATGTCATAGACCACACCGCGCTCGCGCAGGTGCGGGTTGGCCAGGACCTCAGCGGTGTCGAGGACGGCGCCGCAGACCACCCCGCGGCTGGCGAGGGCTTTCATCACATCATGTTTGCTGCGCGAGCGTGCCCAGCCCTCGAGAATCTCGGTCAGCGCCGCGGCGTTCCGGGCGCGCGCCGGCGGTGTGGCAAAGCGCTCGTCCTTCTGCAGCTCAGGCTGGCCGATGACCTCCGTCACAGCGGTGAACATCTCCGGGTTGTCGGGCGGGATAATGAGGTAGACCGCCTCGTTCACACCGTCGCCCGCGCAGCGGATCAGGTCAGCATAGCCGCCGGTCGCCGAGCGGTTGCCGGTGCGACCGAGCGGCTTACCGTCCCGCAGGGTCGGCGTGAACTTGACCCGGGTCAAGTTTAGTACCGCTTCCTGCATCGCCACCTCGACGAGTTGGCCCTTGCCGGTGCGGCCGCGCTGTACGAGAGCCGCGAGGATGGCGATCGCGAGGTGCATCCCGGTCCCACTGTCGCCGATGTTGGCGCCGTTGAGCAGCGGCGGCCCGTCGGCCTCGCCGGTCACGCTCATCGCGCCGGAGGTCGCCTGGGCCACGGGCTCGAAGCACTTGTAGGCGCTGTATGGGCCGTAGGAGCCGAAGCCCTTGACCGAGGCATACACCGCGCGCGGGTTCAGCACTTTTACCGCCTCGTAGCCCAGCCCGAGCCGCTCCATCACCCCGGGGCCGAGGTTTTCGGCGACGACATCGGCCTCCCTGACCAGGCGGCGCGCGATGTCCTTACCCTCGACAGTCTTCAGATCGACGACGATGCTGCGCTTGTTGCTGTTGAGCAGCAGAAAGAAATAGCTGTCGGCCGGATCGTCCGGCGTCGCCCACAGCCGCCGCGCCCGGTCGCCGTGCGGGGGCCGCTCAATCTTGATCACGTCGGCGCCGAGCCAGGCCAGCATCTGGGTGCAGGACGGCCCCGCTTGGTCGTGGGTGAAGTCGATGACGCGAATGCCTACTAGCGCTTGGCTCATCGTCTCTCTCCTGACTGCACGGTATCGTTCACGCTTCCGGCACCCCGGCCTCGCGCAGGGCGTGATGGAAGTCGGGTCGTCATCATAGCGCGCCGGATGATGCAAGGACCCCGCTACAGTCTTCGGGCGCTGGATCTGCTGAACGCTCGCGCCAAACTGCTGGGCGGACGCGATCCGAGGCGGCTGACCTACGACGACCTGATCCCGGTCGCACTGCGGCGTTTTCGCAGCCGCCGTCTGCTGCACCCGGTTTGGCTACGCACGCCACTGGTGATATGCGATGGGTCTCAGGACACGAGCGACGATCACTGGGAGCTGTTGAACGTCCCACGAGCAGACGGTCGCTTGCTTTTTGCTCGGCGATCCGAACCAGATGATCTACACGTTTCTCCGCGATCGGAGCTGACGCTTTGCGAGGGAGCCGCGCGGCTCCAGAGCCACCACGACCTCCAGGGCGCTACGGGCTGGACTGGGCGGCCGAGGTGCGCGTTCAGTAAGTACTCAAAACTGGTGGGCAGGGACGGGATTGAACCGCCGACACCAGGATTTTCAGTCCTGTGCTCTACCAACTGAGCTACCTGCCCACCAGACGCGTGAGGATAGCAGACGCGCGTGGGGGCGTCCACTTCCGGTGCCCCGCGAGCGACTACTCGACGGGCGAGACCACGCCGAGGGCGCCGGACTTCTCGAAGAAGAGCGTGACGATGACGACCTCGCCGGCCTTGAGCTCGCGCGTCAGCTCGAAGAGCTCGACCCGCTCGCCGCCGGAATGCAGGCGCGTGAGGCTCGTCGCGGGCACCGCGATCCGAGTGAGCGGCTCACCGGCCTGGGTCAGGAGCTGGGCGCGCTTGGCGATCGGCGTCTCGACGCGCACGAGCGCGTCCTCGAACATCCCCGTGCTGTTGATGTCCACGAAGAACAGCGCGCCGTCGCCGTTTCGCACGACGCGCCCGTGCTCGGGCAGGAGGCGCACGCCGCCGACGTCCTCGACGGTTGGGTAGTAAACACAGCCGCCCGCGAGCAGACCACTGACGAGCAGGAGGAGAAGCCGCGAAGCCGTCGTCCGTCTGCCGGCGCGGCCTCGGCGAGCTGGCGTCATGCGCCCTTGAACGCGCCTTCGGCGACCATCGCCCCGAAGGCCCGCTCGTAGGCTTTCACGGTGCGCTCGAGATCCTCGTCCCCGTGGACGGCCGAGATCCAGCCGTGGTTCATCGAGGAGTCCACGCCGTTGTTCATGAGCGCGCATCGCAGGAGATGGTAGAGGCCAGCGCGACGCGGGCGGTCAGGGCCCGCGAGACCGGGCTTGCCCTCGAACGACACGTGGTAGATCGACGCCTCGCCGTAGCAAGTGCCCGGGACGCCGGCGCGCTTCATCGCCTCGGTCAGGTTGCGGCGCAGCTCCTCGCCCGCCTTGTTCGCGCGCGCCTGGAGCGACGCGTCCGCGCACAGCTCGAGCGTCGCGATGGCCGCGGAGGCACAGAGCGGGTTGGCGTTGAACGTGCCGGCGTGCGCCACGCGCTGGCTGCGATCCCAGTCGGGGTCGCCGCGGAACGCGAGGAGCGACATCAGGGGACGCCGACCGCAGAGGGCGCCGCCGGGCAAGCCGCCGGAGACGATCTTGGCGAGCGTGGTCAGGTCGGGCGTGACGCCGAAATACGCCTGGGCGCCGCCGGGCGAGTAGCGGAAGCCGGTGATCACCTCGTCGAAGATCAGCACCACGCCGTGGCGCGTCGTCAGCGCGCGCAGCTCTTGCAGATAACCCGGGATCGTCGGCGTCGTCCCCGACTGCCCGCCGGCCGGCTCCAGGATCACCGCCGCGACGTCGCCGCGCTCGAGCGCCACCTGCACCGCCTTGATGTCGTTCGGCGGGCAGATCAACATCTGATCGAGCGTCGCGCCGGGCACGCCGGCCGACATCGGCACGTCGTAGGGCGGGTTCACGCCCGCGACGGCGCCGTCGTGCCAGCCGTGGAAATGGCCGGCGAACTTCACGATCCGCGACCGCCCGGTGTGGGCCCGCGCCACGCGCATCGCCAGGTGCGTCGCCTCGGTGCCCGACATCGTGAAGCGCACCAGCTCGGCACACGGGACGAGCTGCGTGACGAGCTCGGCCCAGCGCACTTCCAGCTCGTGGCATCCGCCCAGGTGCGTGCCACGCGCGATCTGCGCCTGCACTGCGCGCACTACCGCCGGATGGCAGTGACCGAGGAAGAGCGCGCCGTGGCCCATCCAGTAGTCGATGTACTCGTTGCCGTCGACGTCCCACTTGCGCGTGCCGGCCGCACGCTCGATGTAGGTGGGAAACGGCGACAGATGACGGATGTCGTGGGTGATGCCGCCGGGAATCGAGCGCCGCGCGCGCTCCCAGAGCGCGGCGGACTTCGCGTGCTTGGCGCGATACTCGTCGTGGATCGTCATGATCGCGTTCCTCTCCTGGACGTCCCGACCCCCATGATACCGGAACGTGCCGCTAATCGAGGCACGTCCATGACTTGACCCGCGACAGTCGGCAGCTCCATCCACCTGCTCGGCAAGACGCTCGGCGAGGTGCTCCGCGCGCGCCCAGGAGTCGAGCGCACTCTTTGGGACCGAGGAGCGGATCCGCGCGGCCGGCTGGGCCCCAGCCCCGCGACGGACTGCAGCACGCACAACGATTTCTCCGACGGCGCCTATCGATTGAGCATCCGACCCGCGCGCGTGACACGAGACCGCGCTGCCAGCCGGAGCAGATCGACCACCGCCGCGTGCGTGTCGGCGGCCAGCCCGTCCACCGTGGGCTCGCGCCGTCGAGTCACGCCGTCGCACGCGCCGACCGCCACGCATGCCGTGATGAGCCGGCGCTCGATGTCGGGAGTGTGCAGGAGGTCGCTCCCGGTGAGCCGCGCCAGCGCGGCGACGATGCCGTAGCCGCCCCAGTTGGAGACGCCGGCCACGACCAGGTGATCGACCGGCACCACCGTGGCGATCCGCGCCCTGAGCGCGTCGAGCCGGGCGATCCTCGCCCGCACCGAGCCCATGCCGATCTCGTTGCCGCCGTCGCCGATCCCGACGGTCACGGGCCGGGCCACTCCGCCAAGCCAGGGAACTCTACGAGTGGGTTGACCGCGCGAGCGGAGCCGGGTCGCGCCTTTCTCAGCCCACCCTCGGTCCAAGCCGGCCTCACGGTCCCCGCTACAAAGAAACAGCTCGTCGATCGGCGCGTTCCACTCCGCGACCGAGTCGCCCCGCATGTTCAGGTAGTCGCCGGCGCGGTTGCGACCGGGACGCTCGATTGCCACCAGGTGCGTCGGCTGCTCCGAGGCGAGTAGCCGGTAGGCGGCGTCAGGCTCACCGGAATACACCAGCACGTCGGACGGCTCGTCCAGGGTCTTGAGCACCGCTTCGACGATCGACACGTTGGTCGCGTCGGTGACGTACGTGACACGCGCCCCGAGCCGACGCAGCGCGCGGCCGAGCACGGCGGCGCCTGGCGGGCCATCGGTCTCGGGCATGTCGGGCTCCACGGTGAAGCCCGTGACGATCAGGACGCGGCGCGCTCCGCGGAGGGCGCGCGCCGCCTCGAGCGCGGCGCCGGGTTTCGCGAACGCGGCGATGTCGCGGTGACCGGGATCGAGGGCGAGGATCTGGTCGACGAGATCGGGACTGCGCGTCACGAGCCGGACGCTATCACCGCCTCCCCTCGTACAGCAAGCACTGGTAGGGAGCCAGCGGCACGGCCGTGTTGGTCCCGGCGAAGGTCTCGGCGTCGCTGTCGATCAGCACGCGCCAGTCCGGCGCTTCCAGGGTCAACGCCTGGGTCTTCGACGTGAGGTTCGCGACCAGCTTGACCTCGTCCCCGTCGGGGGTCGCGCGCGTCACGACGAGCACGGCGCCGTCGGCCTCGCGCGACACCTGCGTCAGCTGCTTGTGCCGCGTGCCAAGTGCGGGGTGCGTGCGTCTGAGCGTCAGCCAGCGCCGGTAGAACTCCCGGAGTCCGCGATGCCGGGGAGCCCCGGCGAGTGAGTGATTGAGCCGCGAGCTGACGAACGTGTTGGGCGCGTTGGGATCGGAGATCGGGCCGCGCCAGTCCCAACGGGTCATTTCCTCCGTGCGGCCTTTCCGCACCGCCTCGGCGAGATTCTTGTCGAGGAACGAGCTGAAGAACTGAAAGCGCGCCGTCTCGCCGTACTCCTCGCCCATAAAGAGGAGCGGGATGGACGGGGTCACGAACATGAGACTCACGGCGAGCTTCACCGCCTCGAAAGGCACGAGCGTGCCGAGCCGCTCGCCCTGGGGCCGGTTGCCGACTTGATCGTGGTTCTGCAGGAAGATCACGAAGTGGTCGCCCGCCAGATCGCTGCTCGGCGTGCCGCGCGGCCGTCCGAAGTATTCGGAGGGCTCGCCCTGATAGACGAAGCCCTCGGCGATCGCGCGCTCCAGGTGCTGCTCGGCGCCGAAATCGACGTAGTAGCTCATCGACTCGCCGGTGAGCCGGCGGTGCAACGCGTGGTGGAAGTCGTCCGACCACACCGCGTCGAGGCCGAGGCCGCCAGCGCTCGTGGGGAGCACCAGCTTGCGGTCGTTGTCGTGGGATTCGGCGATCACGTGGACAGGTCGGCCCAGGCGCGCGGCTTCGCTCCGAGCCGCCTCCGCGAACTCGGTGAGGACGTGGACTGGGCTCGTATCATAGATCGCGTGGATGGCGTCGAGACGGAAGCCGTCGATGTGGAACTCGCTGACCCACATGCGCCCGTTCTCGATCACGTGGCGGCGGGCGCCGTCGGAGCCCGTGCCGTCGTAGTTCACCGCCGGGCCCCACGCGGTCTGCGTGCGATCGGCGAAGTACGGGCCGAACTCGGCCAGGTAGTTTCCCTCGGGGCCGAGATGGTTGTAGACGACATCGAGGAACACCGACAAGCCGCGCGCGTGGCAGGCGTCCACGAGACGCCGGAGCCCGCGCGGTCCGCCGTAGGTCGACTGCGGCGCCCAGAGGTGCACGCCGTCGTAACCCCAGTTGCGCGAGCCGGGAAACTCGGCGATCGGCATCAGCTCCACTGCGGTGACGCCGAGCTCGACGAGACGGGCGAGGTGCGGAATGATCGCCTCGAAGGTGCCGGGCGGAGTGAACGCGCCCACGTGCAGCTCGTAGAGAACGAGGTCGCCGAGCGCGTGGCCCGCGAATTCCTGATCGGTCCACACGAAGCGGTTGGGATCGACGACGACCGACGGACCGTGGACGCCCTCGGGCTGAAACCGTGACGCGGGGTCGGGCCGATAGCGGGTCGCGTCGAGCCGATACTTGTAGCGGGCGCCCTCGGCGAGACCCTCGAGCGTGACCTCGAAGAGTCCGCCCTCGCGCGCGGTCAGCGCCTCGATCGCCCGACCGTCGACGACGACGTCGACCGACCGGCATCGGGGCGCCCAGACCCTGAATGTGACGCCGTTCGTGAGAAGGCTTGCACCGAGCGCGCTCATACGGTCCAATGAAGGCCCCATGGCATCACCATTCGCCCTGGTACTGCACACCCATCTTCCGATGGTGGTCAATCACGGCCGCTGGCCCCATGGCAGCGACTGGCTCTGCGAGGCGGCCTTCGAGTGCTACCTGCCGCTGCTCGAGACGGCACACCGCCTGGTCGCCGATGGGATCTCGCCCAAGTGGACGATCAACCTCTCGCCGGTGCTGACCGAGCAGCTCGCCTCGCCCGAATTCCAGAAGGAATTATCTTTTTACCACGATAACGTCCGGCGCGCCTGCACGGAGTCGCGGCAGCACTTCACGCGCGCGGGCGAGAAGGAAATCGTCCACCTCACCCACTTCTGGGACGAGTTCTTCGAGCGGATGTGGGAAATGCACCGCAGAATCGGGGGGGATATCCCCGGCACCTTCGCCGACCTCCA
>QHSQ01000067.1 GCA_003221615.1 Candidatus Rokuibacteriota bacterium | reverse complement strand
GAAGATCGCGTTCAGCTTGAGCAGCGGCGACTGGAACTTGTAGACGGTCCACTCGACGTCCGGTAGCGGGATGAACGGCACGTCGTGGCGCTCGAGCACCGGCCACCACTTGTTGTTGCGGCAGCCGGCGATCGGATTGGTGACCACCGTTTTGTTCTCGACCGGAAAGATCCGCCGCCGGTCGTAGCCGTCGTCGGCGAGTGTCGTCAAGATTCCGTCGACTTGCCAGGGCTGACTCGAGCATGCCGGGAAATACTTGGTCCACGAGAGGTTGAGCTTGAGGATCAGGTCCTGGTCGCGCGGCAGGATCTCGTCGTACTTCACCAGCCGCATGAGCCGCCCGTAGTCCTCGACGACGGTCTCGGGGCGGGTGCGGAGGAGGGCGACTGCGCTGGGCATGCTATCGATAGTTTACTCTAGCCGCGCGCCGTAAATGATCAGCAGAACCGCGCAGATCCAGCAGACGGTGTTGATCAGGAGCGCGCGGTCGCTGAGCAGTAGCTCCGACGGGTTGCCCCCGAGGCGCCGCTGATACAACAGGTAGAGGTACCGGAAGATTCCATAGAGCACGAAGGGCAGTGTCGCCGGCAGCCAGTGGGTGCGGAACTTCGCCACGGTCTCCGGCGACATCGTATAGAGGGCGTAGGCCGTCACGGTCGAGGCGGTCACGACGGCGATCATCTGGTCCAGCAAGGCCGGGCTGTACTCGGCGAGGATCGGGCGGTGCCGCACGGCGTCCTGCTCCAGTGCTACGTACTCGTAGCGCCGCTTGCCGAGGGCCAGGAACAGCGCCAGCAAGATCGTGCAGATCAGGAGCCAGCCCGACATCTCGACGTCGATCACGACCGCGCCCGCGACCGCTCGCAGCACGAAGCCGCCGGCGACGACGAGCACGTCGACGATGACGATGTGCTTGAGCCACGCCGAATAGGCGATGAGCAGGACGACGTAGGCGAGCGCCGTGACCAGGAACGGGCGCGAAAGGATCGCGGCGAACACGAGCCCGACGACGACGAGCACGATGGCCGCCGCGACGGCGACCCCAGCCGGCAGTCGGCCCGCGGCGATCGGGCGCGCGCGCTTGCGCGGATCGAGGCGGTCGCGCTCCCGATCGGCGACGTCGTTGATCAGGTAGATCGCGCCGGACAGCGCGCAGAAGATCGCGAACCCGGCCAGCGCCCGCCACGCGGACTCCGTGAAGAGGCGCTGGGCGAAGACCAGGCCGGCGAAGACGAACAAATTCTTGACCCATTGGCGCGGGCGCATCGACACGGCGATCGCTACTAGCATTGGGACTTGACGCTGACGGCCGCTGTGCGTCGGGGGCGAGGAGCGCGGGCGGGAGGGGTCGAGACGACCACGCGGCACGCGTGCGCTGCTCCGCGGCGGCTGGGCTCCATCCGGGCGCCCGTCGTCCGTCGCCGCTTGGAGGGAACGGGTCCCTTCGACCCCTCCCGCCCGCGCTCCTCGCCCCCGATGCCCGTCGCCGTGATCGGACCAGCGCAGCGCCAGCAAGCGGGCGCAAGTCGCTCCGAGCCTCGGCGACGCTCCATCGGTGCTTTGGGCTTAGAGGCGGATGACGTGGGGAGCCGGCGAGACGGTTCCGGTGGCGTTGCGCGTGTCGATCACGAGGGGGGAGTCGCGGACGATGGCGGCCCAGTCGTAGCTGGCGTGGGCCGTCAGGATCAGCACGATGTCACGCGATGCGAGCGCCGCGGCGTCCCACGGGACCGATTTCATCGTATGGGTACCGATCATCACCGATGACACGTAGGGGTCGTGGTAGTCGACCACCGCGCCCTTGGCGAGGAGCCCCTCGATGATCTCGAGCGCGGGCGAGTCGCGCACGTCGGCGACGCCGGCCTTGTAGGCGACGCCCAGCACCAGGATGCGCGCGCCGCGCAGGGCCCGGCTCCGGTCGTTGAGCGCGTCGGCCGCCATCTGCACGACGTACGCGGGCATTCGCCGGTTGATCTCGTCCGCGAACGTGATGAAGCGCGGCTCGTAGCCTTCGAGCCGAACTTTCCAGGAGAGATAGTGAGGATCTGACGGCAAGCAGTGACCGCCCAGGCCGGGACCCGGATAGAAGGGCATGAAGCCGAACGGCTTCGTCGACGCGGCGGCGATCACCTCCCACACCGAGAGGCCCAGCCGCCGGCACATGATCGCGAACTCGTTGACGAGCGCGATGTTGACGGAGCGGAAGGTGTTCTCGAAGAGCTTCACCATCTCGGCCGTCTCCGGACCCGAGACCGGCACCACCTGGGGCGCCACACGCGCGTAGAGCATCGACGCGAGCTCGCGGCACGCTTCGGTCACGCCGCCGACGACCTTGGGGATATCGCGGAGCGTCCAGCGCTTGTTACCCGGGTCGATCCGCTCCGGCGAGAACGCGAGGAACACGTCGCGCCCGACGACGAAGCCTTTGGCCTGGAAGCGGGGCGCCAGCACTTCCTGCGTGGTGCCCGGATAGGTCGTCGACTCGAGCACCACCAGCTGGCCGGGCCTGATGATGGCCGCCACGGCATCGGCGGCCGCCACGATGAACGAGATGTCCGGCTCCTTCGACTTGCCCAGCGGGGTCGGAACGCAGATGACGATCGCGTCCGCGTCCTTCAACGCCCCGAAGTCGTCGTGGGCGCCGAGGCGGCCGGTCCGCACCAGGCGGGCCAGAGGCTCGGCCGGGACGTCCTCGATGAAGCTGGTGCCGGCGCGGATCGCGGCGACGCGGCGCGAATCGAGATCGACGCCGATCACGTTCGCGCCCGACTCGGCGAAGGCGACCGCCAGCGGTAGCCCGACGTAGCCGAGCCCGATGAGTCCCACGGTCGGGCTCGTGGCGAGACGCTGCTTGAGCGTTTCGGCCGCCGAGGTCACAGGCGCTCGCACGCGCGGCGCACGCCGGCGATCACGCGCTCGACCTCGTCGTCGGTGAGCTCGGCGAAGCACGGCAAGGACAGGACCTCCCGCGACGCTCGCCAGGCCTCCGGCCAGCGCCGCTCGGCGCCGCCGCCGAACACGGGCTGATCGGGAACCGCGCGCGGATAGTAGACCGCGGTCGAGATCCCGTCGTCGGTCAGAAGCTTGGCGAGCGCGTCGCGCTGCGGGTGTCGCACCGTGAAGAGATGGTACACGTGACGCGCCTGCGCCGTCTCGCTTGGAAGCTCGAGCCCCACGCCCGAGAGTCCCCGGTGATAGAGGCCTGCGATTCGGCGGCGCGCCGTCGTCCACTCGCCCAGCCGCCGGAGCTTCACCCGCAAGAGCGCCGCCTGGAGCTCGTCGAGCCGGCTGCAGTAGCCGAGCTCGACGTGCTCGTAGCGTCCGCTGTCGCCGTGATGCCGGAGCTTCGCGATGCGCTCGGCCACGTCCTGGCGCCTGGTCACGACCATGCCGGCGTCGCCGCACGCCCCGAGGTTCTTGGTCGGGTAGAACGAGAGGCAGGCGGCGTCGCCCCAGGCGCCGACGGGCCGCTCGGCCCACGCCCCGCCGACGGCCTGGGCCGCGTCCTCGATCACGGCCACGCGATGGGCCCGGGCCAGCTCGAGCACGCGGTCCATCGGCGCCGGCAGTCCGTAGAGATGGACGGGCATGATCGCGCGCGTCCTCGGCGTGATCGCGCGCTCGGTCGCGGCGGGGTCAAGCGTGTACGTCGCCGGATCGATGTCGACGAAGACCGGCGTGGCGCCCGCCATCACGATCGTCGACGCGGAGGCGACGAACGAGAAGGCCGGCGTGATGACCTCGTCGCCGGGGCCGACACCGAGCGCGATCAAGGTCAGATGTAGCGCGTCGGTGCCCGAGGCGACGCCCAGCGCCCAGGGGACGCCGCAGACGGCGGCCAGCTCCTGCTCGAGCGCCCGGCCCTCGGCGCCCAGCACGAACTGGCTCGAATCGAGCACCCGCGCGGCGGCCGCGAGCAATTCGGCCCGGAGGGCCGCGTGCTGGCGAGTCAGATCGATGAAGGGAATCATTTGAACCTCGGTTCGGAGTCCAGCGCCCCCGCGCCCACCCTGGTGTTCAGGACGTTCCCGAGCCCGAGGAGACTGAGCGAGAAGCGGAACTCGTTGTCTGGGTTCTTGCCGGGGCGATCGGGGTTCCGTCTGATGTATTCGACCGTGAGTGCCCAGCAGTCGAGCTTGAGGTCGGCGCCGAAGCGGCTCTCGACCAAGCTGGTCGTCCGGATGTCCCAGTTCGTCTTGGTGTGCGCGACCAGGTTGCGCGAGAGGTCCACCGAGGCCGAGCCCTGGAGAAAGTTGGTGGACTGGTTGTTGGGGAGACTGTTGCCGGGGTTGAAGGTTCCCGGGATCTGGACGAAGTACGGAATGATCACCGACGGGATCTTGGTGTAGCGGGTGCCGACGCTCGCCGTGACTCGGGGCACGTTCAGCGTCACGTCGGTCGTGTACGCCTGGAGCCCCTCGCCGACGACGTTGTAGCTCGCATCGGCGTGAAACCTGAGCATCGGGCTCGGCTCGAGCGTGAGGTCGCCGGCGACGTTGCCGAATTGAGCCTTCTCGATATCGTAGGCGCTTGCCAAGACGAACTTGAAAAGGTCGAGACGGGCCGCTTCTGTGTTCTCGGGACCGATCGTCCGTCCACGGATCCGGTTCGTCAAGGAATACTCGAACCAGTTCGCCTCTGGAATCAGGTCGGTCTGGTTGGTCCAGATGGGCAAGCTGTAGAAGTTGTGCCCGATGATCTTGATGTAGTGCACGCGCGGCTCGATCGAGTGGAGCAGCCGGTCGAGGCCTGCCCAGCCGCCCACCTCGTACACGCGCGAAGCGCGGCTCTCGACATCGCTCCCGAACTCGATCAGTTCGCGGACGCGTGGCTCGTCCTTGGTGTCTTCGACTTGCACAACCCCTCCCGCCAGCGGCGCGTGGACTCCGGTGACGGTCGTGCTGTACGCGGTGACTCGCCCCCCGGCGAAGGGCGTCACCGTCGCGCCCGGGAGCGCGATCGGCCGCAAGACAAGGGGATGCACATCGACGCGAGCCCCTTGTGAGCCGACCTCGCGGAGGAAGTTCACGACGCTCGTGTCCACCTGATAGAGAAACCCGGGGAGCCCCGGAAGCGCCTGCCGGATACCCGTGAGCGTGAGCTCCGGTACTCGTTGCAGCTCCACGGGCCGCTGGGTCGTGAGGTCCTGGTACCAGTACACCCGGCTCAGGAAGGACCAGTTCGACCATGTCTTCGTGAGGAAGAGGTTGGACTCTGCGCGTTGCGCGGCGCGCAGGCTGAGCGCCGATTCATAGTCCCGGAGGACGAAATCATCGGACACCCCGTTGAGATCGGCGCGTAGCGATAGCCCCGGCGAAATTTGCCAGTCGTGCTTGGCGCTCCCGAAGCCCCGGAGTTCGCCGCTCTTGAAGACCTCATCCACGAAAAACCCGTTGAGCTTGCCTCTCTGGTCTTGCGAGATGACGTACCGATATTCGGCCGCACCCCCGAAGCCCCGCTTCTGGTAGGCGGCGAGGGTTGCGGTGGCGTCCTGGCTGTCCGAGATCGCCCAGAAGAACGGGATCTCCGTGAAGGGTCCCTTCTTGGTGGAGTTGCCGAACTGCGGGTTGAGAAACCCCGACTGCCGCTCGCGCCGGATGGCCCCCGCGAAGAAGGGAAAGTACGGGATGATCGGTAGTGACTTGACCCAGAGGGAGACGTTCGTTCCATACAGGAGATCCTCGAGGTCGGCGGTGGCCGAGCCCAGATGGAACGACCACGACGGGGGTTCGTCCTCACACGTCGTGAACACGCCGCGCTGGACTCGGTACAGGCCCTCCCCCAGGCGCTCCAGGCGTTCGCCCGAGAGGCGGTAGTACGGCGCGGCGTGCACTTCGCCCTCGTAGACGACGCCCGTGCCGGTCTTGATGTTGTACTCGACGCGCTGCCCGGTGAGCCGGTCATCGCCGTCGTAGAAGATCACTCGCCCCGTCGCCACGGCATCACCCGTCTGGCGATTGATCTCGACGCGGTCGGCGAGAAGGCGCGCAGTGCCTCGGGTCACCTCGACGTTGCCGCTCGCCACGAGCAGGTTGTCGGGGCCGATCTGCTCGAAGCGGTCGGCCACGACCGAGACTTCGCCGCCCGCGGTCCGGACGCTCAACCGACCCTGAGCCCAGCCGAGCTGCGGGGCGGCCGCGGGGGCGACGGCTGCGAGCAGCAGGAAGAGAATCGAAGCCCGAACCCGCCTCGTGGAGACGCTTTCGAATGAGAACACTGCCCTATCGGCGCCTCCAGTTGTCACGTGCGTTCGATGTCTGTATGCGGACCGTTCTGAGACCTGAACAGACGTTTAACGACGTGGCTGAGCTGGACATTGCTACCGCATCTTACGCGATCAGGGGGGATTTCCTTCCCCGATTGGCGCGCACGGCCGGCCGAGGATTCCGCGGCCCACTTCCAGCCCAGCGCCCGGCATAATCGCAGAGGCTGATGACCGCAAATCGACCATCACGGGTGAAGTCTGGGGCTGGGATCCGGCGTTTCCTGATGATCGGCGGTGTCGTCTCGGCGCTCGGGCTGGGATTCGTCGCCTGGCTCATCGTGACGGATGCGCCGACGTACCGCGTCCTGGCTCGGCTCTACGAGGACAAGCAACAGGTGCGCGCGATGCTCGATCGATGGGGAGGCTGGGCGCCCATCGTCTTCATCGGCATTCAGGCCATGCAAGTGATCATCGCGCCGATCCCCGGAGACGTCACCGGCCTGCTCGGCGGCTTCGTCTTCGGCCAGTGGCCCGGGTTTCTCTACTCGACGATCGGCCAGACCATCGGCTCGCTCGTTGCCTTCTGGGTCGGCCGCCGGCTCGGGGCGACCTTCGTACGGGAAATGGCGCCGCGGGCGTGGCGGCGCATGAGCTCCCTCGTCGAGGCCGAGGGAGCGATTCTCTGCTTCATCGTCTACTTGATCCCCGGCTTACCGAAGGACCTCGGGTGCTATCTCTTTGGCGTCAGTCCGATGCCGTTTTGGGTTTTCGCGGTGGTGTCCACGCTCGGTCGCATGCCGGGCACCTGGGCTCTGTCGGCCCAGGGAGCGAAGGCGGCCGCGGGCGCATATCTCGAACTGCTTCTTCTGACGGCGATCCTCGTGGCGGTCGCGTTACCGCTCTACTACTATCGGCCCCGGATCGTGTCGTGGTTCCAGCGGCGAGGTTAACCCCCGATCGCTTCGAGAGTCCGTTGGAGGGCGTGTCCAGCGAAGGGCGCCACGGGGCCAGTAGGGTGGCGCATACACCAATCGCACCAGTCGTTCAGCGGGGTACGTCAGGAGGCCTGATTGGGCGTGATTGACGCGAATCAGAGCGCGATGTCGGCCGTCGACCTCGGCACGCCAGTAAGGGTTGAAGGTGTTGGCGATCACGAGAAATCCTGCACCGGGGTTCTCGAGCTCCAGCAGGATTTCGTCCGGAGCGTATCGGAGGACGCGGATTGTGCCGAGAGCGAAGACCCCGCGAGCCGGGACGGTATAGGCCTCGGATTGCTCAACGACGGCAGTGGCCTCATGGTGTGGGCCGTCGAACGAAGCCAGAGTATCGAGAACCGCCGTCTTGTTCGGCGCAACGAGGATTGTCTCGACGAATCGAAATCGTGGCATTGAGCCCGTCAAGCGATAGATAAAGATGTCCTTGCCTCGGCTCATGCGGGTGAGAGCTCTCCGGTAGTGGCTCACGGCGCGGACGACACGTGAACGGGAGTCCCGCTGATCAGAGGGCGGGAAGGGAGCGGTCACGTACCCCGTCGCCCAGTCGTGCGATAGTGGCCACTGAGGCCTTTCCTTCGGGGCGTGAGCCAGTTGAAGTCCGGGCGCCCTCAGGGGATATTCCGAGAGCAGGAATTTGACGTTGAGCATTCGCAAGAGATCGAGATTGAACCGCCGGGAGACGTCGAAACCCTCGCGAATAGCGATCTTTGGATCCTCGTCGGGGAGCGTTCCGACACTCGGATTCACGAGATCAGCGCCAAGAAAAACGTAGTGATCCTGCGGCCGCCCGTTGGGCGGATCGAAGATCTCCCGGTTGCGGGGCGCGTGCTCGAAAAGCGGCGCCAGCACTTGCAACCACAGTTCGCGGTAGGCCAACGGATAGAGATTGCTCCAACCATCGGCGGTCTCTAGCCCTTGACCATAGGCATAGGCGGGCTGTAACGGCAGGACGCTCGCGACTCGAAACGGCTCACGCTCGGTCTGCTTGACCTCGTCGAGTGCGGCAACCTGATAATTTTTCTCGCCCCAGCCGTAGAGTCCATGAGTCTGGAAGTGAAAGACCTTCGGGCGAATGATCATCCCCGCGATGAACAGGCAGGCGAACGCAACAAGGATCCGCCGGGCCATGCTCGACGGGGCGAACCCGCGCCAGCCGATGAAGCCAATCAGCGTCAGACCCATCGCGATCATGAAGGCGGCCGGGACCGCATAAAAACGCGACATCCCGATGCTCGCCGCCCACGGCACGAGATTGGATAGCTCCGATTGCGCGAGAAGCAACAACCATCTCTGGGAGAGCAGAGCAAAGAGAGTGAAGACGCGAAGATAGGCCAATGCGACTCCCGCGAGATCTGGTCTCCGGTGACGAGCGGCCAGCGCAAGAAAACATCCGAGAACCAGCGCCGGCGCCGGGAAATTCATGGTGAACGCCCTGAGCACGGGATCTTGGTTGAAATAGTCGAAGTGGAGCTGACGATAAAACAAGCCATCGAGCGAGAAGGTGATGGCCTCCGGCGGCAACGCGGTGCGCTGTGAGAACGGAGCGTTGCTGAGAACAGCGAAGATCTGCGGGCAGTCCCCCGCGACGAGGCCAAGGGAGAACGCCAAGATATGGGGTAGGCCGAAGACGCCGTTGGAGGACTTGACGATCGCGAACCAGCCAATGGCGAAGGCGATGAGGTACGGATCGCTCTGCGCGAAGGAGGTGAGCGTCGAGTACCCCAGTCCGGCGAGCAGAGCGATCAAAAGGGTGTGACGGGCGCGGACCAGGAAATCGAGCAGCCAGATCATCAGGGGAACGCCGGGATGCACCAACATTTCGACGGCCGTGAAATAGCCGAAGCAGCCGTGAAGCAATCCGGCGAAGGCGCTCCATCCCATCGGAAGGCCGAACCGGGTTTGGGCAACCAACGCCGCAAAGTAGATTGCCACGAAGTACTGCAGGAACCGATGAGAACCGTTCGCAAGCCAGGTTGGGAGGACGCGAAAGAGGAGCACCTGGAGATTGAAGGGATCGTTGGGACCCCAGAAGGCGAACCGATCGACTCCGCCAAGGAGAAAGGGCGCCCAAGGCGAGAAGTTGCGACCGTTTTCCGCGAGAGCCAGATGCACCGCCACGTGCTCGAGGCCTTCGCCGTACCCATACATCTACGAGTACGGGCCTAGACTCCACGACTCGACGGTAAACAGCGCGGCCGCAATGACCGCGAGGACAGCCAGTCGACGGTTGTCCGTAGCACGCTGGTGCCCACCGGCCGTTGGGAGGTCTCCGGTGTGCCACGAGCGGCCGGACAGGTTGGTTGGCTCAGCCATGACTTCGCAATCAGTGGGGATGACGCTGCACAACGTCGAGAATCATCGCGTCGAACTGTTCGACCTGAACGAGCTCCGACGTTGCCCGAACCCCCGCACTGACGGCCGCCGCCGAGACGGAGATGCGAGGCGCCCGGTTCACGAAGTTATCTTAGCGGCGACGGCCTGAAGGCGCCGCACTCGAGAGAGGGGCCTGGCGACGCCGACCGCGCGACCCAGCAGTGTAGACGGTGAGCGCCCATTCCGTCACCGACGCTCATGGCGGGCCTGTGATAGGAGCCACGCGACGCCGCACACGGTGATCAGCGCGCACACTCCGGAAAGCGCCATCGTCACGGGACGGGCAAACGGCCGAAACGTGAATCGGATGTGGTCCGCGCCCACAGGCACCAGGACTCCTCGCATGACGACGTTCGCTGGATACACTGTCACCGGCCGACCCCCGATCTCGGCAATCCAGTCGGGGTGATAGAGCTCGTTCACGACGAGAAACCGGGGCTGCACTGCCGGCGCAACGTCGACGTCGACCCTGTCGGGCGCCGTCTTGATTCTGAGCGCTCCGCGATCCGTGAGCGTCGCCGGCCCCTCATAATTCTCGACGACGCTGTCGCTCACCACGTCACGGAGCAGGCCTGCACCCCGGGCAGGCGTCAGCGCGCGAAGAGCCTCATCACGGCCGTGAACCGGCGTCACCGCGCGAGCGAAAAAGGCGCGCGGCACGACGGGCCGCGGATTCGTGACGATGTCCACGTCGCCCGCGGAGCTCTCGCCGTCGTGCCGATTGGCGTACCAATCGTGGCTCGCCACGAGCGCGTGCTTGACGTTGAGCAAGGCCAGCAGATCCCACGGCAGTTCGTTCGAGGACGGGAAGGTCAGCGCGCGAAGGCTCAGAATACCGGTCGGCCAGGGCAACACAGCAAGTCGCGCCGGAATGCCGGTGCTATAACCATCGACCAGTCGCATGTCCCAGAAATGGGAGACGTGCGGGGCACAGAAGACCGGGAATCGGCGCGGATCGCACACGACGACGGAGCGAAAGTCGTCGCGCTCGACGCGATGCGCCAAGCGCGCGCGGGCCTCCTCGCTCGGACGTTGGAAATCGCCGGGGGCCGCAAAGAGCAGATCGCCGCCGGCGAACAGCGCGCCCCCAGACCGCGTTTGCGCACCATTGAACTGCGCGTTGGCGTACATGATCGCCTGAAAGGCGATGATGAATCCGAGAAGCTGCACCACGATGGCCCGCATTCCCGCCGCCCGCGCCAAGCGCCGCGCGAGAATCAGCGCACCGAAGATGACGGTGGCGTACATCACCTTGACGACCTCGCTGGGAGCCAACCAGCTCAGGGCGGGGTGTGTCTCGCCCGCCACCGCCCCCCCCAGCGGGCTGGGCCTCGCGGCGACTTCAGGCGAGTAGGGGGAGCAGAGCTCCCTCCGGCAGGCCCTGAGTCGGAATGTATACGACGCACGGGCACCGACATCGTTCACGATGTAGGCCGTGACATTGGGCCTGGTCGACCCGATGTCACGGAACTCGCCCCCATCTGAACGCATCTCCACACGGTACTCCGTCTCCCCGGCATCGTCCCGCCAGGCGAGGCGCACGGACTCGGGCGTTGTACGAATGGCGCTCATGAGGTGCGGAGCGGGCGGCGCAGCTTCGATTTCTCTTCGCAGCAGAAGCGCCACCACGGTTCGAGCGAGGTACGGTGCCGGTTCGTCCAGGAGCACGGGGTGTGACTTATGGACCGGGTAGGCGAGCGAATCGATCGCGACGAGAACCAGCGCCGCCGTGGTGAGCACAATGCCGAGCGCGGCCAGCGACCGAACGCAAACGCGACGAAGTTCCCTGCCCCCCAGCCACGCCGCCAGCACAGTCGCGACAAGCGTACACATGGGCAGGAGTCCGGCCACGACGATGCGGGCATGGGTGAAGTCCCTCCCGAAGAACGCGAGATGGACCACATACGTCGCGGGCTTCACGAGGACCACGGCCAACGTCACGGCGAGCGCCGCCACGTGGAACGGCGCGTCCTCGTCGCGAAATCTCAAAAGGCGTAGCCACTGCCCCTTGAACCTGACTAGGGCGGCGAGCACGAGCAACGTCGCGAAGGTCGATGTGTAGAGAAGCAGCCCCTCGTGCAGATTGATGTTGTTGCCGAGAGCCGCCGCCTCGCTCGGGAAGCGCCCGAAGATTCCGTCGTCGAACCACCGGAGGATCTCCCGGGGCCGGATGTTCTGGAATGTGTAGAGGCTCTCGAAGCTGCCGGCCTGATAGGCGAGCGCGGGACGCTCGAGCCAACGAAGCTCGCGGACGACCGTCCACAGGCGCGGGAACGCGGCGATCATCGCGGTCGTTCCCGCACCTGCGGCAATCACCACCGGATCGACGCTCCGTGTCCACAGCGCGCGATACACGGCGTAGGCCCCGATCAAGCCCAGCGCGTACAGCGCCTTCTGCAAGAACGTGAAGTAGAGCATCGACGTAAGCACGGCCGCGAGGCCCACCAGGCACCGGGTACGGTTCGCACGTGACACGCGCCGAAGTGCCAGCAGCGCGAGCGGTATGAGGATCAGCACCGCGAAGCTCATATCGTTCTGCGCGATCTTCAGCGTCGCGAGGGCGGAGCACTGATACATGGTCGCGCCCACCCACGCGGCGAAGACGTTACGGCAGCTGTCCTTGAGGAACGTGTAGGCGGCCCAGCCCGCGGCCACGAAGAGTGCGAGCGAAACGAGCCCGGCGGCCCAGATCAGATCTCTTGCCTGCGCGAAGGCGGCGACGTACGTCAAAGGGTTGGGAAATGTGTATACCAGGGCCGCCGCGTTCAGCCCCATGAACATTCGGTCGTCCCACGCCGCCAGGCCGCCGTGGCGGATTCCGTCGACCTGGTGGATGAGGATATTGAGAAAGCTGTTCAACCGGTCGGAGTCGCCGATGAAAACGCGCTCGTGCAAGAGGTGATGCCGGAAGAGGAACGCGCCGGTCATCGCCAGCGCCGTGGCCGCGACGACGTCGCCGCCCCGTCGTTCGAGCCAGTCTGTCACGCGTCGCGACCAGAGAGCCAACAACTACCGAATGGGATTTCGATACACGGCGGTCTGCAGGTACATTCGATTCAAGATTTTCCCGGCTACCATGATTCCCGCGACGCCGCAGCGCAAGACGAAGGCCGAGAGCATCGAGGATGCCGGAATATCGGTCGCGGCAAGAAGGCCGTTGTGGGTGAAATGCCGGAGGGGCTGCAAGTTCCGGGAAGTCCACAGCGCCCGGAGGGAGTTGTGCGTAAAGTGATTCAAGTGATGCTGGCCGTACAGGCGGTCGAACGCTCTGGAGAAGCCGACGCGCCGCAAAGTGCGAGCCAGCCAGTACATGAGGCTCGCCTCGTTTACAGTCATGACCACGATCAATCCACCCGGCCGGCAAAGCTCGCGAAGTCGCCGCGCGAACTTCCGGACATCGGCGACGTGCTCGATGACCGCCAAGCTCACAACGATATCGAATGATTCGCCGAGAGAAGCACTCAAGATATCTCCGCGCAGGAAGCGGATGCTCTCTGAAGGCTCGAGCTTCGCGACATCGATACCCGTGAGGGCGAGGCCAGGTCTTACCCGGGCGAGGTAACGAAGAAAATCACCGCGTCCGCAGCCCACGTCAAGAACGCGTGAGAATTCGCGCTCGTTCGGAATCATCGCGGCAATCCGTGCAAACAGGCCAATGTTCGGGTTCTCGAACCAGCGCTGATGGTCTTTGTCGTAGTAGTCGTCATCATACTGCTCCACGCCGGCCACGACCTGCGTGTCGCTAAAGGCGTGCCCACACGATGTACATCGGTAGAGCGCGCACTCGGGATGTGCAGCCATAAAACATGCGAGCGCCTCACAGACCGGACAAGGGAGTTCTAAGGAGGTCACTTTGACGTCAACGGCATGGGGTATCGCGGAATGGAAGATTGCTCGCTCGGCAACTTCCGGGCAATGACATACATAATATCGAACAGATTGAGCGACACACTCCAGTCCCCGAACGGAAGCCGGTTCGCGAACGAAGCCAGGCTGGCTCGCCATCTGGACTTCGGCTTTCCCAGCAGCAACACCCCGGTGATGATCATGCGCAGGGTCCGCGCCACCCCTGGATGCTCCACCATGATGACTTCGAAACCGTGCCGTTCCAGCAGACGAGTCAACGTTTGGCTCGAGAAGTAATGGAGGTGAGACGGTGGATGGATCATCCTCCAACGCCGGCCTCTCAGCCGGGCGTTCAAGCTGCCGATGTCGCCTGTTGTAAGGGCAAGGATGCCGCCCGGGGCGATTACGGACGCGATTTTTTCGATATAGCGCCCGGGTTCCCGGAGGTGCTCGATCGTGTCCCACAGGCAGTACACATCGAAGCCCTCGCCGACGCCATGATCGAGAAAATTCGCCTTGGTCGCGGCCACTCCCAAGGTGTTGCGGGCGTACCGTACTGCGTCCTCCGAAATATCAATGCCCTCTGCGCGGGCAAACGCGCGTCGCGCGAGGTCGAGAAAGAAGCCGTAGGCGCAGCCGATCTCGAACAGCGATTTGGCGCGAGCGTTCTCGACACACTTGGCGAGGGAGGCGAGCCGTAGCTCGACGTTGTGGCGCAGGGTGGGCGCCTCGAGAATGTAATTGGAGTACTCCCCCCCGTGGAAGTAATCGGCCCCGTAGAGCTGCTCCAACTCGTCGTCGGAGACGGTCATATCGGCGGTCACGAATCCGCAATCCGCGCAGCGTGCCAGGCCGGGTAATTTGACGTGTTCCCCGAGACTTCCGGAGCACACCAAGCACTCCGGGCGCACGACCCTTGCGTCGCGCTTCACGGCCGATCCTTCAAAGCCTGCGGCAGACAATCGATCGGCACACGCGAAGGCTACATCCTCTGGTCCAGGTCACGGTGGGTCTCCACGTGATGGAAAGACGGCAGCGCAGCGCGAAATAGCGCGACGAGGTTTCCCTTCAGTGCAG
>QHSQ01000206.1 GCA_003221615.1 Candidatus Rokuibacteriota bacterium | reverse complement strand
AGTCCGCGAAGCATGGAGCGCCTAATGATGTCCGACAATAACCGGGACCACAAAGTCGTGTCTGTGGTGCCCTTGCTGATCATGCCATGCCACCTTGAGTCGACAGTTGTCGGTCCAAGGGAGCACCAGTGTCCCGAGGAATCGGCCGGCGCCGTCCGGTGAAAGGTCGACCCTCACTGATTCGGCTGGCGCGCTTGGCCGAGCCGCGATCAGGATGACGTCGCTGATATCTGGTGGTCCCACAGCTGGTAGGACCTCGAGAACAATATCGTTGGCTCCGACGAGAAGCTTGCCTCCATCGACGAGCACCTGGATAGTTACGTCCGCTATCCGTTCGGTCGCGATCGGCTGAGGTTGCGTAGCCTCGACTGCGAACGCGTACAACACGACGAGCCAAATGATGACGGCGCACGTCGAGGCGCGAGCCCTCATAGACAAGTCTTCACTGACAAGTCTTCACTTCAAATCACCGGAGTTGGAGTCCCGGATCATTGGAGTCCCGATCAGTTGGTGAACGAATTTCCGAGCGCATCCCACTTACAGTATTCACTGAGGGGATTTGCCGTCGAGATAGGGCAACAACGTGTGGCAAATACAGGTCTTCTACGGATCTACGGATCTTCTACGGATTCTCTTGGACGGCGCCCGTGTCGCTCGTCTGCTAGACTCGCCGCCAGCCACCCAACCGAGGTGCCCTTGCGGCTAATCGGGCTCGCGGTCATTCTCGCCATCGGCCTCTTCGCCGTGCCGATCGCCGGGCAGGACAAGCCGGTAGGGAAAGTCTGGCGGATCGGCATCCTCCAAACGTCTGCCCTGCAGGACGAGGCCGGTAGGGTGGCAGCGCTGGAGCAGGGGTTGGCCGAATTCGGCTATTTCGGGGGTCGCAATATCGTGCTCGTCAACCGAAACGCCGGCCAACAGGTGGGTTCGCGGGCATACTCGCGAAAAAATCGTCGATCGCCTTCCGGTACTGGGCGACCGCCGCCACGACGGGCATCAGTTGCTCGACCAAGCTCTGCATCAACCGCGCCTTCGCGCGTACGACGTGGGCCGGTACGGGCAATTGCGGTTGTTGGAGAACCGCCCAGAGCTCGCCCGTCCGGGCCTCCGGCAGCCGATGCGCGCGCGCCCACCGCTGCCACCGGCGTTCCGTCAGCGCGGTCAGGGCCGCCGGCGTCGGATAGGCCGGCAGGAACTCCCGTGCCAGCGCGCTCGTCACCTCGGCGACCTCGAGCGCCCGCGGGTAATATTCCTTCAGCGTGGCGGTCAGCTGATTGACCAGGCGGGTCTGCTGACGGATGTGCCGCTGACAATCTTCGGTGAGCAGTTTAAGCTCCTGGGCCGCCTCCGAACTCGGCTGCACGGCTCGGAGGTGCGCATGATCCGTGCGCAGGAAGTCGGCCAGCACGCGCGCGTCGAACGGGTCACTCTTGGCGCCGCTCTGCCGAAAGCGATCCCGGGCGCGGTCGAGCGCCTTGGGATTCACGGGATAGACCGCCACGCCATGGTCGAGCAGGAAATCCACTACCCGGCCCTCGGGTCGCTCAATCGCGGCCCAGAGGTCGATGCCCTGGGCACGCCACTCGTCCAGCTCCCGGCCCCACTCGCTCAGGCCTTCTGCCGTGTGCGCCACCGTGCGTGCAGAGATCTTCGCTCCGCTCTCATCCACGACCCAGACGGCGTGCGTCTGATCTGCCCAATCCGCTCCGAGGTAATAGCGCACTCGTCCTCCTCCTTCGGGGCCTTGCCCGCATGGCCGCAGAGCGGGAACGGCGAGGTTGGCCTTATACCGGCCCTCCGGGGGGCCACTTTCTCTTGAACCTCGGGCGCCGTCCTCTTGCCGACTGGGACAGTCTCGGCGTAAGCCTCCGGGGGCTCTGCGCAGCAGGGTCCTCTGGTCAGCAAGCTCTTGGCCGTCGTGCGTCGGCCGCCTCGCTTTCGTTTCACCTGTCACCCTTGCTTTCGCGGGGGACGATACTCTCCTGCTGCGCGAAGGACGCACGGTGATATCGCGTCGCCGCTTCATCACGGGCGTCGTCCTCGCGGTGACGCACCTCGGCGCCACCGCCAGCGCGCAGGAGTATAAGGCGCAGCAGGCGGGCAAAGTGCCGCGGATTGGTTTCTTGGCGAATGTGCGATCGCCCGCCACCGAAGGTTTCCAGCAGGGGCTGCGAGAATTGGGCTACGTCGAAGGCCAGAACATCATTGTCGAGTGGCGATTTGCCGAGGGCCAGGTCGAACGTCTCCCCGGACTGGCGGCAGAACTCGTCCGCCTGCAGGTGGACATCATCGTCGCGCCCAATCCTTTTTACGTCGAACCCGCCAGACATGCTACCAAGACCATCCCTATCGTGTTTGCGCTCGTTTCCGATCCGGTCGGCGCTGGTTTTGTCCAGAGCCTCGCCCGACCGGGCGGTAACATCACTGGATTGTCAAACATCAGCAACGAGCTGGCAGCCAAGCGTCTCGAGTTGCTCAAGGAAGCTCTGCCCAGAGTGAACAGAGTTGCTTTCCTGACGGACTCCAGAGTGCTCGGGGCGACTCCCTTTAGGGAGACTGAGATCGCGGCCCGCGCCCTACAGGTACAGCTCGAGGTCTTCACAGTGCGGGACGCCCGCGACGCCAAGGAGATGGATAACGCCTTCGATAGCATGGCCAAGAGAGGTGCTCGGGGGGTTATTGAGAGCGGCACGCCAGCGTTCTACGCGCAGCGACGAGAGATCGCTGCCCTGGCGCTGAAGAATCGACTGCCTCTGATGTCGGCCTGGGGAGAATCTCCGGAGGCTGGCGGCTTCATGTCGTACTCCGCAAGCTTGCCAGACCTGATGCGGCGTTCGGTCGCCTACGTCGACAAAATCCTCAAAGGCGCCAAGCCCGGCGACCTGCCCGTGGAGCAGCCGACGAAGTTCGAGTTGGTCATCAACCTCAAGACCGCCAAGGCGCTCGGCCTCACGATCCCGCTGTCGGTGCTCGGTCGAGCGGACCACGTCATCGAATAGCGCGTGCTCGACCAACGCGGCCAACTCCTGCGCGCAGCCGTCGTCTGCTAGACTCCCCGCCAGCCGTCCTCCACCGAGGTGTCCATGTGTTTGATCGGGCTCGCGGTCGCTCTCAGTCTCAGCCTCACGCTTGCGCCGCTCGCGGCTGGGGCGCAGCAGACGGAAAAGGTCCGCCGAATCGGGTTCCTCTCGGGTACGAACCCGAATTACGAGGTCGACGACGCCCTCTTTCGGCAGATTCTCAGGTGCATCCAGCGACCGTGCGACATCAGAGCCGCACAGGCCATCAGCCTGTCGGGGGACCGGTTCCAGAAAGCCCTTGCAAATTGAAAGGACTCTCCCACACATGACCTCACCGTCTCCTGAGGTGCGGGTACCGCTCACCGGGATTTGGCTGTCGGCGGAGCCGATACAGACGCCGATCGACACGCTTGTCATCGACATGCTGGCGTCAAACCTGGCGAGCCGCGCGCTCCGCGAGGCGGAACTGCAGGAGCTGAGGCGGGGGGTGAAACTCGCCGACGTGGCGCTCGAGTATCTCGGTCTCCGGACAATCAGCGTCGATGGAGACGGCGACCCCCCGCTCAGGGTAGTAGCGTCCGACTCTCCGCGCGACTCGTGGCGCGACGCACTGGTCCTGCCCGAAGGCGACCGACCCATCGGCATCCTGATCAACACCGCCGACGCGGGACCGCTCGTGCTCGTCCACGAGGTCTTTGACAGATTCACGGAGCCCGAGAAGGAGCTGGTCCGGCGGTATGCCGCGCTGGCCATTCGTGGCGAGCCGCACGAGGCCATCGTGGCCGCCCTGCGCACCGGGGTCGGAGAAGCCGGGTTGACAAAGGGGCTGAGGGCGATGAGACGCTCCGTTCGGTTGCTCGACCCGACCGTCCTGTTCAGCCCTGACGGCGCCACCCGCGTCCAGCTCGGCAGCCTGTCGCGCACGACGAAGGACATCCTGCGCGAAGGACTCCAGGGCGACTACCTGTTCATCCTGCCGGCGAGCTTGTTCGAGGGCAGGACCAATTACGCCGACATCGAGTTCCTCGTCTACCTAAACTTCTTCTTGCGCCAGCAGACACGCACGCGCATTGCCGGCACCTCCCGGCAATGGCACGTCCTCCATCGGCTGCTCACTCTCACGCTGTTCGGCCTCTTCGACCCGGCGGCACCGGAGACGCCGTCCTTCGAGAAGCTCGCCGAGACGTACGGCGTCGGGTCGCGCGAGACGTACCACTTCCTGCGCACCGCCCATGAGCTCTATGCCGCGCGCCACGATGGCAGCCCGGCAAGCCCGCTCCTCGGGGTCGACGCGTACGTGGACTTCTTCACTCTCGACGGCGAGGCGACCGTCATCCCGTTGCCGTCGGCGGAGGTGCGAGTGGCGCCCTCCGGGCGCGGGTTCGACGTTCGCATCGCCCAGCCGGACGGCCGGTCGGGCGAGAAGAAACTCGAGGTGGGGACGCTGCCGCGGCTGCTCCGGCCCATCCCCGCCGAGCTCCGCGAGGCCATTCAGTTCGCGAGCGACCGGCCGCGGTTCGGGGTCACACCTCTCGGAACCAGCCACGGCTTCGACGCGAGTGGCGACTTTACCAGCTTCATCATCTGGGTCAACGGCAAGGGCATCCTCGTCGATCCGTCCTCGGAAGCGCTCGCCTACCTCG
>QHSQ01000205.1 GCA_003221615.1 Candidatus Rokuibacteriota bacterium | reverse complement strand
ACAACTCGGCAGCGGCGGGATGGTTGCCGAGGGGCGCCGCATCGTGATCCGGAGCGAAGACATCCTGCTGCTGGTCGTCGCGTTCAGCTGGCTCGCCAAGACCGCCGTCAACAAGGAGCTCGGTCTCACCCTGAAGACCCCGCTCAACCGGCCGATCCTCGCGTACGTGGCCGCGACCGGCGTCGCGACCCTGATCGGCTACATGACCGGAACGGTCGCCGGCTTCGGCGGCGCGTTCTACGTCCTCAAGTACGTCGAGTACTTCGTCGTTTATTACATGGTCGTCAACAACCTCGTCGACCGACGCCAGGCGTGGCGCCTCGTCACCGCGGCGTTTCTCACCGCGGTGATCGTCAGCCTGATCGGGCTCACGCAGATCCCGAGCGGACAGCGCGTGTCGGCGCCGTTCGAGGGCAAGGAGGGCGAGCCCAATACGTTCGGCGGCTATTTGCTGCTGCTCATCGCGGTGGCCGGCGGCATCGCGCTCGAGACGGCGCGTCTCAAGACCCGGGCGATCTATCTCGGCCTGGCCGGGCTCATGGCGATCCCGTTCATGTTCACGCTCTCGCGTACGTCCTACGTCGGCGCGATCCCGGCGGTCGCGGCGATCGCCGCGCTCACGAGCCGGCGCCGTCTGATGATCATCGGGTTCATCGTCATGATCGTCGCCTCGCCCGCCGTCTTCACGCTGCTGCCCGAATCGGTCACGAGGCGCGTGCACTACACGTTCGAGCCCGAGCGCGGACAGCCGACGGTCCGTGTCGGCACGGTCGGGCTCGACCCCTCGACCTCGGCGCGACTCATCAGCGTGAAGCAGGCCCTCGAGGGCTTCAGCCATCGCCCGATCTTCGGCTACGGCGTCACGGGCTTCGCGTTCATGGACCAGCAGTTCGCCCGTACGCTGGTCGAGACGGGCATCGTGGGGCTCGTGACGTTCCTGGCGCTCGTCTGGGCCCTCCTGAAGGCCGGCGTCACCTCGTTCCGCACCTTGACCGTGCCCGAGGACCGCGGTCTCGCGCTCGGCTTCGTCGCCGGGACGGTCGGCCTCCTGGGCCACGCGCTCGGCGCCAACACGTTCATCATCGTCCGCATCATGGAGCCGTTCTGGTTCTTCGCCGCCATCGTCGTCGCGCTACCCGGGCTCGCCCAGGCGGAGACGGCGGCCGTGCCCGCGCCGGTCGCGCGTTTCTCCCGGCGCGTCGCCTGATGCCGACACGCGCCGTCGTCGCACGCGCCCGGAAGATCCGGTTGCTCGTCATGGACGTCGACGGGGTGCTGACCGACGGCCGGATGATGCTCTCCGAGCGCGGCGACGAGCTGAAGGCCTTTCACACCCACGACGGGATCGCGATCGCGCTGGCCAAGCGCGCCGGGATCCGGACCGCGATGGTCACCGGCGAGTCGAGCCCGATCGCGAAGGCGCGCGGCGCCAAGCTCGGGGTCGACTCGGTCGTCCTCGGCGCGCGCCGCAAGGGCGAGGTCCTCGAGGCGCTGCGCGTCGAGCACAACGTGCCGGCCGACGCGGTCGCCTTCATCGGCGACGACCTCCTCGACATCCCGGCGATGCAGATCGCCGGCCTCGCGGTCACCGTCGCCGACGCGCCGGCCACCGTGAAGGCGGCCGCGCACCACGTGACGCGCGCCCGAGGCGGGCGCGGAGCAGTCCGCGAGCTGGTGGAGCTCGTCTTGACGTCGCAGCGCACGTGGCGGAGCGTCGTCGCCGCCTACGTGCGCGAGCACGGAGGTCGATGACCACTCCCTCGAGCTCCCCGGGGCTCAGAGGCCGGACGCTCAGAAGCTTCCTGCTCCTCGGCGCCCAGAAGGTGGTGAGCGTGGGCGTCACCGCCGCCGGCGGCATCGCGCTCGCCCGGTTGCTGACGCCCGAGATGTTCGGCCTCTACGCCATCCTGATCTTCGTGATCACGCTCGGCGTCCGGTTCAGCGAGCTCGGGCTGGGCGCTGCGCTGATCCAGCGCCGCGACCTCGACCTGGCGACCGGGCTGAGCGCCGCGTTCACCGCGACCTTCGGGCTCGCGCTCGTGCTCGGCGCGGCGATCATGGCCGCGGCGCCGCTCATCGCGCGGTGGCCGGGCGTGTCGAGCGAGGTGGCGATGCCGGTGCGCTGGCTGGCGCTCCTGGTCGTGCTCTCGTCGCTCCGTATGCCGGCCATGGTCCTGCTGGAGCGTCGCCTCGCCTACCTGCCGCTGGCGATCGCCGAGACCGCGGACACCGTGACGTTCAACGTCGTGGCGATCGCGGCCGCGCTCGCCGGCGCGGGTCTCTGGAGCTTCGTGCTCGGCGCGCTCGCGGCGCGTACCGCGAATCTGGCCGTGCTCTGGAGCGCGACCCGCTGGCGGCCGACCTTCCGCTGGAGCCGGCACGAGCTGGTCCCGGTGCTGAGGTTCGGGATGCTGTTCCAGGCAAGCGTGCTGATCGCCGTCGCCGGGGACGCGGTGGTGCCGACCTTCGTCACCGCCATGAGCGGCGTGGCCGCCGTCGGCTACCTGAACTGGGCCGCGACCCTCGCGCTCCTGCCGTTGCAGGTCGTCAGCATCGCGGGCCGCGTGCTGTTTCCGGCGCTGTCGAGCCTGCAGGCCGAGCCGCAGCGATTCGCCGAGGCCACCGCGCGCGCGCTGAACCGCGTCACGACGGTGCTGTATCCCGCGGCGGCCCTGCTGCTCGCGGGCGCCGATCCCGTCGTGCGCCTGATCTTCGGCGAAGCGTGGGTGCCGGCGGTACCCGCGGTGCGCTGCTTCTGCCTCTCCGCGATCATCGGCGGCACCTCGACCATCTTCGTCCACGCGCTCTACGGCCTCGGCCGCCCGGACCTCGTATTCCGCCTGAACCTGGCAAACGCGGCGCTGTTGTGGGTCTCGACGCTCGTGCTGGTGCCGTGGATCGGCTTCGTCGGCTTCGCGGTCGCCAGCGCGAGCCTGGCGTGCGCGGGCGTGTCGTTCACGGCGTGGAACCTTCGGCGGCTCATCCCGCTCCACGTGCTCGCCGCCGTGCGCGTGCCGCTGGCCGCGAGCGCCGGGAGCGCGGCGGTGCTCGCGGCGTTCGCGGGCTTCTGGATCCACGATCTGCCGTCCCTGGTCGTGGGCGCGGCGGTGTCCGCGGGCGCCTACGTCGTCTTTGCCGGCTTGATCGGGGGCGCGGCGTGGCGCGTGGAGTTCATGCGCGACTGGCGGACGGTGCTGCAGGGATGAGCGCCATCTTCTCGGCCGTGATCGTCCGTGGTCGGTCGGAGCGCGGAACGAGGCGCACGCGATGAACGTCAAAGAGACCTGGCGACGCTTCACGCCGGCGCAGGTCCGCGATTTTCTCCGCGTAGGCCACGAAGGGCGAGAGCATCTCTCGCGCCTCAAGACGCTCGAGCTCCTTCAGGGCATGACGACCATGCTCGACGTCGGGTGCGGCACCGGCGTCATGTTCGAGCTGCTGCGCGAGCGCCGGCCCGATCTGGATTATCTCGGGATCGACGTCACCGCGCAGTTCGTCGCGGCGGCGCGCGAGCGCTTCCCGGCCGACGCGGCGCGCTTTCGGGAAGGCTCGCTCTACGAGCTGGCCGAGCTGCCCGGGTCCTTCGACGCGGTGCTGTGCCGGCACATCCTCGAGCACTTGCCGGACTTCGAGCCCGCGGTGCAGCGGATGTACGAGCGCGCGCGCAAGAAGCTCGTGATCATCTTCTACCTGCCGCCGCGCCCGCTCCGGTTGCGGCGCAAGCGCGACGAGCGGTTCGAGCGGGGCTTCTACACGCACACGTACGATCTCGGCCGCTTCGTCGACCATCTCCTGAACGGTCTCACGCCTCCGCCCTCGGAGGTCCGCATTCATCCGCGCCAGGGGACGAGCGATCCGAATTTCAAGTGGGGCGACCGCGAGAACATCGTCTACGAGGTCATCCGGTGAGCGTGAGCCTGGTCATCGCCACGTTCAACCATGCGCGGTTTCTCGGCGCGGCGCTCGACAGCGCGCTCGCCCAGACGCTCAAGCGCGTCGAGGTCATCGTGGTCGACGACGGCTCGACGGACGAGACGCCGGCCGTGCTCGCCCGCTACGCCGACCGCGTGCGGGTGATCCGGCAGCCGAATCGAGGCCTGGCGGCCGCGCGCAACACGGGACTCGCCGCCGCGCGCGGCACCTACGTGAGCTTTCTCGCTGGTTCGGCGCACAGTGCTCGAGGCGGCCGGCGGGTTCGACGACCGGCTGACCGCGCTCGAGGACTGGGATCTGTGGTTGCGCCTGGCGCTGATCGCCGAGGCGCGCTACAGCCCCGCCGTCCTCGTGCGCTACCGCGTCCATCCCGGGGGCATGAGCGAGGACCGATTGCGGATGGACCGCAACCGATTCCGTGTCCTCGACAAGCTCTGCCGGACTCGTCCGGCGGCGGTGGAAGGGCTCGGGGCCGCCGGGCGGCGCATCATCGCCGACACGCACAACTGGCTCGGCAAGGAAGCGTACGCGCGCGGCGACTGGGCGGAGGCGCGGCGACGGTTTGCCGCCTCGCTCGTGACGGTTCCTTGGCAACGGCAGGCGCCGATGCTCCTGGGTCTGAGCCTGGTTCGGGCGGGGACGCGGACCCGCACGAACGAGCCGACGACGGGGTCGCGGTGAGAGCGCCGGGCGCCGGAGAGCCATGACGGACACCGCCGTGATCGTCGTCAGCTACAACACGCGTGAGCTGACGCTCCAGGCCGTCGCGGCGGCTCGCAAGGCCAGCGCCGGCCTCGACGCCCGCGTCCTCGTCGCCGACAACGGCTCGACCGACGGCACGGCGGAGGCGGTGCGCGCCGCCGATCCGGAGGTCGCGGTGCTCGTGAACGCCGATAATCCCGGATACGGCGCGGCCGTCAACCGCGCCGCGGCGGCGCTGCCGTCGACGCACGTCTGCGCGATGAACGCCGACGTCGTGCTGGAGCCCGAGAGCCTCTTGACGCTCCGACGCTTCCTCGACGCGAACGGCACGTGTGGCCTGGTGGGGCCCGCGCTCGTCTACGCGGACGGGACGCCCCAGCCGTCGGCCAAGCGGTTCCCGACGCTCGGGCTCGCCCTCGGCGAGGTCGTCGGGCTCCACCGCCTGGTGCCGCGCAACCGGTGGGTCGGGCGGTTCTACTACGAGGACCGCGATCTCACCCGCGACGCGCTCGTCGACACGGTCTCCGGCGCGGTGATGCTGCTCCGGCGCGAGGCGTTCGACGCGATCGGACGATTCGACGAGGGCTTCTGGATGTACTTCGAGGAGACCGACCTCTGCCGCCGGCTGCAGGATCGCGGTCATACCGTCGCGCTCTGTCCAGCCGCCCAGGCGATCCACCAGCATGGCGCCAGCACGCGGCAGACCTCCGTGCGCCAGGTCGAGTACTACCTGAGCTACGTGAGGTATTTCCGCAAGCATCACCGACGGGGCTCGGCGGCGATCCTGCGTGCCGCGGTCGCCGCGAGCACGCTCGCGCGGATGGGCGCGCTCGTCGTCAAGTATCCGCCGGTCGATCGACGCCGTACCGCCAGCCTGCGCGCGAAGGAAGCGGCGTGCGTGCGGCTGCTGCGCTCGCTCGGCTCGGCTCCCGCGGTGCGCACCCGATGAAGGTCCTCATGGTCGAGACCGGCGGGTGGGGTGGCATCGCCCACTACACCTGGAATCTGTGCGCAGCACTCGCGGGCGGTGGCGTCGAGGTCTCGCTCCTGACCAACCGCGAGTGGGAGCTGGCGCACCTGTCCTCGGCATTCCAGGTCGACCGCTGCTTCTCCGCCGGCGCCGGCTACCTCGGTAACGTGAAGGCGCTGCGCGAGCGCGTGGCTCGGGTGCGCCCCGGCGTCGTCCACGTGCAGAGCGTGATCTCGACCCGCTTCGACGCGTTGCTGTGGCCGCTGATCCGGCGGCGCGCGCGGGTCGTGATGACGCTCCACAACGTGCGCACCCACGAGCGCATTCGCTGGGACGACTGGACGCTCTGGCGATGCTACGCCGCCGCCGACGCCGTCGTCGTCCACACGAAGAGAGCCGCGGGGGTCGCACGGGAGCGTCTGTCGGCCGACGTCAGGATCGAGCTCATCCATCACGGCGACGCGGGCTTTCTCCAGGGCGAGCAGCGACCCGATCGCCTGGCCGCGCGCGCGGCGCTCGGCCTGCCGAGCGACGGGAAGCTCGTGCTCGCCTTCGGCGCGATCCGCCCGTATAAGGGCATCCACGGTGTGATCGCGGCGCTGGCCGAGCTGCGTCGCCGCCACGCGGACGCGCGACTGGTGATC
>QHSQ01000058.1 GCA_003221615.1 Candidatus Rokuibacteriota bacterium | reverse complement strand
CCCCTCGTTCTGGAACGGATTCACCATCGCGAGCACTTTGCCGCCGCGGCCCAGGTAGGCGTCGAGGGCGTCGAGCTCCGGTGGGAACAGATCGTTGCGCGGCCCGGCGAGGATGACGACGGTCGCGTCGTCCGGCACTTTACCCGCGCGCGCCAGGACGAGCGGCTTGACCTCGTAGTTGGCCTTCTCCATCGCCGACTTCGCCTCGCTGAACCCCGGGCGGTCGCTGCTCCCGAGGTCGGCCTCGCCGTGGCCCTGGATCACGTAGACGACGCGCTTGCCCTCGCGCGTCACCTTGACGAGGCCGTTCGTGAGCTTCTCCTCTTCGGCGTCGAGCACCTTCTCGGACTTCGCCTTGGTCTCGAGCACGATCGTGCCGTACGACTCGATGCCGTAGCGCCGGGCCAGGCCGGGCTCGCGGTCGGGGTCGGCGCTCTTCCAGGTGAACTTCCCGTTCGAGTAGCGGGCGTACTGCTTGAGCAGATCTTCCGCCACGCGCTTGCCGGGCTGATCGCTGCGGAAAAAGGCGACCGCGTTGACGTCGGCCTTGAGACTCCCCAGGAGCTGGATGGTCTGCGCCGAGAGGCTGAACCGCTTGTTCTCGGTGAGGTCCCACCGGGCGCTGTGGCGGAACGACAGCGCCTGGACGACGACCGTCGCGCCCAGCACCAGGGCGACCGCGACGGCGGTGTTCACGCCGTAGCGCATCGATCGCCGGCCGAAGAGGCCGCGGAAGTCCTCCACTCGCGCCAGCAGAGACGCCAGGACGAGCACGATCCCCACCGCGATGATCGTCCAGCGGAAGCGGATCCACTCCGGGCGCACGAAGGGCAGGATCGCGCCGAACCCCACGACGAGGATCCCGAGGTAGCCGCCCCAGTCGAGCAGGCGCCGGATCATCCCTTCCACCGCCGGGCCTCGAGCGAGCGCAAGGTCAGGAACAGC
>QHSQ01000057.1 GCA_003221615.1 Candidatus Rokuibacteriota bacterium | reverse complement strand
AAGTTCAGGTAGTAGAGGACGTCCTTCGTGTCGAGGACGCCCTTCGAGAAGCTATCGTTGTGCTCGAGAATCGACAGGAACTGCAGCACACGTCCGGCGGTCCCGCCCGCGTAGTCCGCGCTCCAGCCGAGGATCCAGAAGATGAGCAGCGCGCCGAAGGTGGTGATCGCGGCCACGATCTGGTTCTCGGTCAGCGACGAGGCGAACACGCCGACGGCGATGAACGTCGCGCCCATGAGGAGCAGGCCGAGGTAGCCCGTGAGTACGGGTCCCCACTCGAGCCGCGCGAAGTAGACCACGATCCCCGGGTAGAGCAGGGTGAGGCCGATCATGATCGCGTAGAGCACGAGGGCCGCGAGGTACTTACCGGCCAGCACCGCGCCGTCCCGCACGGGGTACGTGAGGAGCAGCTCGATGGTGCCGGACCGCCGCTCCTCGGCGAAGAGCCGCATCGTCACCAGCGGCATGAGCAACAATAAAATCACGCTGATGTTGGAGAAGAGCGGCCGCATCACGCTGTCGGTGACGTTCAGATCGCGCGCCATCTGCGGGTTCATCGCCGACTGCATGGACGCCAGCGTGAAGAAGGCGAAGATCGAGTAGAAGAAGTAGCCGCCGATCAGAAGGAAGATCGTGAACACCACCCACGCCACCGGCGAGGTGAAGTAGAGCCGCATCTCCTTCTTGAAGATCGCCCAGATCTTCACGACGCCGTGTCCTCCGCGGCGACCTCGGCGACCGCCGACTCCTCGGACTCCTCGCCCGCGACGACCCGGATGAAGACCTCCTCGAGCGTCATCCCCACCCGCTTGAGCTCGAGCAGGTCCCACCGCTGCTGGGCCGCCAGCTGGAAGATCTCGGCGCGCACGTCACGCCCTCGCGCCGCCTCGACCGTGTAGCGCGCGGCGCCGTTGGCCGGCGACTGATCCTGCACGGACAGGACACCCGGGATCGCCCGGATCCGGTCGCGGACCGCCGGCGGCGGGCCGACGATCTCGACCTCGAGCCGTGAAGTCGGGAAGAACTGCTCGACCAGGGTGTCGATCGGGCCCTGGGCGACGATCCCGCCCTTGTTGATGATGATCACCGCGCCGCAGACCATCGAGACTTCCGGGAGGATGTGCGTCGAGAGGATCACGGTGTGCTGGCCGGCCAATGACTTGATGAGCGACCGGATCTCGGTGATCTGCTTGGGGTCGAGGCCGATCGTCGGCTCGTCGAGGATCAGGACTTCGGGATCGCTCACGATCGCCTGGGCGACCCCTACGCGCTGGCGGTACCCCTTCGACAGCTTGCCGATCAGTCGGTTCTGGACGTCGGAGACCATGCATCGGTCCATGACGTCGGCGACGCGCCGCCGCCGCTCCGTCCGCCCCACCCCCTTCACCTCAGCGACGAAATCGAGGTAGGCCGCGACGCGCATGTCGGTGTAGAGCGGGACGTTCTCCGGCAGGTAGCCGATCCGCTGCCGGACCTCCATGGACTGGCGGAAGACGTCGTAGCCCGCGACCCGCGCGGCGCCGCTCGAGGCCGGCATGAAGCAGGCGAGGATCCGCATCGTCGTGGACTTTCCGGCGCCGTTGGGCCCGAGGAACCCCACGATCTGGCCGGGGGACACGCTGAACGACACGTCGCGGATTGCCGCGACGAGGCCGTAGTTCTTGGTGAGGTGTTCGACTTCGATCATCGAGGCCGGTTACGAAGTATACAACGGTCGACGGCTCACTTCGAATCGACGACTGGCATCCGCTCCAGAAGCCAGGGTGGCACGGCGACCATCTCGCTCGTCGCCGGGTCCAGGCAGGCGTGGAGCGTCGACCCGGTGGCCACCGGCTCGCCCTCCTCGTTTCGGATCTCGTAGGCGAAGCGAAAGCTCGCCCGCCTCCGCTCGCTCACCCAGCACCGCACCTCCAGGAGGTCGTCGAGCCGCGCCGGCTTTCGGAAGCGCACCACCGCCTCGACGACCGGAAGATGGACCTGCGTGTCGACGTGGGACATCGCGAGCCCCTGCTGGCGGAGGAACTCGACCCGACCGACCTCGAAGTAGGTGAGGTAGTTTCCGTAGTAGACGACCTTCATGCAGTCGGTGTCCTTGTAACGGACCCGAATCCTGGTGGACGCGATCACAGATATTGACCGTACCGGATCTTCTCGACGACCCCTCGCACACCCTTGTAGCTGTCGATCGCGTCGAGCAGGTCCTCGGTCGAGACGGGCGCCGCGCCCGCGCTTTCGGCCGCGGCGCGCACCTTGACCTCGAGCGCGCGCCGGACGATCACCGACAGGTCGGCGCCGCTCATGCCGCCCATCACCGGCAGGATCTTGTCGTAGTCGATCTTCTCGAAGAGCGGCCGGCCGGCCGTCTTCTCGGTCCGGACGCGGATCAGCTCCAGGATCTCCTTCTGGGCGGCCGGATCGGGCAGCGCGATCTCGATGAGATGGTCGAGACGGCCCGGGGCGACCAGCGCGGGGTCGAGCGCATCGGTGTGGGTCGTCGAGGCCACGACCAGGATCCGCTCGGCCGTGCTCATCGCGTCGAGCTTCTCGCAGAGCGCCGCGACCAGCCGCGCGCTCGCCTCGCGCGCCTGAGGCGGCGGCAAGAGGTGCTCGAGCGACAGCGCCTCGGCCTCGTCGAGAAACAGCACCGCCGGGCCCTCGGCCATCGCGATTCTCAAGATTTCCTGCAGCAGGTCGCCCGTGTTGGCGGCGAACTTCGAGGTGAGGTTCATCAGCTTCAGGTGGTAGAAGATCGCGCCCGAGGTCGTCGCCAGCGCCTGCGCGAGCTTCGACTTGCCGGTGCCGGGCGGGCCGTAGAGCAGGATCCCCTTCGGCGGCTCGATGCCCCACTGGCGATAGAGATCGGGCGCGGTGAGCGCGAGCGCGAACCCCTTGAGGATCGTCTTCGCTTGCCGCAGCCCGCCGACGTCGTCGAAGGTGACCGTCGACTTGATCTTGGTCTCGACCCGGCCGGTGAGATCACCGTACTTCTCGCCCAGCTTGACGAAGACGTCCTCGATGCGCCGCTGGAGCGCCCACTCCTGGTCGGTGCGCTCGGGCTCGGCCAAGGCGTCAGATCGAGGGGCGCCGCGGCGGCGCGGCGTTCCCGGCCTTTTCGAAGACGCGCTCTTCCACCAGCACCGGCACCTTCGCGCGGATCGCCAGCGCGATCGCGTCCGACGGGCGCGCGTCGAGCTGGATTTCGGAGCCGCCGGCGTTCAGATAGACGATCGCGTAGAAGATGTCGTCACGAAGATCGGTGATGACGACGCGCGTGAGCGTCACCTTGAGCCGGCCGAAGAGCGTCAGGAACAGGTCGTGCGTGAGGGGCCGCGGCGGCGTCACGCCCTGGAGCGGAACGGCGATTCCGGTCGCCTCGGCCAGCCCGATGGCGAGGGCGACGGAGCGCTTGTCGCGCTTGCCCTGCAGCAGCACCGTCGGCTGCTGCGTGCTCTGGTCGACCATGACCGCCACGACCTCGACTTCCTGCGCGCCGGTCGGCTTGGGCGGCACCACGTCCTGCCGGTCCGGGGCCACGTCGGCGCGATCGGGTACGCCGAGCACCGCGGACATCATCACGACGATCACGCCGATCCGGACGCTCGTGTTCATGCGGGCTCCTGTCCCCGAAACGGTGAAGTCAGTATAGCGCCGCCGGTCAGGAGGTGCGACGCTCGACCAGCCGCATGCTGAGCGCCGCGCCGATCAGCAGGAACGACGCGAGCATCATCCACATGAACGCGTACCCGATCGCGTGCGTGATGTAGCCGAACGCGAACGAGCCCGCCGTCTGCCCGACCAGGAACACCGCGCTGAACATCGCGACGATCACCCCCCGGCGCGTTTCCGGCGCGTGGTCGGTCACCATCGCCGCCAGTCCCGGATAGAGCAGTCCGTGCGCGCTCCCCGACATCAATCCGATCACGAAGAGCACGGGGACGACCGGCGTGAGGCTCGTGCGGGTGACCACGAAGCCGAGCAGCGCGAGCAGCGCCGTCGCGCCGGTCTGCACGAACATCGACGGGACGATCACCGCGCGCCGTCCATGCGTGTCGATCAGGCGGCCGCCGAAGACCCGCACGCCGATGGCGGCGACGGCGAAGGCCGTGTAGAAGAGCGCGAGCGTCTCGACCCCGAGACTGTCGGCGAAGGTCGGCACGAAGACGAAGATCGTCCCGGCGCCCAGACCGAAGAAGAGCGTGACCACCATGTGGCGATGGCGCAGCTCGTCGAGCCCGCCGCGCTCCCACAGCGAGCCCGCCACCGGCAGCGGCGCGCCCGGCCGTCCGCGGGGCAAGCTCCAGACGTAGCCGGCCGCGACGATCGCCATGGCGGTCCCCATGATGAAGAGCGGCCGAAAGCCCATGCGACGAACCACCGCCTCCCCCACCAGCGGGGCGGTCGCGGTGGCCACGAGGCCCGCGACGCCGTAGATCCCGAGCGCCCAGCCACGGTGCGACGGCGGAGTCAGGTCGAGCACGTACGAATAGTTCGCCACGAAGAAGGCGGAGAAGCCGATGCCTTGAAGCCCACGCACGAGGGCGAGCAGCGGAATCGACGGCGTCGTCGTCGCCAGGAGCGCCGCGGCGATCACGAGGCCCGTGCCCGCCAGCATGAAGCGCCGCCGTCCAAACGCGTCGACCAGGGGACCAACGATCGGCTGGCACAGGATGCCGACCGCGTTGTAGAGACCCATCACGAGGCCGATCTCGACCTCCGTCCCTCCGATGCCTTCGATGTAGAGCGGCAGGAGAATGAAGCAGTTCAGGCTGAAGAAGAAAAAGAAGTTCGTGATCGTCGCCCGAACGAAAGCCTTGTCGGCTAAAATGGGCGGCGACACTCGAAAATTATCGCATGACTACCATTGATGCCACGCTACGTCACGCTCTGGAGATTAGCGGCCCCGATCTGATCCTCACGCTCGATCCCGCCCTCCAGGGCCTCCCGGAGACCGCCCACGGCGGCGCGGTGCTCGCGGTATTCGACACGCTCTCGGGCACGACCGCGCCGCGCGAAGTCTCCGGCATCTATCGCCGCCGTGTTCCGCTCGGCCTGCCGTTGACTCTCGTGCGCGCCCTCGAAGACTCGGCCGATACGTTCGTCCTCTCCGATCAGGCCGGCAGCGTCCTGGTCGACGGCCGGGTGTCGCCCCTGCCCCCGGCGACCGACAACGGCACGCTGGGCTCGGCGGACGGAAACGGGGTGGGCCATCCGCTCCCGATCTCGCGTACGTGCTTCGCGTGCGGGACCGACAACGCGCTCGGGCTGCGCGCCCGGCTCGCGTTCGACGCCGACTCGGTTCGAGCCACGTGGCAGCCGCGCGCGCCGTTTCGGCGAGCCGATGGCTCGCTCGCGCCCGCCGCGTTGACGACCCTGCTCGACGAGGCGGCGTTCTGGCTGGGCGCGCTCGCGACCGGGGAATCGGGGATGACGACCGAGCTCCGCGTATCGCTCCACCGGCCCCCGCCCTTCGAGGCGCCCATCACGGTGACCGGACACCGTGCGTCGGTGCGCGCGCGGAACGAGGACCCGCGCTACCAGGAGACCGAGATCGTCGCGCGCGCCGGCGATCACGTGGTCGCGACGGCGCGCATTACGTTCGTGGTGGTGCGCGGCGCCGCGCGCCGACTCGTCGCCGGGATGCTCGCGATCAACGATCCGGAGTGCGTGCGGCGCGTGTTCCCCGCCTACGCGCGCTGAGGCGTGCAGCTCACCGAGGCAGAAGAAGGAGACGCACGATGCCCAAGACCACTCAGCTCGTCCTGTCGCTCCGATCCAAGACCGGCGTTCTGGCCGGCATCGGCCGCGCCCTGGCCGACGCCAAGGTCAACATCCTCTCGCTCTCGGCGGCCGAAGCGGCCGGACGCGGAAAGATCCGCATGGTCGTGAACAAGCCGACCCTCGCCAAGCGGGCGCTGCGCAAGGCGCGCGTGCGCTTCGTCGAGGAGGTCGCGTTCTCCAAGCGGCTCAGCAACAAGCCCGGCGCGCTCGCGCGCGTCGCCGAGAAGCTGGCGCGCGCCCGTGTCAACATCAAGTCAGCGTATGCGACGACGGCCGGTCGCGGCGGCGCCACCGTCGTGATCACGGTCTCGAACGCGGCCAAAGCTCGTCGTCTCATCGGCTAGCGCGCTCGCTCGACGGCGGTCGGAGGCGGGTCTGCTCCTCAGTCGAGGCGCGCCCGGTCGCGATGGGCAGGATGAGGTCGGCCATCGCGACCGGCGCGAGCGCCGCGTTGTCGAGCCGGAACCCGATGCTGTTCTTTGTGCCGACTGCTCAGCGGAGAGGCCGGAAGAAGGCGCGGATGTCGGCGGCGAGGGCCTCGGGCTCTTCGAGGGCGGCGAAGTGGCCCCCGGCGGGCATGACCGTCCAGCGCTGGATGTTGTACGCGCGCTCGGCCCAGGCCCGGGGCGGCAGCAGGATCTCGCGGGGAAACGCGGCGTAGGCCGTGGGGACCATGATGCGCTTGCCGTCCGGAATCGGCCACGGCCGATGCAAGCGCGCGTAATACGGCCAGAACGACGAGTTGATCGCGCCGGTGACCCAGTAGAGCGTCACGTTCGTGAGCAAGGTGTCTTTCGAGAAGCGTCGCTCGACCTCGCCGTCGCAGTCGCTCCACGTGCGGAATTTCTCGACGATCCAGGCCGCCAGCCCCACCGGTGAGTCGCTGAGACCGTAGGCGAGCGTCTGCGGCCTCGTGCCCTGAATCCACTGGTAGCCGGTTTCCTCTCGCTGCCAGTCCTGGAGCTGCTTGATGTAGCGCTGCTCCTCGTCGGTCGGCTTGTCGGGCAGCGCGGGGTCGCGACGCACGGCGAGCAGGTTCAGGTGGATTCCGGCCAGACGCTCGGGATACTGCAGGCCGAGCCGCGAGGTGATGAAGGCACCCCAGTCGCCGCCCTGGGCGGCGAAGCGGCGATAGCCGAGGACATCGGTCATCAGGCGCGCGAAGACGTCGGCGATCTCCTCCACGCCGAAGCGCGGCTGATTCGGGCGGAACGAGAAGCCGTAGCCCGGCAGCGACGGCGCAACGACGGTGAACGCGTCCGCCGCGTCGCCACCGAAGCGCGCCGGATCGGTCAGCATCGGCAGGATCCGCTCGAACTCCACGATCGAGCCGGGCCAGCCATGCGAAAGGAGCAGCGGCATCGGTGCTCCACCGACGCCCGGCTCGTGGATGAAGTGCACGTCGATCCCGTCGAGGTCCGCCGTGAAATGCCGCAGGCGGTTCAGCCGCGCCTCGTGCGCGCGCCAGTCGTAACGGGCGCGCCAGTATTCGACGAGCTCCTTCATGTACGCCACGCTCGTGCCGTAGCGCCAGCCGGCGTCCGGAGGCTCGTCGGGCCAGCGCACGCGGTCGAGCCGGGCGCGCAGATCGGCGAGCACGTCGTCGGCGACCTCGATCGTGAACGGACGCGGGGTCATGCGGGCTTTCCTCCGGTCTGCTTCACGGCTTCCACCCACTCCCGCCAGGCCTCGGGCGCGTGACCGATCGCGACACGCCCGACGCACCGCACGAGCGGGGTGCGAAGCAGCCGCGGCTCGGTCAGCGCGCGCTCGAGCAAGCGCTCGGGCGAGTCGAGCGCGACGCGCAGGCCGAGCGCTTTGAAGCGCGCGCCCTCGCGATCGATCAGCGCGGCGGCGCCGTATTTCTCGGCGAAGCGTCTGAGCTCGCCGCGCGCCGCCGGACGCTCCTTCAGGTCGACGAAGTGCACCGCGATGCCGCGCTCCTTGAAGAAACGCTGCGCCTTGCGAGTGTCCTGGCAGTCGGTGAAGCCGAAGATCTGGGCCTGAATCGTCGTCATGGCGCGGCGCCCGGCTCCGGCGGCGCGCTCGGTGGCTCACCCGCGAGCGACGCGAGACGCCCACGCAGCTCGTGCCAGGCGCTCTCGGGCACCGGTTGGGCACCCGGGTGCCGGGCGCCTCCCACGCGGAGTCCGTGGAAGTCGGAGCCGCCGGTCGCGATGAGGCCCAGGCGCGAGCACATCTCGCGGTAGGCCGTGATCTGCCCCGACGAATGCTCGGGATAGAATGCCTCGATGCCGAGCAGCCCGGCCTCGACCAGCTCCGGGATCAGCTCATCGCGATTCGCGAGCCCGGGGTGGGCCAGCACCGGCACGCCGCGCGCGCGCCGGATGATCCGCACGGCCTCGATGGGCGTAAACCGCTTGCGCGGCACGTTCGCCGGGCCGTTCATCGAGAGGTATCGGTCGAACGCCTCACGCACCGACTTCACGTAGCCGCGGTCGACCATCGCCTGCGCCACGTGTGGGCGGCCGGCCGAGCCTTCCTTCACGAGCGCGAAGACTTCTCCGGGATCGATCGGCATGCCCAGCTCGGCCAGGCGCGCGGCGATCCGGTAGACGCGTTGCCGTCGCTCCTCGCGCTGCGTCCCGAGGAACGCCTGGAACCACGCCGCCTCCCAGTCCCGGCAATAGCCGAGCACGTGGACCTCCGCGCCGGGGAGGTCGCAGTTGATCTCGAGGCCGGGAACGATCTCGAGCGGCGGCAGGCTCTTCGCCTCGTCCATGGCTTCGGCGAGGCCGCCGGTGGAATCGTGGTCGGTCACCGCGAGGACACGCACGCCGTGGCGTGCGGCCAGCCGCACCAGCTCACGCGGCGCCAGGGTTCCGTCCGACGCGGTCGTGTGCGAGTGCAGATCGACCGCGCCGCCCACCGGCTACTCCCCGAGGTACGTCAGGATCGTGCGCACCGCGAATCCGGTCGCGCCCTTCGGAGCCAGCGGCAGGTCCTTCTCGGTGAACGCCGGGCCGGCGATATCCAGGTGCGCCCACGGCGTCTTGCCCGCGAACTCTTTCAGGAAGAGCCCGGCGGTGATGGCACCGCCGCCGCGCGGTCCGACGTTGTTGAGGTCCGCCACCTCGCTCTTGAGGTTCTCCCGGTACTCGTCGATCAGCGGCAGCTGCCAGAGCCGCTCGCCCGCGGCCTCGGCGGCCTTCATGAGGCGGTTGCCCAGCGCCTGGTTGTTCGTCATGAGCCCGGAGCAGAGCTGACCGAGCGCGATGACGCAGGCCCCGGTCAACGTCGCCATGTCGATGATCTCGTCGGCCTGGACGTTCGTGTTGGCGTAGCAGAGGCCGTCGGCGAGCGTCAGACGCCCCTCCGCGTCCGTGTTGCCGATCTCGATCGTCGTGCCGTTCATGGCGCGGAGAATGTCGCCCGGGCGAATGGCCGAGCCCGACGGCATGTTCTCGGTAGCCGCGATCAGCCCGTGGACCTCGGCCGAGGGCTTCAGCGCCGGCAGCGCGCGCATGATGCCGAGCACCGCGGCGGCGCCGGCCATGTCGTACTTCATGCGCAGCATCCCGTCGGGGGGCTTGAGGTCGAGCCCGCCGGAGTCGAACGTGATGCCCTTGCCGATCAACACGACCTTCTTGCGCTTGCGGCCCGCGGCGGGCCGGCCCGATGGGCTGTACGTGACGTGAATGAACTTCGGGGGCTGCTCGCTCCCGGCGGCGACGCCGAGGAAGGCGCCCATGCCCATCTTCCGGCACTCGGCCGCGTCGTACACCGTGACGTCGAGACGCGATTCCTTCCCCAGCTCGGCGGCCGCGCGCGCGAGATCGGTCGGGTGCAGCTCGTTGGCGGGCGCGTTGATCAAGTCACGCGCGAACGACGTCGCCAGCGCGAAGCTCTCGCCGCGCCGCATGCCGTCGCGCGCCTCGCGCGCGCGGCGCGCGTCGGGCTCGACCAGGCGCAGCTCGTTGACGGTCTTGTCCGCCTTCTCACGCTTGTAGCGGTCGAAGTAATAGGTGCCGAGGATGGCGCCTTCCACGACGGCCTGGGCCCGCTGGCGCGCGGTCAGCCGGTCGCCGAGCACCTCCGTGGCCACCGTGCGGGCGCCGAGGTCACGGGCCCGGCGCACGCCGGCCGCAGCCGCCCGCCGCAGAACCTCCGAAGTGGTTTCGCTCCGAGGGCCGAGCCCGGCCACCACGATGCGACGGCCGTCGGCGTGCGCGTGGGTGACGTGGCCCGCCTTCGCGGAGAACTTCTCGGCGTCGAGCACCCGCTTGAGCTGCCCCTGCGCGGCGCGATCGAGACGCGCCAGGCGCTCCGGCAGCTTCGTCTCGCCGACGTAGAGCCCGACGACGAGCGCGTCGGCGGGGACCTCTTCGAGCCGCTTGGTGACGATCTCGACTTTCACCCGCGCGTTCCTCCTCTCAAGGTCTCGGCTCGCCGGATCATGTCCAGGAGGCCCTGGGTCGTGTCGAGCTCGGCCAGCCGGCCGATCTCGAACCACTGCGCCTCGGCGGCGTCGTCGCCCGCCTGGACGTCCAGCGAATCGGGATACGCCAGGTAGTCCACCAGCACGTAATGATAGCGGACGCGGCCGGCGTCATCTTTCACGACCCGGTCGAGGACGCCGGCGACGTCGACGATCCGGATCTTGATGCCGCACTCCTCGAGGATCTCGCGAGCGATCGCCTCGCGGGTGCTCTCACCCAGCTCGACGAGGCCGCCGGGCAGGCTCCACTTTCCGAACGACGGCGCCTTGCCGCGCCGGACGAGCAGCACGTTGTCCGCGTGGAGGATGACCGCGCCGACACCGACCCGTGGATAGTCAGGATACTCGCGGCTCATGCGGGCCCCGTCAGCCACGCCTCGGTGGCGTACTTCTCGCGTACGAGGCGTTCGACCGCCGCGGTCTCGTCCGCGCTGAGGCCGTCGGGTCGGAGGTCCAGGCCGTGTTCCCGCTCGAACGCCGCCGCGAGCGCCTGGACCACGTCGTCGAGCTTCGGCCGATGGCCGAGCGCGGCCTCGAGCGTCGTCAAGGTCGCGAGCGGATCGTGGGTCGTCGGGAAGATCGCGGCCAGACGGGCCGCGTCCACGCCGAGCAGGATCGACCCGTGCTGCAGGAACGTGCCACCGTAGCGCCGCTGCGCGCTCCCGACCAGCTTGCGCCCGCCCACCTCGATCTCGCAGCTGCCCGTGCGCGCGAAGCAGAATGCGGGCGTCGGCTCGTCGCCGCGCGCGACGCCGACCATCTCGACCGGAGCGCCGAGCGTCCGGAGCCCGCCGGCGAGCGCGCGACCGATCCACTGGTAGCTGTGCAGGAGGTCGCGCGCGCCACCGCCGACGTCGTCGGCGGCCGCGACGACGCTGTACGTCAGCTCGCGCTCCGGGCCGTCGTGATAGATCGCGCTCCCGCCGGTGAGCCGCCGCACGATTCCAACGCCCAGGTGACGACACGCGGCGACGTCCACGTGACGATCGAGCGGCTGGCCGTAGCCGAGCGACACCGTGGGCGGCGCCCACGCGAAGAAGCGCACGGTGGGCGGCGAGGCGCCGGCGCGCCGCCCGAGCCAGACCGCCTCGTCGATCGCCATGTTCGTGGCGCCGTCGGTCGGCTCGGTCACCAGCAGACGCCAGGTCCGGGCGCTCGGGCTCTCCGTCACGCCCCTAGCATCGCACACCGTGGCCGGCGCCCTGCTGTTGCCGCGTGCCTGCTCAGGAGGCGACCTCACCGAGCCGTCGCGTGTAGACCGCGAGGTCAGAGGCCGAGAAGCAGCAGAAGACCACCTCCTGGATCGTCGGAAACGCCGGCACCACGGATCGGACGGTCGTCACGGCAACCCTCGTCGCGGGCTCGATCGGGTAGCCGAACACGCCGGTGCTGATGCTCGGGAAGGCGAGCGTGAGAATGCCGTTCGCCGCGGCGACCTCGATCGAGCGCCGATAGCACGAGGCCAGCAGCTCGGCCTCGCCGCTGGCGCCGTCGCGCCACACCGGCCCGACGGTATGAATGACGAATTTCGCCGGCAGCCGATAACCCCTGGTGAGCTTGGCGTCACCGGTCTGGCAGCCGTGGAGCAGGCGGCACTCCTCGAGCAGCTGCGGCCCGGCCGCGCGATGGATCGCGCCATCGACGCCGCCTCCACCGAGCAGCGATGGGTTCGCTGCGTCGACGATGGCGTCGACCGAGAGCGTCGTGATGTCAGCGTGAACTACGCGCAGCCTAGCCGGCACGGGCGTGACCTACCCCGACGCGAGGCTAGGCCCCGCGCGTCCACCTCAGATTGGGCTCGCGCGCGGCCTTCGTCTGGTCGAGCCGGCGCACGGCGGTGGTCACCGGCGCCTCGTGAATCACCGCGGGGTTCGCCTCGGCCTCGCGCGCGATCTGGATCATCGCGTTGCAGAAGGCGTCGAGCGTCTCTTTGGCCTCGGTCTCGGTCGGCTCGATCATCAGCGCTTCCTCGACGATCAGCGGGAAGTACGTCGACGGCGCGTAGAAGCCGAGATCCAGGAGGCGCTTGGCGATGTCGGTTGCCGTCACACCCAGCTTCTTCTGGCGACGAGCCGACAGTACGCACTCGTGCAGGCAGGGGCCGGGCACGGCGACGTCGTAGTCCTGCTCGAGCCGCTTCATGATGTAGTTCGCGTTCAGGATCGCGTTGTCGGAGACGGACCGCAGGCCGTCGGGGCCCATCGTGCGGATGTAGGCGTAGGCGCGCACGAGCATCCCGAAATTGCCCAGGAAGGCCTGGAGCTTGCCGATCGACTTCGGCCGCTTCCAGTCGAGCGCGTACTCCTCACCGTCCTTGGTCACGACGGGAACCGGCAGGAACGGCTCCAGATGCGCCTTGACGCCGACCGGGCCCGCCCCGGGCCCGCCGCCGCCGTGCGGGGTCGTGAAGGTCTTGTGCAGATTGAAATGGCACACGTCAAAGCCGAGGTCGCCCGGGCGCGTGATCCCGAGAATCGCGTTGAGGTTGGCGCCGTCCATGTAGACCTGCACGCCCTTGGCGTGGCAGAGCTCGGTGATCTCGACGATGCGCGGCTCGAACATCCCGAGCGTGTTCGGCACGGTGATCATGAACGCGGCTACGTCGGTGTCCAGGGTGCGCGTGAGCGCGTCCACGTCCACCTCGCCGTTCGGCAGCGACTTCACCTCCACGACCTCGTAGCCGGCGATCGCGGTGGAGGCGGGGTTGGTCCCGTGCGCCGAGTCGGGCACGAGCACCTTCGTCCGCTTCTCGCCGCGCGACTGGTGATAGGCGCGGATCATGAGGACGCCCGCGAGCTCGCCCTGGGCGCCGGCCGCGGGCTGGAGCGAGACGGCGTCCATCCCGGCGATCTCGGCGAGGTCCCGCGCCAGCTCGTGCATGAGCTGGAGCGCACCCTGCGCCAGGGCCTCGGGCGCCAGCGGATGGACCTTGGCGAAGCCGGCCAACCGCGCCATGTCCTCGTTGAGCTTCGGGTTGTACTTCATCGTGCACGAGCCGAGCGGATAGAAGTGCGTGTCGAGTCCGTAGTTCAGCCGCGACAGGCGCGAGTAATGGCGGACTACGTCGAACTCGGAGACTTCAGGCAGCCCGGGGGCATCGCGCCTGAGATGCTTGGCCGGCAAGAGCTTGCGCGCGTCGGCTTCGGGCACATCGGCCTCCGGTAAAGACCAGGCTACACGCCCGGGCGAAGACAGCTCGAAGATCAGCTTGTCGTAGGCGTCGGCCATCACGCCACCGCCTTCTCGAGCGCCGCCGCAAACGCGTCGATTTCCGCCTTGGTGCGCTTCTCGGTCACAGCAACGAGCAGGCAATCGGCCAGGGCCCGGTCGAAGGTCTTGAGGGGGACGCCGGCGAGGAAGCCCTGCTTGGCGAGCCGCGGGATCACGCGATCGGGAGCCTTCGGCAGCTTCAGCGCGAACTCCTTGAAGAAGGGCGCCGGGAAGCGCAGCGAGACGCCCGGCACCTTCGCCAGGCGCTCGGCCGCGTAGTGGGCCTTCGCCGTCGAGAGCTCGCCGACCTTGACGAGCCCGCGGCGCCCGAGGGTCGAGAGATAGATCGTCGCCATCAGCGCGCAGAGCGCCACGTTGGTGCAGATGTTCGAGGTCGCCTTCGCGCGGCGGATGTGCTGCTCGCGGGTCTGCAGCGTGAGCACGAAGCCGCGCTTGCCGTCG
>QHSQ01000056.1 GCA_003221615.1 Candidatus Rokuibacteriota bacterium | reverse complement strand
CATCGGTATCCCCTCGTTCGTCACCACGGAGGCGCACTGAAGAGTCACGCAGCAATCTCGTCGAACCAGAATCGATTCGTCGTTGACACCGCCAGCGTGCTTAGAGATGTCAATGTACGTGGCGGCGCGCCGGGACAGATCCGGAAGGTTCGGTCCATAGGCCATGAGGCCCCCGGCATCGACAAACTCCCTCAGTGGGTACACCGCCGGCAGCCGGTTCTTTGCCGCGAGGGCCACGAGGTGTCTTCGCTCGCTGATGAACATCGAGCTTGGCATCACAGTCAGAGCACTCGCGCGCGCCCTGGTGGTTGCGCTCAAGGTTGATGTCATCGTGGCCGGAGGCACACCCGCCGCCCTGGCCGCGAAGCAAGCGACCAGGACCATCCAATTCGGCCGCGAGAGCCGGGAGCCGCTCGAGCTTCCCCTCGGCATCTCGGTATTCGATCGCGAGGTTGTGGCCCTCGACATAATTCGAGGTCACGCAGTCCTTGACGGAAGGCCTCATGCAGGTGGGGGCTGGCAGCCGTGTTGGGCGCCAGGTAGCCTATTCGAGCGATCTTGGCCGACTGTTGCGTTTCCGCAGGGAGCGGCACGAGAGCAAGGCTGGCAGCAAAAATGACGAGTTCGATCCGCCGCATGGGCACCTTCGGTGGGGGATGGCTGCGGGGAGTCTAGCAGACGAGGCAGTTCGCGGGCGATGGCTGCGGGGCCTAGCCGTGGTGCTGACAGGGCGAGCACGAGAAGGCCGGGCCATCCGTACACTGACGGTCTCGCACTCGCCCTAGCATGACGCCTGTGTTACTGCTTCTCGAACACGAGGGTGTTGTTCACGTCTTGACCTTGAGCGTTTTTTCCCTTCACCGTAACGGTCATCATCTTGCCGTCTTGAGAAACGACCCGTCTGAGGGTTTGGGCCACTGCACCAGCCTTTTTATCGGTGCGTTCGCTGGTCCGCTGGTCGATCCGCTTCAATGAAACCGTGTCTGCGATCTGTGAGCCCGTGAGCGGATTATCCTTGCCGTCGAAATTCGCCGTGTACTGGGTGGCGGTGCGGGTTCCGTCGGCATTGACTCCCTCGGTGCTAACTTTTTCCCCTTGGCCGGACGGTTCAACTTTCACCGTAAGACTTTGAGGTGGCGGACCGGGACTGAACTTGGACTTCTCCACGTTGAGTTTCCACGTACCAGTTCTCGGATCGCTCGTCTGGGCGGACACGCTCACGATGTCCACTACAACAAGGACCACTCCAAGAGCCACTAGAAGCATCTTCCTCATACGTGGTTCTCCAAACGCTTGTAGGCCCCGTGCTGATTTGTTAGTGGTCCGCCGATAGGCTCGCGTCCTCCTTTCACCGGTTGAGGATGGCCGCGAGGAGTCTAGCAGACCATGAAGATTACTTCAGGTATGACGGGCGGCGCCAAGAACACGGCGCTGCGCTCTCTAGGCGGTCTCCCACACAGCTTGGGAGTCGTTTGACGGCACACGCGATGGGATCGACGTTGAGTCGTAGTCCAAAAGTCCGCTCCCTCTACGGTCGCGAAGGCAGTCTCGTGAGCCACAGAAAGATGGCGTGACCGCTCACGGCGCCTGGCGCAGCGTGATCCCCCCGTCGACTGAGATCCACTGGCCGGTTATGTTCCAGGCAGCGTCGCTCGCCAGGAACGCCGCGAGATGGGCGATGTTGTTCGAGCTGATCATCAATCTCAAGACCGCGAAGGCGCTCAGGCTGACGATCCCGCAGACGCTGCTACAGCGGGCAGATCAGGTCATCCAGTAGCGTGCTCCAGCAACGCGGCCAACTCCTGCGCGCTGCTGTCGGCTTCGCCACGTGCTCCATGCCCTCGTACGATCGCGCACTCCATGCCCTGCGGACGTGGCTGGACTCGTGGAGCGGCATCGGGCACGTCTCGGTCGGCATGGCGCGGCAAGGCTACGACCTCCAGCTCACCCGGTATGACGACCGTGGATGGCGAGCCACGTTCTACACCAGCGGGATGGAGCACTCACCCACGAGCGCGACCGGCACGGGTTGGCAGCGCACGCCGTGGCGGGCCTGCAGAGTGCAGCGTGGGAGGCGCTGCGACAGGCCAGTCGCGATGACTAGGTGGCGCGCCTTTCGGAATCCCAAGTCTGGAAGCATCGGACGTGGAACTTAAAGGCTCTTCTGCCGGGCGCCCTGGTGTTCGCCTCCGTCACCAACTGATCTATGGAAACAGTCGTTCTCGACCGCGGCCCAGGTGTCCGGCTAGGCTCTTCGCACCCAGCCGTAACGCGTATGACTCGGGGCCGCTCCCCTCGCCAAGTACTCCTTGCGCGTCCGTGAGATGTTGTCGGCAGCGAAGCCGGGAAACTCCATCAACTTCTTGAGCGAGTCAGGGATGAGCGACTCGAAGGTCTTTGGCACGGGGCGGTAGCCGCCGCCAGGCACTGCGTCGGCGCCAGACAAGCCGTACAGGCGCGCAGAGTTGAGGCCCAGAATCTTCCGCTTGGCCGTCTCAGTGAGCTCGGGATAGCCCCAGCGCTTCCGCATCTCTTCGGGGATCTGGAAGCGCCAGAGCGCCTCGATCTGCCACTGCGGCGAACCATACCAGATCGAATCCGACCCGAACACGACTCGATCCGGGCCGAAGTACTTGACGAGCTGACCGAGGATATGGGCGCACACCGTGGGGAAGGTGATCACCGTCGAGGCAAAGGTGGTGCCGATCTCAGCATAGACGTTGGAGTACGGGGCCGCCAGTTGCGCGAACGCCGTCGTCCAGTTGATGTCCGGGACACCGTTACGCAGCCGCCCCGCGCGGATGGCCTGCATCGACTCGGAGTAGAAGAACCGGGGTTGAATGCAGGAGTGGTAGATGACGAAGTTCAGCTGCGGCCAGTCCTTGGCCGCCTTCGGCACGTCGGACGGATGCCCGAGCTTCGGGTCGGGTGCGGGCTCCGGCGATAGCCCCTTGTGGACACAGATGTTGAAGAAGCCGGGGCGCGTCTTCAACATCTCTTTGTTCTTCGTGATCAGGTCGTACGTCGGATAGGCGACCGCCTCGTCGTCGAGTTGCCAGCGCTGCATTTCGCTCCGCGGGTCGGAATCGAGTTTGGCTGCCCGGTTGATGTTGTAGCCCTTCCAGGAGTCGGGCTTGTAGTTATCGATCTGGAACTGCATGTAGTCACGGTTGCCGACGCCCGGGAACAAGAGCCCGTGGCCGAGCAGCCGCGTCGAGCCGGCGATACGATTCACGAAGTCCCGCACGGCCACCGTCTGCTCCGCGGTGAGAATGGCCCCGGCCAGCGAGTCGGGGATGCTCTTGGGCGGACGGGGCGCCGCCTCGCCGGGGAGCTGAATCGTGCCGGGGGTGACATTGCTGAGAATCGCCACCGTGACCTGGCTGTCGACGAACATGTTCTTGATGTAGTTCCCGAGGTGGAACGCGTCGGGCCCGATCGGCGCCCCGACCAGCGCGGGGCTCCACGAGCTCCAGGGGCGGCCGAGCTCATCGTGGAGACCGTCGGGATTGAAGGGATTCGATGTAAAGCCCGGCGCCGTGGGGCCCTGGGCGACCGCCCGCAGCGCCGCCGGCCCCGGCATGCTACCGCGCACGGCATGCGTCTGATCGTCGAAGACGAACAGGTTCGTCGGGGCGCCGGTCGCCGCCCACGCGGCCGCCTCGAACATCTCGATGGGCTTCACGTCGAAGAACTGGCCGAATACTTCGTTCATGGCCAGGAGGGCCGCCGCGGTGCCTCCCGTTCCCGCCAGGAACTGACGGCGGCTCAGGCCAAGCTTCTTGGCCGCGCCATCGGCGAGCTCGAGCGTTCGAGCCTCGACGCGCTTCTGCTTCTCGGTCTGGGGCGGGGGCATGTACTCGCCGTTCGAGACGATCTGGGTGGGAATCGGCATCCCGTACGCATCGGTCTCGTCGGCGGGCGTGCACTGCGCCAGTTGCTCGTCACTCAGCCAGGCATCTTCCTCACGTGATCCGGGCACTCGTTGCCGGAAGTTCCGAGGTGGAGCCATCTTCTTCGCCCTCGCAAGTTAGTTACCGGGTGGTCGGTAGCTCACAGTCTTCTTGGTAGCCTGATCGATCTCTTCGGGTGTGAGGAGCACGGTCATCTGCGTCTTGACGGCGCCACTGGCGCTCACCGCGAGAGATAGCGCCGCCGCGCTCACATTGTCCGGCACGTCAGCGATGGCAAAGACATCGGTCTCGCCGAAGGCGTAATAGAATGCCTCCAGCTTCCCGTTGACGCCTTTCAGCGCTGCCTCTGCGGCCGCCCGGCGCTTCGAGCCGCCGTCTTTGAGGAGGCCCTTCGTGCCTTCCGCACTGTACGACGCTTGGAGTAGATATTTGGCCATTTCGACCTCCCTCCTCCCTGATCAGGACTCAGATCCTGCGCGGCTTTCCCGGGGCGGGCGGCCCACGAACAGCGGGATTCTGGAGACGAGCAACGTCGGAGGACAATCCGGAGATCCGAGCCAGCGGCATGTCTGCTCCACAGGCCGGACGGTCGAGGCTGTGGCGGGATCATGCACCGTCGACGGATGGTGTGTCAAACCAATCCGCCGCGCCACCGCCCAGGGGAAGAAGCTCGGCCGCCCACGTGTGGCCGAGAAGGTGGAGAAGGCGGTGCTGCGCGAACTCGAGAAGGGCCGCGGCATCCACACCGTGGCGCGTGCCGTCGGCATCGGGACTGGGACGGTACAGCGGATCATGAAGCGCTCAGCGGTGGCGTAGCGGCATCGGGGTATGCGAACCCCTCGCCTCTAATCACGTCGCGGGAGGCACCCAGTGAAGGCTCGCGCCGCCGCGATTGTGTTGCTCGTCGTGGCGGCGCTAACAACGCTCCACCCAGCGGGGGCCAGCCATCACGGTTCGCACGTGGTGGTCCCGCCCCGCCCGGCCAACCGGCACCGAGCGTGGGGCCGAGTTATCTCTACCCCGACCCCGAGACAACCCCCGGCGTCACAAACCCCGGCGAAGTCTTAAGGTTGCTGGATAACGAGACGGGGATGCACTCTTGCTTGGACTCAAAACCCAAGGTCGCCGGTTGGCGCCGGCGGCAAGAGGAGGCATCCCCGTGGAGACGAGAATACCGGCCTCAGAGCGGACAAGCCAGAAGCTCAACGAGCTGCTGAGCCACGGCGTCGCCGACGGCGACGCTCGCGCGGAACTGCTCAAGCTCGCCGTGCGCAAGATCGTCGAGGAAGCGTTGGAGGCCGAGGTGGCAGAAGCCGTCGGCGCGGCTTCAGGACGCGCGCGACGTGCGGCGCCGCGACCACAAGCTTTCCGTGAGACCGATCGTCGCTCCTGGACGATTCCGCGGCTCGTGAGCGGCGCTCTCGATGTCATTGCTCGGCTGCGCATTCCCTTCCGCAGTCCCGCTCCCTGTTTCACCGCAAGCCCCGCGGCTCGTCCCACGTGCGCGCAAGTTCGGGTGCGCCTGGGGTACGTTCGGTGCCGCGATCTGCCGCGTTCTGCGCACTGCTGACCCGCAAGATTGCGCGATGCTTGACGCGGCCGAACACCTATCACAAGTTCCAGGTGGGAAGCGCCGCCGTGCTGAGATCGGGGGACGCTGGCCCCCAAGCGGTCGGCCGATGGTTTTAAGAGTTTCGCTCTGAGACATCCGGGGTTTTACCATCTTGTCGGTTCCTGCGCTGGCTCGGATCGGAGGAACCCGAGGGAGACAACTATGGCGGGCTCGCTAGTCATCGTGTCACGTACGAAACCAGGCACTTATAACTCGACGTTATGACGGACCTCTGGAAATCTGGCTGGGCGCTCGTGCACCGCAGGGGCAAGAGCTGACCATCGAACAACAGGTCTCCGCCCGGCGCGCCTTAGAGTGTTCACCCGATGGCCGGGGTCCTGGACGGGAAGCATAGTCGAATCACCCCCGGTAACGGGATTCTGTCGACTACCGGCCGGGGGTACGAGCAATGATCCGCGTTGTCTCCATCGTGCTGCTCTCCGTACTCGTCATCCTGACGAGGCAACTCACGTCGGACATCGGAACCGCCGTCGCGGAAGGGCCGGGCGGTGGCAGAGGTAGTGGCAGCGAGCGCGGCGGAAACGGTGGCGGCGGCGCGGCTGCTGCTGCCGGCGGAGTGGGAATCGCCGGCGGCCGGGAAGATCAACCCGGCACGCGCACGGACCTGCCCGGCGCCATAGCGCAGGCCGCCCGAGACGCCGCGCGGCACGCGGTCGACGCATCGCGCGAGGCGTTCCAATCCGCCGAGGCGGCCGCCCGTGCAGCCAATTCCGCGCTCTCCGAGGCTGCCCTCGTCGTCCGGCGCGAGACAAACCGGGCACGCAACGCCGCAGCGCGCGCCCGGGAAGAGATCGACGAGGCGGTCGATCGCCCAACGGTGTCCGCGGTCCGGGCTCCGTCTACCGGAACGGTCCAGAGCGTGCGCCGAAAACTGCTGGCTCAGGCGAGCTTCGCGCGTGGAAGCGCCCTTCTCGAGGGGCGGAGATATCAAGAGGCGCGCAATCATTTTGCCGAGGCTGTAGCGCTGTATCCGGAGCACGACGAGGCGAGGTCGCTACTGGCCTGGTCCGAGTACTTCCTCGGCGATTTCCGCGGCGCGATCTTCACGTTCAAGACTACGCTGCGGCGCCAGCCGACGTGGGCAGGTCTTTACAACGGGCTGGGGTGGAGTCGGCTACGGGTCGGCCGCTACCAGCTTGCGGCTGACGCGTTCGGGTCCGCGCTGGACCGAGACCCCGATTACGTCGACGCCCTGCATGGGCTTGGCTCGGCGATGTTCCAACGGGGCGACTACGAGCTCGCTATTTCGCCCCTTGAGAAAGCGCTGCACAGATCCCAGCGTTTCGCGGGTCCGGAGCCTCCGGAAGTGACGACCATGAGGGGCAAGCTGGCGTGGAGCCTGTACTACCTCGAGCGTGACCGAGAAGCGCTGGCGATGTTCATCAGAGCCAGCCTCGCCGCACCAGACTCGCACCAGCTCCAGGTGGGCATGGGCTGGTGCTACCTCAGGCTCGGCCAGAAAGACGACGCGCGTGCGGCGTTTCAACGGGCGGCGAAGCTTGGACCCGACGACGAGACCGTCCGCGAAGGTCTCAGACTCGCCGGCCTCTGATCGGTGCTATCAGGCCGGTAGTGCCCGGCGTCGAGGCCCGCGACATGCGATCGATTCGCAGAATTGAGAATTCTCAGCCTAGCGTCAATATCGAAACGCTCGACTGTCGGATGTGATCCAGCGCGTGACTCGCCACCGAACCGCCGTGTGCTGAACGGCCACACGGCGTCCGATCGCCTCGCTCGATTCTCCCGATATTCGACGTTCGCGACTCGTTCGACGCGACTTGGCACCCGCTCTGCACAACGCGCCACGCGGAGAGGAAGGAACACTCGCGTACTGTTCCGCTACCGCGAAAGGAGGTTGAGGAATGGCCTCAACGATGAGCGCGATCGAGCACAAGGGGTGGCAGATCGAATCGAGATCCTATGAAGCGGACGGCAATCGCTGGTTCCCGAGAGCGCTGGTGAGCCGTCTCGACGGTGGAAGGCTCGGCACGCACGACGTGCGCGCATTGCTCAGCGTGACGTTCGACACGGCAGAGGACGCCGATGACTACGCCGTCAGGATGGCGAAGACGTGGATCGAGGACATAGACTTCTGACCGCCGGTTGCTCGCCGTCGTTCGCCATCACCGCTTCTGCCACGCGACGACGAAGCTCACGGGATGATGACGATACGGCTCCCATCGGGGCTTGAGCGCGATCCAGCGGTCGTCCACGAGTCGCTCGCGCATCTCAGCGAGCGAGAGACCGGCCGCGCGCGCCGCGGCCACGTGATCGCTCATGAGGTGGACGTAGGTCTCGATCGCCACGGACTCGCCCGAGGCGCGGTCGAAGTGTGTCGGCATCCCGGCCGTCATGATGAAGTGCGGGTGGTAGCCGACGAGCACGTGGACGCCGCCCGGCCGGAGCAGCCGTGAGGTTTCTCGGTAGAGCGGGCGCAGGTCCCGGAGATGCTCTTCCACCAGGCAGGTCGTGACGAGATCGTAGACGCCGCCCTCCAGCCCTGTCGCGGCGACGTCGGCGTGGACGAGCTGATCGTAGATCTCGCGGCCGCGGGCCACCGCCAGCATCTCCGGCGTCAGATCGATCCCGTCGAGCCGGACGACGCTTCGGGCCCGCAACCAGGCGCCGGTTCGGCCGGTCCCGCATCCGAGATCGGCCGCGCGCTCGACCAGACTCCACGGGACCGACTCAAGCGCCTCGAGCAGGACGAGGTCCATCTCGTCCTCCACCGTCGTCTCGTACGAGGCAAGCCACTCGCGGTAGCCCTCGCGCACGGAAACGGTCGGATAGCGGCGCCGGTCGAAGTGAGAGAACTCGAGCATGATCAGGGATTGTAGTCCCCTGACCGAGGCAGGGCTCGCCGTCAGCGACGGCCGGCTCAGGCACCCCCGCCGACCGGCGCGGGCGCGTCGGGAGGCTTGGCCGGCTCGGCTGGTTTGGGCGCCTCGAATGGATGAACCGCCTCGAGCGGCCTGATCGGCTGCAGCGGCCTGACGGGCTCGACCGGCTTCGCCTGCTCAACGGGCTTCTGAGGCTCGACGGGCTTGAGCGGCTCGACCGGCGGCTGCGGCTTACGCTCGGGCGTGCTTGCGTCGCGCGGCGGCACGGCGACGTTGGCGGTGCTCGGGCGGGCCGGTTTCCGTGTCAGCTCCAGCGCAAGAACGATGACTCCGACGCCCGCGATCACGAGCCCCGCGAGCACCCCGGGCATGGTCGACAGAACGATCGAGGTCGAGAGCTTCAGCTTCGTCCACGTCTCGACGACGGGATACGCGAGCGCTGCCGTGAGCAGCCCGACTTCGATCAGGCAGACCGCCAGCCCGCGGAGAGGACTCGTTCGCGCGACGCGAGAGACGCTGTACGCGACTCCGGTCCCGATCACCAGCGCCACGCCGCCGAAGATGGCGAGCGGCGTGCGCCGTTCCGTTTTGTTCGCCGTGACCGTCACCTCACGGGCGGTAGCCTCGGACGGCGCCTCGCGCGCGGAAGCCGCGGTACCCTCGGCCGCCGCCTTGGCAAGCGCCACCGCCGCCGAGGTCTTGTCGTCCTCGGCGTTGCCCTGGGCGACCATCGGCGCGGCCTGGCGCTGCGGCTCAGTTTTCACCCGGCTGGACGCGACGGCCGGCTTCGGCCTCTCCACCGGACGGACCTCGATGCCGCCCGACGGCGGAAAGATGACTGCGGCCGGATGAGACTGAGAAGCCGGTGGCGGCTCGGCAACGGCCGTCTGGCGCGACGACGTCGCCCGAACCGGATATTCCGCGACGCGAGGAATGGACCGCGACGAGCTCACCCGCGCGGGCTCATCGGCACGCGCGACGTGACGAGACGCCGCCAAATTCGATCGCGAGTACTCGGCCGGACGCGAAGCCGGCGGCTGCGGGTACTCGGCGCACCCGACTCCGAGCGCCTGTCCGGACTTGTAGAGGGTCCGCGCGGCGCGATCGCACTCGTCATTGGATATGTAGGCGCGCTCCAGCGACCAGGCTCTGTTGTCCCGATTCACATACAGACGCCATTCGGCGGAGGCAGTGGCAGCCACCGTCGCCGTAATCGTCATTGCGGCAACTACTCCGATCGCGGTCTTCATGACCGGCCTCCCCCCTTTCCGGTTCAGCGCGCCGGCACACCGCGCGCAATACGCCATATGGGGATTCAGCAATGGGTATGCCATGGCTGGACCTTCACAAAATTGCCGAGTTAGGCCGCATAACGGGTTCATTTCCGGCATCTCGTTTGCCGTTTCCGTCGCCCGAGGTGCCACAGACTGTCGGTCGGCCGAACGAAGCCTGGGTCGCCGGGGCATCGCTGTCGCCGCCGTCGGCTTTGGTGTATAACAAGGGCCCGTAGTCGAACACCAACAAAGGAGAGACTCGATGGCTCAGCTGAAGATCCCCCTCGACGCCCAGCGCTTCTCCAAAGGCCTGTCCTGGAAGGACTACATGGCCCAGATGGGCGACACCAGGGCCCGGACCGAAGACTATTACGCGAAGTCGGCGCTGACCGACGACGAGCGGAAGTTCTTCGGCAGCGTCAACCAGGTCAAGTACGCGATGATGCTGGCCGAGAACTGGTGTGGTGACGTGCATCGCAACTCACCGCTGATCGCGCACATCTGCGAGGCGATGCAGGGCTGCGAGCTACGGGTCTTCTTCCGCGACAAGGAAACCGACCTGCGCGACACCTATCTCAACAACGGCTACCAGTCCATTCCGGTAGTCGCGTTCTTCGACAAGGACTGGAACGAGATCGGGCGCTGGCTCGAGCGGTCACACGCCGCGACGGGCAAGGCGGCCCAGATCCGCGCCAAGACCGTCGACGTCGCCCCGAAGGAGAAGGCGGACGAGGCGATGAACGAGATGCGCAAGCAGGTCGGCGAGGCGTACACCGTCGCGGGTGGCCCGCTCTGGCGCGCCGCCGCGCAAGAGATGCGGCTCGTCCTCGAGCAGCGGCTCGGGCTCGCCAAGAAGTAACTCCGCCACCTGGCGGCCTCGTTCTTCGCGGCGTGCCGTCGGCGAGCCCACTCGCCGCGGCACGCCGCACCCTTCAGCGCAGCAGCTCGCCGAACACGATCAGCCTCGCGGCCGTCTGGCCAGCGCGTAGGCCTGATCGATCAAGCGTACGGCGCGCAGGCAGTCGTGGACGCTGATGGGCGGCGGCTCGCCCCGGCGCCAGTGATCCAGGGCGTCGCGTAGCGCGGTCAGCGCCAGCGGCTCAGCCGGCGCTCCCGACGTGGACTCGTCACCCGTCCCCGACGTCAGGCGAATCGTGTCGTCCTTCAGGGTCAGGATCGCGTCGCGCCAGGCGATCTTCAACTCCCCGTCCGTGCCGGCGCGCGGAAACGTGTTGCCGACCTCGATCGTTCCCAGGACGCCGCTCGCCGAGCGCAGCAGAACCGAGGCGTAGTCCTCGACCGCCCGATCGAGGGCGCGTGCGCTGATTTGAGCGCCGGTCACCTGCGCGTCCTCGCCGGTGAGGAACGTGAAGAGATCGAGGCCGTGCGGACCCAGGTTGCGCAGGCAGCCGCCGCCCGCGTCCCGGGGATCGAGCATCCACGGCGCGTCCCAGGCGACGTAGCGCGCCGAGGTCGGCCGGTTCAGTCGGAAGTAGATGTGCGACAGCGGGCCGAATCGGGCCTCGGCCGAGAGCGAGCGGGCGCGGGCGACGCAGGGCTGATAGCGCTGGCCGAGCGGCACCGCGACGAACGCGTGCTTCGCGGCGGCGCGCTCGGCGACACGACGGACCTCGTCAGCGTCGACGCCCATCGGCTTTTCCATCAGGAACGGATAACCCTGATCCAGCAGATAGAGCGCGGTCTCCGCCATGCTACTGTGTCGGCCGAGCGCGATCACGAAGTCGGGCTTGACGTCCGTCAGCATGCGCCGGTAGTCGGTGTAGACGGCCGGATCGCCGAGCTCCGCGGCCCGCTGGGCGGCGATCGTCGCGCTCGTGTCTTGCAGCGCAACGAGCTTCGTGTCGGGCATCCCGGCCAGGTGGCGCAGGTACGCGGAGTCGTAGAGCGAGTGCCAGTGACTGACCCCGATCGCCGCGATGCGTGCGGGCACGGGGCAAGAATAGCAGGCCCAGGAGGGGACGATGCGTAGCATCGACGTTCACGCGCACCTGACTCCGCAGTGCTTCTGGCAGGCCACCGAGAAGGGTGGCGACTGGCACACCTTGCGCCGCGAGAAGGACGAGCGCGGTCAGGAGGTCGCGATCGTCGGCGGGCGGCGGCAGATCCTCCCGCCGCGCGCGAAGTGGACGCCCGAGGAGCGCCTGGCCGACATGGATTCGCTCGGCGTCGACGTGCATGTGGTGTCGCCCTACGTCGGCTTCTACAACTATCAGCTCGACACGAAGATCGCGACCGCCACCGCGCGGGCGACCAACGACGAGATCAGCTCGATGACCCGCGCGTGGCCCAAGCGGTTCGCCGGGCTCGGCACGCTGCCGATGCAGGACACGAGGGCGGCGATCGACGAGCTCGAGCGTTGCATGGGCCAGCTCGGGCTCAAGGGCGTGGAGATCAACGATCACGTCAACGGCCGGACGCTCGACGAGCCGGAGTTCCGGCCGTTCTGGAAGGCGGCGGACCAGCTCGGCGCCCTCGTCTTCTTCCATCAGGGCGGCGAGACGCTCGTGAGCCCGCGGACCAAGCGCTATCACCTGCCGAACACCGTCGGCAACCTGGTGGACCGGGCGGTGACGTTCGCCACGCTCGTGTCCGGCGGCGTCATGGACGAGTGCCCCGATCTGAAGATCGTCCTCGGCCACGGCGGCGGCTACACCTGTTACGGGATCGGCCGCATGGATCACGGCTGGAAGGTTCGCTCCGAGGCGCGCGTCAACATCACCCAGCCGCCGAGCGCGTATCTACGGCGCTTCTACTACGACTGCATCGTCTACACCGAATCGGCGCTGCGCTTCCTGATCGACACGGTGGGCGCCGACCGCGTCGTCTTCGGCACGGACTGGCCCTACGACATGGCGCTCGACTGGCCCGTCTCCTGGATCCTCGCCATGGAGAGCCTCAGCCAGCCGGAGAAAGAGGCCATCCTGTGGCGGAACCTGGAGCGCCTGCTGAGCATCTGACGAAAAGCCCCGGCGCGCCCGACCGCTACCATTTGCCGGTCGCGCCACTGCCCTCCGTCGAGCCATCGCTATCGCCTGAGTCGTACCCGCCCCGGGCCCAGGCGAGCGCGCGCGAGAGCACAATCGCTCCGATGAACCCGGCCGCGGCCCACGCGAGCCCCTTTCGTCCGCTCCGACCGAGTGAGATGACGGCACCGATGAGCACCAGGATCCCCCCGGCGATCGCCGGGATGAGCCACCAGGGTTGGGTCGCCGGCATGAGCCACCCGAGATGGGGCTCGCCCGGCAGCTCGAGCCCGCGGCCCATCGCATCGAACCCCTGCACGCCCGCCACGATCCCCTGGGAGAGATCACCACGGCGAAACGCGGGCAAGATCAGGCGGTCCATGATCTGGCGAGCCCGGCCGTCGTGGGCTCCGGTCCACGCCGACCCGAGCTCGATCCGCGCCAGGCGATCGTCGGCCGACACGAGCAGCGTGAGCCCGTAGCTTCGTCGGTCCGCGTCGAGGCTCCACGCCCTCAACATCTCGGAGGCGTAGCGTTCGATCGAGTATGCCGCCGCTCGCTGCGCCGAGAGCGACCGGATGGTCACCACGGTCACGGGATAGCCGTGCTCGCGGTTGAGCGCGCTCGCGACGCTCTCGATCTCCTGACGATGCACCGGCGTCAGGAGCTTCGCTTCGTCGACGACGAAGCTGCCCGAAGCGGGTTGGGCCGGGAACACGACCTGGCTCCAGCCGTAGCCGGCCAGGGGCCCGACGAGCAACAGAGTTGCGATGAACGTCAGCCGAAGGAGGACGCGCCAGCGGAAATCCTTGGGGTTATGGTGGCTGGTCATAACACCACCATAGATGGCGCCCGATCCCACCACCAAGAAACGAGTCAGCCGCGATAGATAGTGTCGGTCGGGCGGCGATCTCCTACCGCCAGTCGTCGACCGAGACCGTCTTCGCGTACGTCGCGCCCATGATGCGCCAGTAGCCGTTGGTCTCGCCGCCGACGACCACTACGTGGATGTCCTCCCGCTTGAACACCTGGATCATCTCGTCGGGCGCAGCCTTGAGCTTGGTGGCCCACGGCTCTTCGCCGAACGTGGCGCGCGGGTAGAGATAGTTCTGGACCAGCTGATAATCCCAGAACTCGCCGGCCGGCATCCGGGCGTTGTCGTACACCCAGTCGATCAGCGCGTCCTTCTTGGTGAACCCGCCGCGGTCGATGAACTGGCGCGCCGTGATCGGGTCGAGCACGAACACCGGCGGGATGTGCGGATCCATGCCGCGCAGCATGTTGCGGACGTGCTCGCGCCAGTGCGTCTCGCGAAGCCCCAGGGTGTAAGCGGTGGCGCGGCACCCGCTGAAGACGCTCACGGTGCTGTCGGTCGCGCGGAAGCCGTGCTGGACGTGGAACGGCTCCCACGGGCTCCGCTCCTCGTTCTCCGGGAACGTGATGCTGTTGTAGGCGTAGTTGTTGCCCTGCGAGCCCATGTAGGTGAGCCCGGGCACCGAGCCGCCCTGGAGATTCTGCGACAGGAGCCCGTAGGCGCGCCCGATCGTCGCGTTCGCGTGGTTGTAAGGGGCGAGGGCGCCCGTCCCCGCGTTCATCTTGATCTCGTTACGGATCGGCCCGTTGACCACGGCCATAGCCGCCATCGAGCTGGTCGTGCTGCCCCGCGCGCTCACGCCGGTCGCGGCCAGCGCCAGGATCACCGGGAAGTACTCCGGCCTCGCGCCGGCCATCACCGCGTTCACCGCGACCTTCTCGACGGTGTACTCCCACGCCTCACGGAAATGGGTCGGACGCATGCGGCCGACGACCTCGTCGGGCTTGCGGCGCGTCCGCGCCAGCATCGCCGCCACGCGCTCTTCCGTGGGCAGCACGATCGGCAGGTAGTCGGTCCAGCGGTTCTCCATGAACAGGTGGTGCAGGTTCTCCTCGCTGTCGGGCTCGACCAGCCGCGGGGTCGACCGGTCGTATTCGATCGTGCCGACGCCGCGACCGTCGAAGGGCACCGTGAGTCCCTCGACGACCTCCTGCATGACCGGCCGTCCGGTGAGCGGATCCCGGCCATCGACGTAGGCGCGCAGCTCACCGGGAGACTTGCCCATGACCGGCTGCGGGACGAACACCTGCCGGAGCTCGGCCATGCCGTTCACCGCGGCCACCGAACGGACCACGCGGTCGAACTTGTCGGTGTGCATCGCGACGGTGGGAACTCCGTACTGCGCTTCGATCGTCATCGCGTGCGCGGCGACCGCCGGCGCGCAGGTGCTTCAGTGGCCGACGCCGACGATCGCGGCGTGCCCCCTCGCCTTGATCTCCGCCCATGTCATCGGATCGTCCTTGAGATAGACGCTCGAGATCGGCTTGAACACCGTGCGCACGCTCGGCATGTGCTCGCCGAACCACGCCTGCACCTGCTTGAGGAACACGTCGGAATCGTCGAATCGACAGTCGACCAGGTAGACGGTCTTACCGTCGAGCGTGGCCAGGCGCGGCGCCAGGGCCTTCTCGACCACCTTCGGCGCGAACCCCATCGGATTCAGAACCGTGACCTTCTCGGCCGTGCTCATCGCAGCTCCTCCCATCGAGATCGACGTCTCAGCCTTACCATTGAAATCCATACCGCTGCCGCATGAGGTCGAGATACTCCGCGTCGGGCATGAGGCGCCCCGTCGCCACGTACTCTTCGTCGGTCAATCGTTGCCGACCGGCTACCAGACGCTCGGCGTCGTCGCCGACGAGGTAGCGGAGCCTGGGCTCCTTCGCCGTCACCGCCTCGTGGATGACCCGGGCGACGTCAGCCGGTTGGCTCGGCGTCTTCATCTGCATCTGATAGAAGAGCAGGAGCCGATGGACGTGGACCGCGTAGGGCGAGCCGGGATCGGCGAACCGCTTGGCCTTCGTGAAGATCGGCGTGACGACCACGCCGGGCTCGACGAGGGCCACCCGGATCCCGAACGCGTGCACTTCCTGGGCAAGGGCCTCGCTGACCGCCTCGAGCGCGTGCTTCACCGCCGAGTAGTGGCCGTGGCCCGCGATGGCGAGCCGGCCCGCGATCGAGCTCACGTTGACGATGGCGCCGCTGCGGCGCGCGCGCATCCCGGGCAGGATCGCCTGGATCATGCGGATCGCGCCGAGGTAGTTCGTCTCGAACAGGCTCTTGACCCAGTCGACCGGCACGTCCTCGATGGGCCCGCCGCCGCCGATCCCCGCGTTGTTGACGAGCACGTCGACCCGACCGGAGCGCGCCAGCACCTCGCCGACCGTGCGAGTGACCGAGGCGGGATCGTCGACGTCGAGCGTGATCGGACGGATCGCAAGCTTTTCGGCCTCGATCGCAGCGGCGAGCTCGGTCGCGGTGGAAAGATTACGAACCCCGGCGTACACTTCGTCGCCGAGGCGCCCGAAGTGAAGCGCCGTGGCGAGGCCGATGCCGCTGCTGCTCCCCGTAACCAGGACGACCGACATGAGCACCTCCCGGAGCGACGATAGCACGCCCGCGGTCGTCCCAAATTCTGGAAGCCGAACCGGCCGGACGTCGGGGAACTTTACGATTTCAGATCGCGGCGCGCGAGCGTGCGTGGCCGCGCCGTCGCGCCCGCGTCTCGATCACCGTTGTCTTTCGCGCGGTTCGTCGACACGCTCGCCACCGCACGCGCGACGGGTACGTCGCTTGCAGCCTCATCGCGCGCGGCGGGACATCGGTCCAAACCGAAAACGATCCAGACACCCTGTGGGAGGGTGGCGAACCGACATGTTACCCGTGATCACGCCCCTCGATCTGTTCCAGCTCGCGCTGGCGCTGATCGTCGCGCTGGCCTACCGGCGCTTCCTCACCTAGGCGCGGTCCTCGTCACCGCTCCTTCTTCATCTCGGTGAACACGTCCTTCGCCGTCAGCATCGCTTCGCGGATCAGCGGCACCCCGACGTAACCGGAGAGGTGTAGCAGCACCTCGATCAGCTCGTCCTCGCTCCAGCCCTGTCGGCGCGCCATCCGGAGATGGATGGCGAGCTCGGGCGTGCGCGCGGTCGCGGCGTCGGACACGACGCAGATCAACGTGCGGGTCTTGAGGTCCAGTCCCGGGCGCGTCCACAGAGCGCCGAAGACCGTCTCGGTCGCGACGTCGATGAACTTCTTCATGATGGGATCGTTGTATGCGGTCTGGTTGACGCGCTCGACGTACGCGTCGCCGAGCAGCTGACGGCGCACCTCGCGTCCCTTCTCGTAGGTCTCGCTCACGGCCATGGTCGGGCTCCTTTTCGAGTGATGGGCCGGATTGTATGTCATTCCGTGCCCTGTGATAGCCTCACGGAGACCGAAAAGGACCTCCACGACACGACACCCGCGAGGTGAGGTGCTGGGATGAAGGTCGCCACCTGGCAGGGCGAGGGCCGCTTCACCATCGACGCAGCCCCGGAGCCCGTGGCCGGGCCCGGTCAGGTCGTCGTCGCCGTCCACGCCGCCGGGATCTGCGGCACGGACGTCCACGCGACCCAGGGCCTGTTTCCGTGGAAGCCGCCGCTCGTGCTCGGCCACGAGTACACCGGTGTGGTCCGCGAGGTGGGCCGCGGCGTCAGCAAGAGCCTCGTGGGTCGCACGGTCGGCTGCGAGCCCTCCTACGGCTGCGGAAAATGCGCGGAGTGCGCCGCCGGGCGCGTGAGCCAATGTCCGCAGTGTGTTCGCGTCGGCGGCTTCGCCGAGTGCGTCGCCTTACCCTTGCGCAACGTCCATTCGCTGCCACGCGGCCTCGATCCGATCACCGCGGCGATGACCGAGCCAACCGCCTGCTGTCTGGCCGGCCTCGAGACATTCAAGATGCCACGCGGCGCGACCGTGCTCGTGATCGGCGGCGGCATCATGGGGCTCGTCACCATGGTGCTGGCCGGTCGGCTCGGCGCCAAGCGGTTGATCATGTCGGATCCGATCGAGGAGCGCCGGAAGATGGCTCGCAGCCTCGGGGCCGCCGTGGTGATCGATCCCGCCCGCGAGAGCCTGAGAGACCGGGTGCTGGAGCTCACGCACGGACGCGGCGCCGACGTCGTCTGCGAGGCGGTCGGCAAGCCTGAGCTGGTCAAGGAGGCGCTCGCGCTGACCCGCCCCAACGGCTTCTTCCAGCTCGTCGGCGTGAACCCGAAGGGAAGCGTCTTGCCGCTCGACCTCTGGGACGTCCATTTCCGCGAGATCAGGATCGGGAGCGCGTTCGGCCGCGGCACCGCCTATCGGCGCGCGCTCGCGCTGATGCCGAAGCTCGGTCTCAAGCGCCTGGTCACCGCGCGATTTCCGCTCGATCGAATCGGCGACGCGTTCGCCCACGCGGCGGCCGGACACGGCGTGAAGACGATGATCATGCCGGCGAGCGCCTGAGGAGCCAGGAAGTCATGACGACCGCGAATGAGATCCGCCGCCCGCTCGAGGGCATGCTCGTGCTGGATCTCGGCCAGATCTACAACGGCCCCTACTGCGGCCTGCTGCTCGGCTTCATGGGCGCCCGGGTGCTCAAGATCGAGGGGCCCGAAGGCGACATCGTCCGGCGCCGAAAGCGTCAGGTGGAGCCCTACCCGCTCGTGATGCTGAACTCGAACAAGGAGTCGGTGGTGCTCGACCTCAAGCACCCCGACGGCAAGTCGCTCTTCCTCCGCCTGGCGCGCAAGGCCGACGTGCTCGTCGAGAACTTCGCCGCCGGCGTGATGAACCGTCTCGGCCTCGGCTGGGAGGTGCTGCGTAAGGAAAACCCGCGCCTGGTCTACGGCAGCGGCACCGGCTTCGGCCTTTCCGGCCCGTACCGCGACCTGCCGGCGATGGATCTCACGATCCAGGCAATGAGCGGGATCATGAACGCCACCGGCTTCCCCGACCGGCCGCCCGTGAAAGCCGGACCGGCGGTGTGCGACTTCCTCGGCGGCGTCCACCTCTTCGCCGGCATCCTGGGCGCGCTCGTGCAGCGTGAGCGCACCGGACAGGGACAGTTCGTGGAAGTCGCGATGCTCGACGCGGCGATCATCGCGCTGGCCAGCGCGCTCGGTGTCTTCATGGACGGCGACACGTCGGTGCCGCCGCGCACCGGCAACCGCCACCCCGCGCTCGCGATGGCACCCTACAACGTCTACGAGACGCGCGACGGCCACATCGCGATCTTCACCGCGTCGGATCGCCACTGGGAGAGCATCACCAGGGTGCTCGGGCGCGAAGATCTGCTCATGCACCCGGACTACGCAACGACGCCCGGCCGGGCCGCGCGTGTCGAACAGATCGACGCGATGGTGACGGCGTGGACGCGCGAGCGCACGAAGAACGAGGTGATGGCGATCCTGACCGACGCCCACGTGCCCTGCGCGCCCGTGCGCACGGCCGCCGAGGTCGTCGCCGATCCCCACCTGAACGCTCGCGGCGTCTGGAAGGAGATCGAGCATCCGAGACGTGGGAAGACGAAAGTCCCGATCTCGCCGATCCGTCTGCACGGCGCCGAGCCCTCGGCCGTCGTCCGCCCGGCTCCGCTCCTCGGTCAGGACACCGACCGCGTGCTCGGAGAGCTCCTGGGCCTCGACAAGGACGATCTGGACGCGCTGCACGCGGCCGGGGTCATCGAGCCCGTCAAGACCTGAGACCCCGCGAGGGCTCGCCTGGCGGAGTCATCAAAAGGGAGAGTGGTGATGGAGCTTTCAGGACAGGTCGCGATCGTCACCGGCGCGGGTCGCGGCATCGGCCGCGCCACCGCGCTGGAGCTGGCCGGAATGGGCGCCGATATCGTCGTCGCCGAGCTGGACCAGGCAGGAGCAGAGCGCACGGCCGCTGAGGTCAAGGGCCTGGGACGCCGCGTGAGCGCCGTGCGCACCGACGTGACCTCGCGCGCCGACCTCAAGGCCATGGCGGAGCGGGCGCGCGCCGAGTTCGGGCGCATCGACATCCTGATCAACAACGCGGGCATCTACCGTGCGGCGCTTCCGCTCGACGTCACCGAGGAGCACTGGGACGCGATCATGAACGTGAACGCCAAAGCGGTGTTCTTCGCCACCCAGGCGGTGCTGCCGACGATGATCGCGCAGAAGCGCGGCGCGATCGTCAGCCTCGCGTCGATGGCCGGCAAGATCGGCAGCCGCACCAACCTGCCGTACAACGCGAGCAAGGCCGCGGTGGTCAGCATGACCAAGAGCCTCGCCCTGGCCCACGCCGCCGACGGGATCCGCGTGAACTGCGTCTGCCCGGGCTTCGTGGAGACCGACATGTGGACCGCCGTCGCGCGCGATCAGAGCAAGCTGATGGGGATGACGGCGGAAGAGTTCACCCGCCAGCGCGCCAGCACGGTGCCGCTCGGGCGGATGGAGCGCCCCGAGGACGTCGCCAACGTGATCGGCTTTCTCGTCTCGAGCAAGTCTGGCTACATGACGGGACAGGCCCTGAGCGTCGACGGCGGCCTCCTCATGCATTAACCTAGATGGGGGGCCTCGAAGGGCCCCCCAAGCCCCCCGCGCTCGGAAGCGCCCCGGCACAGCCGTGGCGCTCCTCGATTTCGCCCTGCGTCCGGGGGCCTCGAAGGGCCCCCCAAGCCCCCCGCGCTCGGAAGCGCCCCGGCACAGCCGTGGCGCTCCTCGATTTCGCCCTGCGTCCGGGGGCCTCGAAGGGCCCCCCAAGCCCCCCGCGCTCGGAAGCGCCCCGGCGTAGCCGCGGCGCTCTCGATTTCCCGCTGCGTCCGGGGGCCTCGAAGGGCTCCACTTCGTTCAGTTCCCCATCACGAGCCCACCGTCGACGTTGAGCGCCTGGCCGGTCATGTAGTCGGAGTCGGGCCCGGCCAAAAACGCGACCACCTTCGCCACGTCCTCGGGCCGCTCCGGACGCCCGAGCGGGATCCCGCGAATCCGTCGCTTCCACGCCTCACCCTGGCCCAGCCCCTCGAGCGCGCCCCATTCCTTGTCGATCTGCTCCCACATAGCGGTCTCGACCGCGCCGGGACAGACGCAATTCGAGGTGATCCGCTCGCGCGCCAGCGCCTGGGCGGCGGAGCGCGTGAGGCTCACGACCCCGGCCTTCGAGGCCGAGTACGGCGTCATCAGGTGGTTGCCGCCGCGATACGAGGCGATCGACGCGGTCTGGATGAGCTTGCCGCGGAGCTCGGAGCCGGCGATGGGGTCCTGGCGCACCATGCGCCGGCTGACCGCCTGCAGCACGAAGAACACGGCGCGCAGATTGACGGTCATCACGCGATCCCACTCGGCTTCGCTCACGTCCAGCATCGGCTGCACGCGGATGACGCCCGCGTTGTTGAAGAGGACGTCGAGCCGACCCCAGCGCCGGTACGGCTCCTCGACCATCCGCACGATGTCGTCGCGGCGCGTGACGTCCGCGCGGATCGCGACCTGGCCGAGCTCACGGGCCACCTTCTCCACGCCGGGATCGAGATCGGCCAGCACGAGCCTGGCGCCGTCGGCCGCGAGCCGGTGCGCGCAGGCGGCGCCGATACCGCGCGCCGCGCCGGTGATGAGCACTGTCCGTCCGTCGAGCTGTCCCATCTTCCGCACCTCCCGAAAGGGTGTATATACGAGTTCCTGGACCACATTCCAGCAGGACCCGAGGAGGCGCGTCATGGCGTTCCGCATCAACCACATCCACCTGAAGGCGCCCGACCCGCGGAAGACCGCGGAGTGGTACGTGAGGGCCTTCAACTTCAAGATCATGAGCGACGAGACGCGCGTCTTCGGCGACCGCTTCATCCGCTGCCAGAGCGAGGACGGCGGAATGGGCGTGAACATCTCGGGGGCGCGCACGGGCGAGCGCCTCGGGCCGGGGGACGCGAGCGCCCACCACGGGCTCGAGCACTTCGGGTTCGACTCCACGCACCTCGAGACCGACATCAAGCGGCTCGAGGGCCTGGGCGCTCGTCTCCTGGAGGGGCCCATCCAGGTCCCGAACGGGCCGCGCATCGCGTTCATGTGGGCGCCCGACGACATCAGGGTCGAGCTGATCGAGCCGCGCAAGGGCGGCGCCGGCGGCGGCTGCTGAGGCGGTCATCGCACGCGCTCGCGTGAAGCGCAGCGGCCGTGGCGCCGAGGTGCGGCTGACGCATCTCGGCGCCGCCGGCTGGGAGATCACCGACGGCCAGCGGGTCATCCTGATGGACCCGTATCTGTCGCGTCTGCGCTATCGCGCTCGATTCGGTCTCCTCGACACTCCGGAGCTGCCCGGCGATACGCGCCGCGCCTACGGGCCCGACGACGAGCTGGTCTCCGATACGGCGGCCGTCGATGCCCGGATCAACCGGGCCGACTTCATCCTGATCTCGCACTCGCACTTCAACCACTGTCTGGACATGCCGCACATCGCGCGCAAGACCGGCGCGACCGTGATCGGCACCGAGAGCACGACGCTCCTCGCCCGCGCCGGCGGGGTGCCGGAGGCGCAGCTCCTCACCGTGCGCGGCGGCGAGGACTACGAGTTCGGCGCGCTCTCGATCAAGGTGATCCCCAGCCTGCACTCGGCGCTGAACGGCAAGCACTACTACGACGGCCGCGTCGTGCCGCGCGACTTCAGCGGGCCGCGGCGCATGACCAACGACGTCGAGGGCGGCACGCTCGCGTACCTGATCCGCGTGGCGGGGCGCCGCATCCTCTGGTTCGGCTCGATGAACTACATCGAGCGCGAGGTGGCGGGGCTACGCCCGGACGTGGCGCTGATCGCCGCCGCCCGCCAGCGGCTCGAGATCCACGACTACACGGGCCGCCTGATGCGGGCACTCGATCGCCCGCGGCTCGTCTTCGCGACGCATTGGGACGAACAATCACTCCCCTATGGTGCGCCGCAAGACCCGCGGCTCCGCGAAGCCGAGCTGTTCGTGAAGGAGGTCAAGGCGGCCTCGCCGCGAACGCGCGTGGTCATTCCCCGCCACTTCGAGCCACACGTCCTGCCGGCGAGGCGGCGATAGGGGCATGGCGGGCGACACCAGCTGGTTCTACTGGGCGCTCTGGTCTGCCGTGTTCGCGGCGCTCACCGCCATCTTCGCCAAGCTCGGGCTCGAAGGTGTCGATTCCGATCTGGCGACCCTCGTTCGCACGGGGGTCATCATCGTCGTGCTGGCCGGGTTCGTGTACGCCACGGGCAAGTGGAGCAACCCGCTCGCGCTCACCCCGAACACCTGGCTCTTCCTGGTGCTGTCCGGGTTGGCCACCGGCGCCTCGTGGGTCTGTTACTTCCGCGCGCTGAAGGTCGGCGACGCCTCGAACGTCGCGCCGGTTGACAAGCTGAGCCTCGTGCTGGTCGCGGTGTTCGCGTTCCTCTTCCTCGGGGAGCGACCGTCGGGACGGGACTGGCTAGGCATCCTCATGGTCGGCGCCGGCGTCTTGATCCTCGGACTGAAGCGATAGACCCCGCACCCGTGGGTATGGACCTGAGTAAAGATTTCCTGTCCCCTATGATCTCCCTTACACGGCCGCCAGGCGCGGCGAATGGCCAACTATTGGATCGTAGAAGCGTTCCGACATGCCGAGGCGTTGGCACGAATCTAGCCTCTCGAGTTCCTGGGGAGGAACGAACATGGACGCCTCGACATCTGTCGCGACCGAGACCGTGTACTGGGCGCTCGATGGCGGCATCCATCACGCGAAGTGCGCTCAGCGGATGGTGCTGACGGCGCGAGACTCGCAGGAGCTCCACTTCTCCTGCCTGGCCTGCACCGAGTCGGTGCGGCTGCCCCTCGCGGCGCTGACGCGCGTCGCCGTCGCGACCTAACCGCCGCGAAGCGCCCTTAAGCGCCTAGTACGCCCGCCCGAAGATCGCCACCTGCTTGGCCGGACGGCCGGTGCCGATGCAGACCCCTTCCCCGCCCGGTTGCTCGAGCGGGATGCAACGGATCGTGGCCTTCGTCTCGTCCTTGATCGCCGCCTCGCGGCCCGCGTCCCCCGCCCACCACACCCGACTGAAGAGCCCGGCCTCGATCGCCTGCTTGAGCTCGTCGTAGGTCCGGGGCTCGGCGGTGTTCTCGCGCATGAACGACTGCGCGCGCGCGAACATCGCCTTGTGGATCGATTCCAGCATGGCGGTCACCGCGCCGGTCACCCCCTCCTCCGGCGCGAACGACTTCCCGGCCTTGCCCGGCGTGTCGCGGCGGGCCAGGACCACCGAGCGCTTCTCGACGTCTCGCGGGCCGATCTCGATGCGCAGTGGCACGCCGCGCATCTCCCAGTCGTTGAACTTGAAACCCGGCGTGACCCCGTCCCGCTCGTCGAGCTTGACTCGCACGCCGCCCGCGACGAGCTGCGTCTTCACCCGGGCCGCCGCTTCCAGCACGGTGGCCCGCTCGGCGTCGCTCCGGTAGATCGGGACCACCACCACCTGGTGCGGCGCCAGGCGCGGCGGCAGGATCAAGCCCTGGTCGTCGCCGTGGACCATGATGATGGCGCCGATGAACCGCGTGGAGAGCCCCCACGACGTCGTCCAGCAATGCTGGAGCTGGTTGTCGCGGTCGAGGAACTGGATGTTGAATGCCTTGGCGAAGTTCTGGCCGAGGTTGTGCGACGTGCCGGACTGCAGCGCCCGCTTGTCGCCCATCATGGCCTCGATCGTGTAGGAATGCAGCGCGCCGGCGAACTTCTCCGCCTCCGACTTGACGCCGGGGATCACCGGCACCGCCGCCTCGTTGACGGCGAAGTCGGTGTACACGTCGAGCATCTGCCGCGTCTCGGCCTCGGCCTCCTCGTAGGTCGCGTGGGCGGTGTGACCCTCCTGCCACCAGAACTCGAGCGTGCGCAGGAACAGCTTCGTGCGAAGCTCCCAGCGCACGACGCTGTTCCACTGATTGATCAGCACCGGCAGGTCGCGATACGACTTGATCCACTGGGCGTAGGCGTGGCCGATGATCGTCTCCGACGTCGGGCGCACCACCAGGGGCTCGGTCAGCTCCTCGCCGCCGCCGATCGTGACCACCGCCAGCTCGGGCGAGAATCCCTCGACGTGCTGCTTTTCCTTTTCGAGGAACGACTTGGGAATGAAGAGCGGGAAGGCGGCATTCACGTGGCCGGTGGCCTTGAAGCGCCGGTCGAGCGCGCCCTGGATGTTCTCCCAGAGCGCCCAGCCGTAGGGCTTGACGATCATGCAGCCGCGCACCGGCGCGTAGTCCGCCAGGTCCGCGCGCAGCACGAGCTGGTTGTACCACTCGTTGAAGTCCTGCTGCCGGGTCGGCAGGCTATCGGCCATTCACCGCCTCCTCGCCCGCCGTCATCACGCGGTCGGCCGACATCACTCGCGCTCGAGGATGTGGACGCCCCGCCCGCGGTCGACGAGATACATGAGGCCGCGGTCGTCCATGCACACGTCGTTGCTGCACACGCGCGACGATCCCTCCGGCACCGGCGGCAGGAAGTGGCCCACCTCGCGCGGCGCGTGGGGGTTGGCGATGTCCACGATGCGCAGGCCGTGGGCGAACCACGCCACGGGAATCTCGGTGCTGGTGATCGACTCGCAGGGCTGATGGCATCCCGTGAACTCCGGCTGGGGCCGGCCGTCGGTTTCTACCTGGAAGCTCGCGAAGGGCACGGGCTTTTGTTCATCGGAGATATCCACCAGCCACAGGAACGAGGGCGGCCCCTGCGCGAGCTTGGCGACGTCCTCGTCGGCGACGAGCATGACCTTCCGGCCGTGCAGTGGGAATGGCACCGGCAGCGCGGTGTGGGTCGGCGTCAGGAACGGCGGGCTCCAGTCGAGCCCGGAGACGAAGCGGGGCTTCGCCATATCCTCGATGTCGAGAATGACGAAGCCGCCGTGCCAGTAGCTGACGTAGAGCCGATTGCCCAGACGGATCGGATGGTGGCAGCGGTGCTGGCGCCCGGACCAGGTGGGCGTCTCGCCTCCGGCCGTCCACTGCCCGGGCATCCACCAGCGGCCGACTTCCTGGGGGCGGCTCGGGTCGGCGAGGTCGAGGATCATCGCGATGTTGCCGACGTAGCCGTCCATCTCGGGCGAGATGTACGCGTAGCGGCCGTCGAAGGTGAACCGGTGCACGCCGGTGCCGCCGCTTCGCCACAGCGTGATCTCGCGCGGCCGGCTCGGGTTCGACACGTCGTAGATGCCGAGCCCGCGAGGCGCAGTCGACGAGGACGACTGGCCGTGAGCCTCCCGGTTCACGAGCATGAGGCCATGGCTCGCGCGCACCTTGTGTGAGTGCGTGCCCGCGGGCACCTCGATCGACGCGAGCTGCCGCGGTTTGGACGGATCGCTGACGTCGACCACGGTCGTGCCGTGGGGCGCCTTCATGTGCGCGACGAACGCCACGCGCCCGTCCACGACCACCTGTCCGCCGCCGGGACAATCGAAGTAGCCGACCTGCCTCACGCCTCGTGCGCTCGCGCCGTTTCCGCTCATCTCGTGTCCCCTTCTCGCCGCCGGGATCCCCGCTCGGACGCTCGCTGTTGCGAGTCGCTGCAGTGTACCAAGACTCCGGATCGCGACTGGCGTATAGTACTGCGCCATGACCCAGACCAGAGTGTTCCCCCGACCGTTCGCGACACTGCCCGAGATCCGCCGCGCCGCCCACGCACGCCTGGCGCGCGAAGCGTGGAACTTCGGCGACGGCGGCAGCGAGTCGGAAGCGACCTTGCGCCGCAATCGACGCCACCTGGATCGCCTCGCGATCGCGCAAAACGTGCTCGTGGACGTGCGAGAGATCGATCTGCGCACGAGCCTGCTCGGGGTGCCGCTCTCGTCGCCGGTCGGCATCGCGCCCATGGGCGGATTGGTCCTCTTCCATCCCGAGGGCGACGTGGAGATGGCGCGCGGAGCCGGCAAGGCCGACACGCTGCAGTGGCTCTCGGGCGCCACCGGCTGGCCGGTCGAGGACGTCGCGCGAGCGGGCGGCGCGCCGCAGATGTTCCAGCTCTACCATCACGGCGACCGCGGCTGGGTCAGCGAATTGCTCAAGAGGGTCGAGGCGTCGGGCTACAAGGCCGTCGCCCTCACCGTCGACACCCAGCACTACAGCCGGCGCGAGCGCGACATCCTCGCGCGCTGGAGCCCGCGCAAGGCCATGGAGGTCGCGCCCAACCCGCGCGGCCCATTCCACGACTACCAGATGCGTCTCACGTGGGCCGACGTCGAGTGGCTCATGAAGACGACGAAGCTGCCGGTGGGGCTCAAGGGCATTCTCACCGTGGCCGACGCCCGGCGCGCGGCCGAGATGGGCGTGCGGCTCATCTGGGTGTCGAATCACGGCGGGCGCCAGCTCGATCACACCCAGTCGTCGATCGAAGCGCTGCCGCCCATCGTCGACGCGGTCGCCGGTCGTGCCGAGATCGTGATCGACGGCGGATTCTCGAAGGGCACCGACGTGATCAAGGGCCTGGCCCGCGGCGCCAGGGTCGTCATGCTGGGCCGCACGGCGCTCTGGGGTC
>QHSQ01000224.1 GCA_003221615.1 Candidatus Rokuibacteriota bacterium | reverse complement strand
CTCGCGGCGCCGTTCACGGTGAACACGATGCCCGAGGGCACCTTGAAGGCGCTCGCCGACCATGGAGCGCTGGGCGAGATGTTGCCCGCCGACGGTGGTGACTGCGAGGAGGTGCTGGCCCGGTTCGCCAGCGCTGGCGTCGACGTGGATGCCCTCGCCAGCCAGCTTCAGGACGAAGGCGCGAAGTCGTTCGTCAGCTCCTGGCAAGAGCTCATGGGCGTGATCGCCGGCAAGAGCGCCGCGCTGGCCAAGGCGAGCTGAGTCTCCCCATGCGCGTGCTGGTCGTCGACATCGGCGGGACTCACGTGAAGGTTCTCGCCACCGGCGAGAAGTCACCTCGCGAGTTTCCCTCCGGGCCGACGCTCACGGCCGCGCAGATGGTCGCCGGAGTCAAGACCGCCGCCCCGGAATGGAAGTACGACGCGGTCTCGATCGGCTATCCAGGCCCGGTGCTCCACGGCCGTCCGGTCGTGGAGCCACGCCACCTCGGCTCCGGCTGGGTTGGATTCGACTATCGAATCGCCTTCGGATGCCCGGTGAGGGTCGTCAACGATGCCGCGATGCAAGCGCTGGGCAGCTACCAGGGCGGCAAGATGCTCTTCCTCGGCCTGGGGACCGGCCTGGGCTCGACCCTCATCGTCGAGGGCATCGTGGAGCCGATGGAGCTGGGCCACCTGCCGTACCGGAACGGGACTTTCGAGGAGTACGTCGGACTGCACGGGCTGCAGGCGCACGGGCTCGCGCAATGGCGGCGCGACGTCGAGGACGTCGTCAGCCGTCTGGTCGCCGCGCTCGAGCCTGAGGACGTCGTTCTCGGTGGGGGCAACGTCCACCAGCTGGACACCTTACCGGCGGGCTGCCGGGCCGGTGACAACGCGAACGCGTTCCTCGGGGGTTTTCGCCTGTGGGGGGTAACGCACGAGGGGCTGACCGGCTCCAAAGGAATGAAGGGACGAGCGATGACAGGAATGTTGCCATTGACCGCGCGCCAATCGTGGAAGGCACTCCAGGCACACCACGAAAAGGTCCGATCGCTGCACCTGCGCACGCTGTTCGCCGACGACGCGACGCGCGGCGAGCGCCTGACGGCGGAGGCGGTCGGCATCTATCTCGACTACTCCAAGAATCGCGTCACGGACGAGACGCTCACCTTGCTCCGTCGGCTGGCCGAGGAGTCCGGCCTGCGCGAGCGCATCGACGCCATGTTCCGGGGCGACAAGATCAACCGGACGGAAGATCGGGCCGTCCTGCACGTCGCCCTGAGAGCGCCGCGCGACACGTCGATCATGGTGGACGGCAAGAACGTGATGCCCGAGGTCCACGCCGTGCTCGACGCGATGGCCGACTTCTCGAACCGGGTGCGGAGCGGCGCGTGGAAGGGGCATACCGGCAAGCGAATCCGTAACGTCATCAACATCGGCATCGGCGGCTCCGATCTCGGCCCCGTCATGGCCTGCGAGGCGCTCAAGTACTACAGCGATCGCGCGATGACCCTCCGCTTCGTGTCGAACGTCGACGGGACCGATCTCGTGGAGGCGACCCGCGATCTGGACCCGGCGGAAACGCTCTTCGTCGCCTCGTCGAAGACCTTCACGACGCTCGAGACGATGACCAACGCCGAGAGCGCGCGCCAGTGGCTGCTGGCGGGGCTCGGCGGCGACATCAAGGCGGTGGCCAAGCATTTCGTCGCCGTCTCCACCAACGCCCAGAAGGTGTCGGAGTTCGGGATCGACACCGCGAACATGTTCGGATTCTGGGACTGGGTGGGCGGGCGCTATTCCATGGACTCGGCGATCGGGCTGTCGACCATGCTCGCGGTCGGTCCCGACAACTTCCGCGCCATGCTGGACGGCTTCCACCAGATGGACGAGCACTTCCGCACCGCCCCGTTGGAGCGCAACCTGCCGGTGCTGATGGGCTTGCTGACGGTGTGGTACACGGATTTCTTCGGCGCCGAGACGGTCGCCGTCCTGCCCTACGAGCAATACCTCAAGCGCTTCCCGGCTTACCTGCAGCAGCTCACGATGGAGAGCAACGGCAAGCACGTCACGCGCGAGGGCGCCGAGATCGGCTACCCGACCGGTCCCATCTACTGGGGAGAGCCGGGCACCAATGGCCAGCATTCGTTCTACCAGCTGATCCATCAAGGAACCCGGCTCATCCCGTGTGACTTCATCGCCTTCAGCCACGCGTTGAACCCGCTCGGCCGGCACCACGATTTCCTGACCGCGAACGTGTTCGCGCAGACCGAGGCGCTGGCCTTCGGCAAGACGCGCGAGCAGGTCAAGGCCGAGGGCACGCCGGACAGCCTGGTCCCCCATCGGATGTTCCAGGGCAATCGTCCCTCGAACACGATCCTGGCCGAGCGGCTCACGCCGGAAACACTCGGAAAGCTCGTCGCGCTCTACGAGCACAGCGTATTCACCCAGGGCGCCATCTGGGACGTCGACTCGTTCGATCAGTGGGGGGTCGAGCTGGGCAAGGTGCTCGCCCAGCGGATCATCCCCGAGCTCGAGAGCCAGACGGAGCCCAAGCTCAACCACGACAGCTCGACGAACAACCTCATCCGGCGCTATCGGAAGAGCAGGAGCACGAGGTGACCGAGATGGCCAACAACGAGCAGCTGCAGAAGATGAAGACCCATCCCGGGTTCATTGCGGCGCTGGACCAGAGCGGGGGCAGCACGCCCGGCGCGCTGCGTGCCTACGGAATCAAGGAGAACGCGTGGTCCAGCGAGGCAGAGATGTTCGAGATCGTGCACCAGATGCGCACGCGCATCATGACGAGCCCCGGCTTCACCGGCGAGCGCATCATCGGCGCCATCCTGTTCGAGAACACGATCGACCGGGATGTCGAGGGGCAGCCGACCGCGGACTATCTGTGGAACGTGAAGCGGGTCGTGCCGTTTCTGAAGGTGGACAAGGGCCTGGCCGCGGAGAAGAGCGGTGTCCAGTTGATGAAGCCGATGCCCGAGCTTTCCGCGCTGCTCGACAAAGCCAACGCGAAGCGCATCTTTGGAACCAAGATGCGCTCGTTCGTCAAGCAAGCCAACGGAGCGGGGATCAAGGACATCGTGGCCCAGCAGTTCGAGGTCGCCCGGCAGATCATCGCCGCGGGCCTCGTACCGATCGTCGAGCCGGAAGTGGATATTCACTGCCTGGAGAAAGCCAAGGCCGAAGAGCTGCTCAAAGCGGCCATCCTCGAGGCGCTCAACCGGCTGCCGGCGGGGCAGCCCGTCATGCTCAAGCTCACGTTACCCGAGAAAGACAACCTCTACGCCGATTTCGTCGGTCATCCCAAGGTCGTGAGGGTGGTCGCGCTGTCGGGCGGGTACTCACGCGAAGAAGGCAACGAGCGCTTGCGGAGGAATCACGGTGTGGTCGCGAGCTTCTCGCGGGCGCTGGTCGAAGGGCTGTCGGCCCAGCAATCCGATGCGGAGTACAACGCCCTGCTGGATGCATCCATTCGGAGCATCTTCGAAGCGTCCAACACCTGAGCGGGGCAAATGGAAAAAGGCGCCGTGAAGATTGCCCCGTCGATTCTCGCCGCCGACTTCGCCCGGCTGGGCCAGCAGGTGGTTGAAGCGGAACAGGGTGGAGCCGACCGGATCCACGTCGATGTGATGGACGGACACTTCGTGCCGAATCTGTCCATGGGCGCGGTGATCGTCCAGTCCCTTCGGCGAGTCACGCGGCTGCCCCTCGAGATCCATCTGATGATCTCGGACCCGGACTCCTTTCTGGACGAGTTTGTCGCGGCCGGCTCCGACTCGTTCCTCGTCCACTGGGAGGGCAACAACAATCTGCACCGCACGGTGCAGAAGATCAGGACGCTGGGCAAGCGCGCTGCCGTGGCCATCAATCCGGCGACGCCATCGGCTGTGCTGGAGGAAATCGTCCAGGACCTCGACCAGGTGCTGGTCATGACCGTCGACCCGGGTTTCGGTCACCAACAATTCATCCGGGCGACGTTGCCGAAGATCGAACGGGTGCGAGAGCTGACCGAACGGCACAAGCCCGGCTGCGACGTGGAAGTGGATGGAGGAATCGACGCGACGACGGCACCGCTGGTCGTTCGGGCCGGCGCCACCGTGCTGGTGGCGGGCTCGGCGATCTTCGGCGACCGCGACGGCGTGGCCAGCGCGATGAAGCGCCTGCGTGCGGCCATCGACCACGCAAAAGACGAAACCGAGCTCGTCGGACAGACAGCTTCGCAAAGGAGTCGGTGATGCAACTCGGAATGATCGGACTCGGCCGCATGGGCGCCAACATGGTCCAGCGGCTTCTCGCGGGCAACCACCAGTGCGTGGTCTTCGATCGGTCGCCGAAAGCGGTCGAGGAGTTGACTCGGGCGAAGGCCATCGGGGCCTCGTCGATCGCGGATCTCGTGAAGAAGCTGGAAACGCCGCGGGCCGTGTGGCTGATGGTTCCGGCGGCCGCCGTGGACGCGACCATCAATGACCTGCTGCCGCATCTGACGTCCGGGGACATCCTCATCGACGGCGGCAATTCCTACTACGTCGACGATATCCGCCGCGGGCAGGAGCTCAGCAAGAAGGGCATCCGCTAT
>QHSQ01000055.1 GCA_003221615.1 Candidatus Rokuibacteriota bacterium | reverse complement strand
ACCGGCGGCAGCGACGCGGGCGCGGCGGCCTCCGCGGTGGGCGCCGGGCGCGCGACCACGGGCAGCTCGAGGCGGAAGGTGGCCCCGTGTCCGACCTCGCTTTCGACCGTGATGGTGCCGTCGTGCTCCTCGAGCGTGCGCCGACAGAGCGAGAGGCCGAGCCCGGTCCCCTCACCTTGGGGCTTCGTCGTGAAGAAGGGCTCGAAGATCCGCCCCTGAACCTCGAGGGGAATCCCGGGCCCGCTGTCCGCGACCTCGAGCGAGATTCGGGCGGGCTCGCGCTCGAGCCGGGTCGTGAGCACGAGCCGCCGCGGCGTTTCGATCGGACGCATGGCCTGAATGGCGTTGGCGACCAGATTCACGACGACCTGCTGCATCTGGTGACCGTCGGCCCACGTGGACGACACGTCGTCCGCCAGGTCCAGCACGACGTCGACGTTGCTGGTGCGCAGATCGTAGCCGAGTAGCTCGACGGTCTCCTGGACGATCAGGTTCAACCACACGTCGCTCCGCTCGGGAGAGCGCTGGCGCGCCAGCGCGAGAAAATTCCGGACGATACGGGCGCACCGATCGGCGCCGGCGAGGATCTTCTCGGCGCGCTGGATCAGCGCGGGCTCCCGCGCACTGCCGCGCAAGAGGTGGGCCTGCCCCATCACGATCGCGAGCGGATTGTTGAGCTCGTGGGCCACGCCCGCGAGCAGTGAGCCCATCGTCGCCACCTTCTCGCTCTGGATCAAGCGCTGCGTCCGCTCGGCGATGACCTGCTCGAGCGAGCGATTGTGGCGCTCCAGGTCGAGATAGAGGCTGCGCGTATCGAGGAGGTTCCGGATGCGCAGCATGACCTCGAGGCGGTCGAAGGGCTTCGTCAGGAAATCCTTGGCGCCGGCCTCGAGGGCACGCTTCTTCGCCTCGCTGGTCGCGTCGGCCGTGAGGACCAGGATCGGCAAGAAGACGTCTTCGGGAATCCGCAGCTGCTGGATGACGGCGATCCCGTCGAGATGCGGCATCATGAGGTCGAGCAGGATCAGGTCGGGCTCGAACGCGCCGGCCAGGGCGAGGACCTGCCGGGAATCCGTGGTGCTCTTGACCTGGCGGTAGCCTCCCTCCGCCAGCATGCGCTCGAGGAGCCGGACGTTCGCGGGCTCATCGTCGACGACGAGGATTCGGGCCTGAATCGGGTCCGTCTTTCCCATCGCTACCTCACCGCTCTCGCCAGAAGCTCATCGAGCACGCCCAGGAACTGCGTGACCGACAGCGGTTTCGTCAGATAGGCGTGCGCACCCGCCTGGAGCAGCCGAGTCGTCTGGCTCGGCGTGGCGTCCGCGCTCAGGATGACGACCGGGATCTCACGCGTCTCCGGATCCGCCTGGAGCCGCGCGAGCACCTCCTGGCCGCCGATGTCCGGCAGGTGCAGGTCCAGAACGATCGCATCCGGCCGATGGGCCCGCGCGAGCTCGAGCCCACGGCGTCCTTGCACGGCAGAGAGAAGCTTCACGCCGGGGCGTCGGGTCACGATGCGCTCGACGAGGCGAAGATTCGACGGGTTGTCCTCGATATACAGCACCGTCCCCGACACGATCTGCGCGCCCGAGCCGGGCGCGCTCGTCTGCAGCACGACCGGCTCATGCGACGGCGCCTCGGCGCGCGGCAGCTCCAGCGAGAACGCCGAGCCGGTGCCGAGCGTGCTCTCGGCCCGCAGCGTGCCGCCCATGAGCTCGACCAGGCCCTTCGACAGCGCCAGGCCGAGTCCGGTGCCCTCGATCGATCCTTCCGGCACGTCGAGGCGATCGAACGGCGTGAAGAGCCGGTGCATCCGCTCCGGGGCGATGCCGGGGCCCGTGTCGGTCACGGTCAGACGGCATCGGCCCGACGGGGCCGCGTCGCACGAGACGGTCACCGCGCCCTCCGGGCGGTTGTACTTGACCGCGTTGGAGAGAAGGTTCAGCAGCACCTGTTGCAGTCGCTGACGATCGGCCATGACGTGCCCGTGCCACCCGACGGCCTTCGAGAGGCCGATGCCGCGGGCGGCCGCCTGGGGCCGGACGAGATCGAGCGCGCTCCCGATGACCTCGCCGGTCTCGACCGGCTCGAGCGAGATCGAGAATTTCCCGGCCTCGATGCGCGCGATGTCGAGGATCTCGTTGATGAGCCCCAGGAGATGCCGGCCCCCTTTGAGAATGTGCGCGACGCCGTCGCGCTGCTCCGGGGTCTCGACGTCGAGCTCCAGGAGCTGGGCGAAGCCGAGGATGCCGTTGAGCGGTGTCCGAAGCTCGTGGCTCATGCGCGACAAGAATTCGCTCTTGGCCCGGTTGGCGGTGGTGGCGGCTTCCTCGGCGCGCTGCGCGCGCTGACGTTCTCGCCGCTCGCTGTCGTGCGTCTCGACCAGCCGCGCGTAGAGCATCCCGTTCTCGAGCAGCAGCACCACGAGCACGAAGCTGGCCGCCAGGAGCCCGTAGATCCGGCCGGCGTAGAAGCCGAGGTCGAAACGGCCGGCGTTCAGCACGACGGCCAGGCCGATGTCGAAGAGCCACGCGCACAGCACGACCATCAGCCACACGTCGAGAATCGAGTGCGGCCGGCGCCGCCAGAGGATGCCGAGGGCGAGGAGGCTGAGGCCCCAGATGAGCGCGATGACCGTGGTCATCGCCGATGTGTAGTGGCTCTCCCGCATGATCGCGGGGAGCCAGCTCTGGCCGGCGGTCGCCAGGAGCGTGAACGCGGCGGCGGCGACCAGCGCCGCCGCGGCGCTACCGAGGATCGCGAAGATGGGCCGGCCCTGCTGACGACCAGCCTCGAGGTCCGGGCTCTTCAGGAGCGCGTACGCGATGACCAGGAGTGGAAAGCCGCCGTGCCAGAACATGTAGAGCCAGGCCGTGCTCTGAGGCCCGGCGCCGAGCAAACCGGTCGGCGCGAAGAGCCCGGGGAACGTGAGCGCGTGCGCGATCGTCATGAACGCCGTGAACAGGTACGCGCCCGCCAGCACCCGAAGGGCCCGCGATCGCAGGATGCTGAATTGACCGGACAGCAGGACCGCCGTGACCAGATCGTTGATCACGAGCGCCGACTCGTAGATCGGGATGAAGGCCCAGACCTGGCCGAGCGGCCGCCGGGCGAACGGCGCCAGCGCGAGAAAGATCGCGCCGGACACGAGCAGAACCGCAAGCGCGAGCCGGCGCTCGCGGCGGCCCGCCGGCAAGGTCGAGAGAAGGACCACGCGATCGTGCGACGTCACGGGCGCGCTCTCCGCGCCGACTTCGCCGGATGCGCCGGACGCGCCCGCCTGGGGCTCGCGCGCCGGCTCCGCGAGACGGGAACTTCCGCGGAAGCGGCGTCGCCATCGAGGAGCGACGTGATCCGACGGCCGAGCGTGGCGAGACCCGCACTCTTGCTGATGAAGGCGTCTGCGCCGCAGGTCAGCGCCAGCTGCTCAGCCTGATCGTCATCGAAGCCCGTCATCGCGACGATCCGCGTGCCCTTGGTCGCCGGAGCTTCCTTCACCCGGCGGCACACCTCGAAGCCATCGAGCCCCGGCATGCGCAGATCGAGCACGAGGAGATGGGGCCGGAGCGAGCCGATCCTCAGGAGCGCCTCGTAGCCGCCGCAGGCGCCTTCGAGGCGCGCGCCGGGCACGAGGTCACGGAGCGCGTCCAGGACCAGATCGACGAAGTCCTGCTGGTCGTCGACCACCAGGATCCTCGGGCTCTCGCCCTCGGCGCCGAATCCGAAGGCCGCCTGGAATCGACGGAGCTCGCTGGCTCGAATCCGGAAATGACGGCCCGGGGTCCGAAACGCCTCGAGCTTTCCCGCCTCGATCCAGTTCTTCACGGTGCCGACGGACACCTGGCACCGGCTCGCGACTTCACCCGTCGTCAGATAGCGCATAGCTCCTCAAAACGGCCACAATTCCGGCAAAACAAGCCAATTACAGTTGTAACAGACTCCGGATTTTCACCAAATTGATCTTTTTGGCAGATTAGTGGATCAGACGAGGAGAACGGCGAAGCCCAGGGGACCGCGCAAGCCGAGCCCCTGGGATATCGCGACGTTGCCGCGCGCGGCCCGGATTAGCTCGTGAAGCCTTTGCCTGCGTTCGCGAGCCGGTCGAGCAGAGGCGCCGGGGTCCAGAAGGCGTCCCCGCTTTGCTTCTTGAACTCGAGCAGCCGATCGCGCAGCAACTTGAGCCCGATCGAGTCGGCCCAGAACATGGGGCCTCCACGGTAGACGGGCCAGCCGTAGCCATAGACCCAGATCACGTCGATGTCGCTCGCTCGGATCGCGATCTTCTCCTCGAGGATCTTGGCGCCCTCGTTGACCATGGGATAGAGGAGGCGCTGCAAGATCTCCTCATCGGCGATGGGACGCCGGGTGATGCCCATGGACGTCGCCACGTCGACGATGATCTTCTCCACCTCCGGATCCGGGATCGGCGTCCGGTCGCCCTTCTCGTACTTGAAGTAGCCGGCGCCCGTCTTCTGCCCGTATCGACCGAGCTCGCAGATGCGGTCGGCCACGGGGGCCTTCGCTCCCCGGCCCTTGCGGATACGCCAGCCCACGTCGAGGCCCGCCAGGTCGCCCATCGCGAAGGGGCCCATCGGGAAGCCGAAGTCCGTGAGTACCCGATCGACCTGGTGCGGCGCGGCCCCTTCCAGAATGAGCTTCTCGGCCTGCACGCCGCGCTGATGGAGCATGCGGTTGCCGACGAACCCGTAACAGACGCCGACCAGCACCGGCACCTTGCCGATCCGCCGCCCGACGGTCATCGCCGTGGCGATCGTGGTCTTGGACGACTTCTTGCCGCGCACGTTCTCGAGCAGCCGCATCACGTTGGCCGGGCTGAAGAAGTGCGTGCCGATCACGCTCTCGGGGCGCTTCGTGGCCGAGGCGATCTCATCGACGTCGAGGGTGGAGGTGTTGGTCGCCAGGACGGCGTCGGGTTTGCAGATGGCGTCGAGCTTGGCGAAGACTTCCTTCTTGATCGGCATCTCCTCGAACACGGCCTCGATGACGATGTCCGCGTCCGCCGCCGCCTTGAAGTCGACGCTGCCGGTGATCAGCCCCATGCGCTTGTCGACGTCGGCCTGGGTGAGCCGACCGCGGGAGGCGGTCGCCTCGTAGTTCTTCCGCACGATACCGAGCCCCCGGTCGAGGGCGTCCTGAGCCACCTCGACGACGGTGACGGGAATGCCGGCGTTGGCGAAGTTCATCGCGATGCCGCCGCCCATGGTGCCCGCGCCGATCACCGCCGCCTTCTTGATCTCCTTGGCGGGCGTGTCGGCCGCGACGTCGGGGATCTTGGCCGCCTCGCGCTCGGCGAAGAAGAAGTAGCGTTGCGCCTTCGACTCCGGCGAGTTGAGGAGCTCGACGAAGAGCTCGCGCTCCCGCTTGATGCCCTCGGCGAACGGGAGGTTCACGGCCGCCTCGACCGCCTTGATGCAGCTCTCCGGCGCGCGGAAGCCGCGCGTCTGGCGCGCCACGCTCTGGCGGAACTCGGCGAAGATCTCCGGCTTGCCGCGCGCCGGCGCGATCTTGTCGTCGAGGTCGCGGATCTTCTTGAGCGGCCGCTTCTCGTTCAGCGCCTTGTCCGCGAACGCGACGCCGGCCGCGGCGAGGTCGCCGTCCACGATCTCGTCGATGAGACCCACCTTGAGCGCTTCGTCGGCGCCGATCGGGTCTCCGCTCACGATCATCTGGAGCGCCTTCTGAGGGCCCACGACCCGCGGCAGCCGCTGAGTGCCTCCCGCGCCCGGCAGGATTCCGAGCTTCACCTCGGGCAGACCGAAGCGGGCCCCCTTCGCGCCGACGCGATAGTGGCAGGCCAGGGTGACCTCGAGCCCGCCGCCGAGCGCGGTGCCGTGGATGGCGGAGACGACGGGCTTCGGCGAGCTCTCGATCATGTCGAGCACGGAGTGCAGCGAGGGCTCCACCGGGGGCTTGCCGAACTCGGTGATGTCGGCGCCGGCGATGAACGTACGCCCGGAGCAGACGATCACGATCGCCTGCACCGCGCCGTCGGCGATGGCCTGCTTGATCCCGTCGTGCAGCCCCTTGCGCACGTGCTGGCTCAGGGCGTTGACGGGCGGGTTGTCGACGGTGAGCACGGCCACGCGGCCTCGGGTGCCGGAGTCTACGGACTGGGTGATCTTCGCCATGTGCTGGTCCTCCGAGCGCTTGAAGGGCTCACCTCGTGGCGCGACCGCCACTCGGCTCGCACAACCATGCTCGATCGAAAGTGGCGCCTATGATACTCGGGAACGACCGCGCTGGGCTCAGCAGCCCAGCCGGGCCGCGAGATCGCCGAAGTCGCTCGCGACGACGTCCCACTCACGCGCGGGCTTCACGTCCTTCGCCTGCCCCGGGCCGTGCTCCGCCGGTCGCGGCACGAACGCCGTGCGCAGACCGACCGAGCTCGCCGCCGCGAGGTCGCCGTTGTGCGCCGCGACCATCATGCACTCGCTCGGTGCCAGCCCGAGCAGCGCGGTGGTCGTCAGATACGCCTCGGGCTGCGGCTTGTAGTGACGCGCGACCTCCGCGCCGAGGACCGCGTCCCACGGGAGCCCTCCGTACCTGGCCATGTTCACGATCAGGGCGACGTTGCCGTTGGAGAGCGTCGCGAGGACGAACTTCTTCTTGAGGCGTGTGAGGCCGGGCACGGAATCCGGCCAGGGGTCGAGCCGATGCCACGCCCGGTTCAGGTGATCGATCTCGGGCTCGGAGAGCCCCTTGATCGCGAACTGGACGAGCAGCGTGTCGAGGCTCTCGCGGTGCAGATCGTCGAGCTTCGTCCACGGACGCCGGCCGTGGCGCACCTCGTCCATCGCGGGCTGATAGAGCCCGCGCCAGGCGTCGGCGAACCTGGGCCAGTCGACGTTGAGCCCCCTCTTCTTGCCGAGCGCCTCGCCTTCGCGGATGAGGCTCGACCGCCAATCGACGACGGTACCGAAGACATCGAACGTGAGCGCCTTGACGTTCTCGATGGCCATGGTTGCTCCTCAGGCGTGAGGGTGACGCCGACCTTCGTAGTGGGCGCGGAGCAAGTCCACGCCGAAGTCGTTTCGCGGATCGTGCCAGACCGAGTGGATGTGATTGGCGCGGTTTTGCGAGTTGTCGTACTCGATCAGGAGCGTCGGGCCGTGCAGCCGGTAGTAGTGCGGCTGCCTGGGATCGATGGCCCCGGCCCACGCGACGCGCACGTTCTCGGCGCCCGCCTCGCGCATGCGCCGCAGCTCCTCGTCGGCGATATCCGCGCGCATGTTCCGGGCGTAGACCTCGATGAGGCGGAGCGCCAGGGTCCGCTGCTCGGCGCCCAGCTCGCCGAGGCCGATGCCGGCCGGCGTCTTCAGGCTATCGACACGGCCCGGCCCGCTCACGATGTCACCGGGCGACTCGGCGGCGATGACGAAACGGCCGCGCAGTCCAGGATCGACGCCGCGGGCGAGCGCGAACGCGAGATCCTGCTCGTCGGGGAGAGTCCGCCGGCCACGCTGCGGGCCCGAGGGCACTTCGGCCGGATTCGCGCCGAAGAACACGGGCGTCACGGAGACCGCGCGGCCCGGAGCGAGCGTGAAGTTGAGCGAAAGGTGATGCCCCTCGAGGCGCCAGCCCCACGGCGCCGCCGCGTCCGGCGAGCCGAAGATGCTGACGTAGTACTTCTCCGGATCGCGCAGGAGCCCGCCGAAGGTCTCGAGCTGGCGCAAGGTCTCCTCGAGCTTCATCACGTTGACGGCCTTCGCGTAGCCGACGTCGGAGAGCGAGACCTTGATGAGCTCGTGCGCGGCGGCACGGCCGGCGGCCGACATCTCCTTGAACGCGACCCCCGAGCGCGAGCGCGGCACGTAGTGCCAGTTCATCCGCTCGTCCTGGGCGAACGGAAACATGGCGGCACGGCGCTGAGCCGAGTCGAGCGCCGCGAGAAACGCCGACGCCACCCGCGCCATGGCCGCGCGATCGGCGTCGCCGACCTGGGCCGGCGCGGGCCGCGCGGCGCCCAGCACCGCGGTGGCCAGGGTCCCGTGGAGGAGCTGTCGCCGGCCGATCCGACTCATGGCGCCCCCAATGCTACACTCCACGTCACGCCGAGTCTCGTGATGCGCTGTTGCCTCCTCACCCCGTAATGACTCAGAAGTCGCCCGCTACCGAGCGATGCCGAAGGCGGCCGCCTTCCATCGCGGATCACTCGACGCGTCGAGCCGGTCGCGCACGCGTCGCAGCAGCCGGCCCGCGGCGGTCTCGCCCCAGAACCAGCGTGCGATCTCCTCGCCCCCCGCGGTCGGCTTCGTCACCAGGTGGCCCTCGAAATAGAGGGCTTTGAGGTCGTCGGCGCAGTAGCGAATGAAGTTCGGCAACGGCACGTCCGGCGGGCGCTCGACCATATCCACGTCCTGACCGTCGGCGAATCCTTCCAGGAAACGCACGAGGCCACGAAACCGCGTCGCTGGAATCCCGGTGAGGCCCAGATGAGTACGGCCGCTGTTCTTCTCGAGCCAGCGCTCGTGATAGCGGCGCATCTGCATCGTCTCCATCGCCACGTCGTCGGGTATGTGGTCGCTCGCCGTGATTCCCGAAGCTTGAGGCGGCGCCGCGGGCTGATCGCCGGGCTCGAGCTCCGCCGGGAAATCTCGGAGCACCGGTCCGGCGAGCTCGGCCAGGAGATCGAGGGCGGCGCGCAGGACGCGATGCTGCAGCTCGGGATCGTCGGGGCGCCCGAACGCCATCCCGAACGGAAACGGCACGAAGAGAGCTCGCGGCGGCTTCACCTTCTCGGTGTGCTCGCGGACAAGACTGATCGACGTCGTGGAGATACCCGCCTGCTCCAGCGCTCGGGCCAGCACACCGCCGGTGTGGGTGCAGTTCGGTCAGGTCGGCGTGATCAGGGCCACGTCCACGCCCTCGTCGCGCAGTCGACGGCCGACCTCGGGGCCGGTCTCGCTCTCGATCCGCGCCACCTCGCGCTGGGCGCCCATGAACGAATAGCAGCTGGGCCCGAGCCCGCCGAGCTCGCCCCGCGCCGTCAGCTCGCGCAGGCGATCGATCGGGAACGAGATGTTGACGTCGCGCATCGTGGGCACGCGATCGAAACCGATGCTCGTGTGGCTCTGGATGATGTCGACGGTCGGCGTGTGGGAGGCGATCACGCGATAGGTCTGATCGCCGGGCGTGAAGAGGCGATCCCCGCGCCGATGGAGGCCGGCGGTCGTGACGATCGCCAGACGACAGGCCGCGAGCGGCTTCGCCGGGCGTACGAACGGCGCCGTCTCGTTGACCTGGGCCGGAAAGGTCAGGAGATTGTTGCGGGCGATCTGGGACAGCCGGTCGAGTCGTGGCATCGATCCCCTCCGTTCCTGATATAAAGACACAGCGGAGGTCGATCTGGAAGCGGAACAGCGCGCTCAGGTGCCGGACACCGGCCTCACCCTGCGGCAGTACTACATCATGGTAGGGCTCGGCGCGTTCGTCACGACGATCGCCCAGCCCGGCGTCATCGGACGGCTCCCGCTCCAGCTCCTGCTGAAGAACGAGCTCCACTTCAACGCGCAGACGCTCGCGGCGTTCATGGTCGTGACGACCTTCGCGTGGAACGTGAAGCCCCTGGCCGGCATCCTGTCCGACGCGTTTCCGCTCTTCGGAACCCGGCGCCGCCACTACATGCTGCTCGGCGCCGGCATGGCGGCCGTCTGCTGGCTCCTGATGGGCGTGGTGCCCCGCGCCTACGCGCCGCTCGTGCTCACCGCGTTCGGCGCCAACGTGTTCATGGTGATCGCCAGCACCGTCATGGGCGGTCTCATGGTGGAAGCCGGGCGGAAGTACGGGATCTCCGGGCGCGTGACCTCGATCCGCCAGGCGCTGCAGAGCGCGGTCTCGCTGGGCAACGGTATTCTCGGCGGCTACCTCGCCGCTTCCGCGTTCGGCTGGACAGTCGGCTGCGCGACGGCGCTGCTCCTCGTCCTGACCACCGCGACGTTCTTCGTGCTGACCGAGAAGCCCGTGGCGGCGCGCGATCGGGACGTGCTCGCCGGCGCGGCCCGCGAGCTCGCGACGCTCGTCAGGTCGAGGACGCTCTGGGCCAGCGGGCTGTTCCTCGCGCTCGTCTACATCTCGCCCGGCTTCACGACGCCGCTGCTCTTCATGCAGACGGACGCCCTGCACTTCAGCGCCCCGTACATCGGGCTGATGGAGAGCATCGAGGGCGCCGCTGGACTCGTCGGCGCGCTGGTCTACGGCGTGCTGTGCCGACGATTCAACCTTCGGCAGCTCTTGACGACGGCGATCACCGTGAACGTGCTCGCCACGTTCCTGTATCTGCGCTACGGTCACGACACCGCGCCGTTCATCCACGCGACCGTCGGCTTCGCGGTGATCTGCTCGGAGCTGGCGCTCATGGACCTGGCGGTGCGATCGACTCCGCCGGGCTGCGAGAGTCTCGGGTTCGCCTTGATGATGAGCGCCCGCAACTTCGCGCTCGGCGGATCGGACGTGATCGGCTCGTGGCTCCTCGACAGCCGCGGCTGGGTCTTTCACGAGCTCGTCTGGCTCAACGCCGGAACGACCGCGCTGGTCCTCCTGTTCATTCCACTCTTGCCTCGCGCCGTCATGAGCCGCAAGGACGGCGAGGTCGCGCCGGGTCCGGCCGGCGGCGTACCGCCCACCGAGCCCGCGCCCGCCCGCGCGGTCTGAGCGCTTGACCGCGCGCGGCGCGGCCACTAAGCTGCGCAGCGCACGTTCATGAAGGGTGGACAACGATGACGACGCTCTTGATGCTGCCACCGCAGAATCCGACGACGCGAGGCTGGGCCTCGCGTCTCGCGTCCGCGCTCCCCCAGCTCTCCGTGGTCGTCGCCGAGAGCGAGGCCGAGGCCGCGCGCGCCGTCGGCGACGCCGACGCGGCGTTCGGGACCATGACCGAACCGCTGATCCGCGATGCGCGCCGACTGCGCTGGCTCCAGGCGCCGCAGGCGGCGCCACCCGCCGGCTACTACTCGCCCGGGCTCATCGCGCACGCGGCGACCGTGACCAACTTCCGCGAGATCTACAACGATCACATCGGCGCGCACATCATGGCGTTCGTCCTCGCGTTCGCGCGAGGGTTCCATCACTACCTCCCGCGGCAACTCAAGCGGGAGTGGCGCCGGGAACCCCAGGACGGCGGCGTGATCCACCTGCCGGAGGCGACGGCGCTGATCGTCGGCGTCGGCGGGATCGGCGGCGAGGCGGCGCGGCTGGCCGCCTCGTTCGGCATGCACGTCATGGGGATCGACGCCCGGCGTCGCGAAGCGCCGCCGGGCGTCCTGAAGCTCGACGGGCCCGACGCGCTCGACTCGCTCCTGCCGCTGGCCGATTTCGTCATCCTCACGGTCCCGCACACGCCGGCGACCGAGGGCTTCATGCATCGCGCGCGCTTTCAGCGCATGAAGCGCACCGCCTTCTTCATCAACATCGGGCGCGGCATGACGACACGGCTCGACGACCTGGTCGCCGCGCTGCGGGCTGGCGAGATCGCCGGCGCGGGCCTCGACGTCTTCGAGCAGGAGCCGCTCCCGGCCGACCACCCGCTGTGGACGATGCCCGGCGTGCTCATCACCCCCCACACCGCCGGCCACGGCCCGCATCTGGACGAGCGGCGCTTCGAGATCCTGCTGGACAACTCGCGCCGCTTTCTCTCCGGCCTGCCGCTCCGCAACGTCGTGGACAAGGCCAACTGGTTCTGAGCGTCGCCGCCGGTCGAGGCGCGGCTATCGACAAGGAGACGTGATGCGACGACTGACATGGTGCTCGCTGGCCCTGGTGTTCTCGCTCGCGGCGCTCGCGCTCGCCCCCGCGCCGGCCGCGCCGCAGACCAAGAAGCTGGTGTACTGGACGCACTGGGAGCAGAACCCCGAGTTCAACAAGTTCTACGAGACGCGCGGCAAGGACTTCGCCCAGAAAACGGGCTGGGAGGTCCAGGTGGTCACGGTGCCCTACCAGGGCTACGAGGCGAAGTACCTGGCCGCGCTGCTGGGCAAGAGCGGGGCTCCCGACATCTACATGGGCATGACGCACCACTGGTGCGGCCAGTACGATTTCTGCGATCGGATGCCGGCCGATCTCGCCAAGGTCTGGGACGAGAACCTGCCGAAGTACATGGTGGGCGTCGGCAAGTGGAAAGGCGCGCGCTACGGCATCCCGATCGAGCACGGGAACTTCCAGCAGATGTACATCAACGTCGATCTCTGGAAGAAGGCCGGGCTCGACCCGGACAAGCCGGTCAAGACGCTGGACGACTGGCTGGCGGCGATGAAGAAGCTGACCGTGCTCGACGCCAAGGGCGAGACGACGCAGGCCGGGTTCGCGCTCAGGCACAAGGGCCACCCGGTGGGCATCACCGACAAGTTCCTGCCGTTCGCGCACGCCTTCGGAGCCCGGATGCTGTCGCCGAACCTCGAGCAGGCCACCGGCTTCGCGAACAGCGCCGACATGGTCGCGGCGTTGCAGTTCTATCAGGACCTCGTCCAGAAGCACAAGGTCGCCAGCCTCGCCTTCCCCACGCCCGAGGACGCGTTCGGGCAGAAGCGCGCCGCCACGATCTTCCGCGAGTCCTGGTTCTTCGGCTGGGTGAAGAAGAACGCGCCGGACGTCACGTTCAAGGTCGTAGCGCTCCCGTGCGGGAAGGCGTGCCCCGGCGCGGGCAACCTCTTCCCGTGGACGAACCTCGTCTACAAGAACAGCCCGAACAAGCAGGCGGCCTGGGAGTTCCTGCGCTTCATCAGCACCGCGAAGGACGATCTCGACCAGCACCAGGCCCAGGGGATCCTGCCGGTCTGGACGGCGAATCTCGAGTCCGCCTACGTCAAGACACGGCCCGACTACCAGTCGACGCAGGACATGCTGAAGCAGCCCGTGCCGCCGGAGTACTACCACCCGAAGTCGAACGAGCTGGCGACCGCCTTCGGCGAGGCGGTGGTGGCCGCGCTCTACGGCAAGGGTCAGCCCAAGCCGCTCCTGGACGAAGCCGCCGCCAAGATGGATCGCGTCCTCAAAGACTGACGTGGCGTCGTCCTACATGGCCCGCCAGCGGCGGGCAGGATTTTTCTTCGTCCTGCCCGCCCTGGTGTACTTCAGCCTCGTCTTCCTCGTCCCGCTGGTCGAATCGGTGGTCGGCTCCTTCTACCGGACGGTGCCGGGCGGCGAGAGCCGTTTCGTCGGGCTCAGGCTCTACGCAAAGGTCCTGGACGATCCGACCTTCTGGCAGGCCGTGGCCAACACGGTGAGCCTGCTCGGCCTGTCCGTCCCGACGACCGTGGTCCTGGCGCTGGCCGTCGCGCTGGGCCTGCACCGTCTCGCAAGCCTCCGCTGGCGGAGCGTGTGGACGGCGATGTACTTCCTCCCGTTCTCGGTCTCGCTCGTCGCCGCGGCGCTGATCTGGCAATGGATGTACGACCCGATCTACGGATTCCTCAACCATCTGCTCGGGCAGGTCGGCCTGCCGGCTCAGAAGTGGCTCCAGAGCCTCGAGCAGGTCCGTCCCTCACTCGCCCTCGTGAACGTCTGGGCGCGGCTCGGCTTCGACACGATCATCTTCCTGGCGGCGCTGCAGGCGATCCCTACGGAATACTACGAGGCCGCGTCGATCGACGGCGCGGGGCCGGCGCGCGCGCTGCGCCACGTCACGCTACCGCTGCTCAATCCCCAGATCGTGATGGTCACGATGCTCGAGCTGATCTTCAACTTCAAGGTCTTCGACACGGTCTACGCGACCACCCAGGGCGGGCCGGCGGGCGCGAGCCAGACGGTCATCATGCTGCTCTACGACACAGCCTTCAAATACTTCCGGCTGGGCGACGCCTCGGTGATGGCCGTGTTCGTCTTCGCCACGCTACTGCTGGTGACGCTTGTCCAGTGGCGACTCTTCCGGCGGCGGATCGAATATTGAAGGCCGGCCGGCTTCACTGGCTGATCGCCGCCCTGGTCGCCGCCGGCGCCGTCTGCGTCTTCTTCCCGTTCTTCTGGATGGCCGTGACGTCGCTCAAGACGGTGCCCGAGATCCAGCGCGTGCCGCTGCAGATCGTTCCCGACCGGTGGGGGAACCTCGACAACTACCGCGAGGTGTTCCGGCGTCAGCCGTTCGCGCGCTTCCTGCTCAACAGCGCGCTGATCGCCACGGTCTCGGCGCTGTCGAGCGTCGTGGTGTCGTCGCTGGCCGGCTACGGGTTCGCCAAGTTCCGCTTTCCGGGCCATGCGGTGTGCTTCTTCGCGATCGTCGGCATCCTCATGGTGCCGTTCCAGTCGGTCGTCGTGCCGCTCTACCTCTGGATCAATCGACTCGGGCTCGTCGACACGTACGCGGGGATCCTGGCGCCCGACCTCGTCAGCGTCTTCGGCGTGTTCCTGATGCGCCAGAGCATCGAGGTCGTCCCGACGGACTACATCGACGCGGCGCGCATCGACGGCGCCACCGAGCTGGGCATCTTCTGGCGCGTGATCCTACCCTCGGTGAGGCCGGCCCTGGCCACGCTCGTGATCGTCAAGTTCATGTGGACATGGAACGAGCTCTTCTGGCCCCTCGTGGTCGTGAACTCGCCGACGATGAAGGTGGTGACCCTCGGTCTCGTCAGCTTCACGAACATGTACTTCATCGAGTACAACCTGGTGACGGCGGCCGCCGTCCTCAGCATTGCGCCGATCCTCGCCGTCTTCCTCGTCTGCCAGAAGTGGATCGTGCGCGCCGTCGTGCTGAGCGGCCTCCGGGGCTGAGGGCCGCCCCGGGAGCCCGGCGTCTCCTTCTCGGCCCAGGCGATCGCCTGATCGGCCGTCGTCTGGCCGGCATAGCGGCCGGGTGTGTTATATCCTCTGAACGTCTGCAGCGGGTTTCCGCGTCCGGTGGCGCCGGTGGTCCGCTGCGAGGCTCGCTGTCAACCGGGAGGAAGGACCGATGATCCAGGTTCGACGCCTCGGGTCGCAGATCGGCGCGGAAATC
>QHSQ01000054.1 GCA_003221615.1 Candidatus Rokuibacteriota bacterium | reverse complement strand
GGGTACTGGATCGTGACCGCACCGCTGGCACCCTTTCGCCCGAACGCGCGGGCGGTGTGGCGTCCCATGTTGCGGAAGAAGTGCGCCGCGGTCAGACCGAGCCCGGTGAGCACCTCGACCAGATAGAACCGCTGGCGCAGATTCATCGGGCTCATCGACTCCCCCACGCCGCGAGCGCCAGGCCGGTCAGCACGATGTTCACGATCGCCAGCGGAAAGAGCCCGAGCCAGCCCAGCCGCATCGCCTGGTCGTAGCGGAACCTCGGCAGGGTCCAGCGGATCAGCATCAAGACGAAGATGACGACGGCGACCTTCCCGACGAACGCGCCCACCTGGAGCAGGGTCACCAGCAGGGGCGAGAGCGCGATGCCGGCGCCCCAGGGAAACTGGAATCCTTCGGCGAAGAGGTACGGGATCTGCCAGCCGCCCAGGAAGAGGGACGTGCTCAGGCCGGCCAGCACGATCGTCTCGACCATGTCGGTCATCAGGAACATGCCGAACTTCATGCCGCTGTACTCGACGAAGTAGCCGATGATCTCGGACTCGCCCTCGGGCATGTCGAAGGGGATTCGCTTCGTCGCGGCGATGCCGGCGGTCACGAAGAGGATGAAGGCCAGCGGCTGGGTGATGATGCCCCAGGCCGGCAGCCATCCCCAGAGCAGGTGGCCCTGGCCGCGAACGATGTCCATCAGGTTGAGCGAGCCGTGGATCATGACCACGCCCATGATCGAGGCGCCGATGGCGATCTCGGCCGAGATCATGAGCGCCGCGGCGCGCTGGCCGCCCATGAGCGCGTAGTTGTTGGCCGACGACCAGCCCGCCATCATGACGCCGTAGACGCCCAGGGAAAGCATCGCGAAGACGTAGAGCACGCCCACGTTCAAGGTCACGGCCTGCAGCGGCACCACGCGGCCGGCCACCTGCAGGGTGTCGCCGAACGGGATCGAGGCGAACGCGACCAGCGCGAAGAAGACCGAGACCGCCGGCGCCAGCTCGAACAGGAGCCGGTCGGCGCGCGCGGGACGGAAATCCTCCTTGGTGAGCATCTTCAGGGTGTCGGCAAGCGGATGGAACAGCCCGAGCACGCGGAAGCCGAAGATCGACGCCCGGTTGGCGCCGATGCGGTCTTGCATGATCGCCGACTGCTTGCGCTCGACCCAGCCGAGGAGCGCCGCCACGTTCAGGACGAACAGCATCACGAACGCCACGCGGCCCAAGGCGAGCAGGAGATCGATCAGCATGCTAGCGCGCCACCGCCGCCGCCGTCAGCGGATGCCCGGTGTCGCCGAGCAGCTGATAGCTGAGCCCTGCGAAGGCCGGCACGGCCTCGACGAGCTGGCGGAACCAGTGCTCCGCGCGGGTCGCGGACGGCGTCTCGCCGAGCAAGGCCATCACGCGGCCGACGATCTCCCATTCGGCCAGCGCCTGGCCGAGAGGCTCGGTCGCGGTCCGGAAGCGCTGCACCCGTCCCTCGAAATTGGTGTACGTCCCCTCGCGCTCGACCCACGCGGCCGCCGGCAGCACCCAGTGAGAATGGGCGCTCGTCCAGTTCGCGTTGGAGCCGGTGAAGATCACCGTCTCGACCGCTCGGAAGGCTTCGAGCATTTCCCGCTCGGACACTGCGCTCGCGAGGAGGTCGTGCCCGAAGATCCACAAGAGCTTGATCTGACGCGCCCGCGCGGCCTCGAGGACGGCCCGCGCGTCACCGCCGAAGCCCATGAGCTCGGCGCCGCGCGAGTTCGGATTCTTGTCGGCACGGATCAAGAAGTTGTCCTCGTCGCCCGGAACGCGCGGCGGCACCTGGCCCGCGGCCTGCCGGATTCCGCGCAGGTCGAGCAGGCGGCGTAGCGCGAAGAGGTCCTCGTTCGACATCTTCGGCGACGCGATGACACCGACCTGCTCGGGCGGCAGCCGCCGGAGCGCGCCGGCCACGGCGCCGATCGCCTGGTCCCACGTCGAATCGGTGCTCGAGCCGCCGTGCCGCGACGCGGGAGCGAGGAGCCGTTCGGCCGCGTCCACGAAGCCGAACCCGTAGCGTCCGGCGTCGCAGATCCACCACTTGTTGACCTCCGGGTTGTAGCGCGGCTTGAGCCGGGCGACGCGGCGCCCTTCGGCGTGATGCGGGCGGCGCCGGTTCACGTGGACCTCGATGTTGCAGCCGCGCGCGCAGCCCGGGCAGATCGACTTGGTGGTGTCGAGGTACCAGACACGCACCTGGAACCGGAAGTCGCGGTCGGTCAAGGCGCCGACGGGACAGATGTCGACCACGTTCGCGGAGTACTTGTTGTCGAGCTCGCGGCCCGGGAAGAGCCCGATCTCCGAGTGGTCGCCGCGCTCGAAGATGCCGAGCTCGCCGGTGTGCGTGATCTCGTCGCAGAACCGCACGCAGCGCGAGCAGAGGATGCAGCGCTCGGCGTCCAGGATGACGTGCGGGCCGAGCGGCACCGCCTTCGGCTTGTGGACCTTCTCGTCCTTCATCCGCGGGTCGTAGAGGCCGTGCTGCATGTAGTAGATCTGCAGCCAGCACTCGCCGGCCTGGTCGCACACCGGACAGTCGAGCGGATGGTTGATCAGGTGGAACTCCATGATCGACTTCCGCGTCTCGCGTACTCGATCGGTCTCGGTCTGGACCACCATGCCGTCCGTCGCGACCGTGTTGCAGGCGATGGTGGGCCGGGGCGTCTTCTCGATGTCGACCATGCACAGCCGGCACTGGCCCGCGATCGACAGGCCGGCGTGGTAGCAGTAGTGCGGCACCTCGACACCGGCGACGCGCGCGGCCTCGATGAGGTTGGTCCCCGCCGGGACCTCGACGTCTTTCCCGTTCACGGTGAGCTTAGGCATGGGGAATCAGCGCCTCGAACTCCGCCCGGAACTTCTCGATGTAGGAGATGTACGGGCCGACGGCGCCGTCGTAAAAGGCGCAGATCGTGGTCCCGGCCCCGCGCTTGGCCACGTCGAGGATCGTGTCGAGGTCGTCCTTCTGCCCACGCCCCTCGACGATCCGTCGGGTCATCTTGTAGATCCAGCCGGTCGATTCGCGGCACGGCGTGCACTGGCCGCAGCTCTCGTGCGCATAGAAGCGCGCCACCACCATGAGCGCCTCGGGGATCGACACCGTCTCGTCCATGACGATGACGCCCGCCGAGCCCGCCATGGTGCCGGCGTTCTTGAGCCCGTCGACGTCCATCGTGACGTCGATCTCGTCCGCGGTGAGAATGGCGGCCGAGGACCCGCCCGGCACGACGGCCTTGAGCCGCCCGTTGCCGGTGACGCCTCCGGCGCGGTCATAGATGAGCTGGCGCAAGGTGATCCCGACCGGCGCCTCGTACACGGCCGGGCGCACGACGCGTCCTGAGACCGAGTACATCCGCGTGCCGCCCTGGCTCTTGGTGCCGAGCCCGGCGAACCACGCGGCGCCGCGGTTGATGATGTGCGGGACGTGGCTGAGCGTCTCGACGTTGTTCACGATCGTCGGCGCGCCGAAAGCGCCCTTGATGGCCGGGAAAGGCGGCTTGAGCTTCGGCCAGCCCTTCTTGCCCTCGAGCGATGAAATGAGCCCGGTCTCTTCCCCGCAGATGTACGCCCCGGCTCCGCGGTGGACGACGATATCCAGACCTTTTCCGAGATGCCCCGCTTCGTAGGCCTCTCTCACGGCGGTCGAGAACCGCCGCCAGGGCTCGACGTACTCGCCGCGGATGTAGACGAACCCCTTCGCCGAGTTGATCGCCCGCGCCGCGATCAGCATGCCCTCGATGAGGGCGTGGGGGTCCCGCTCGAGAAGGTACCGATCCTTGAAGGTTCCCGGCTCGCCTTCGTCGGCGTTGATCACGAGGTAGACCGGGCCCGTGTGGTTCTTCGGGATGAACGACCACTTGGTCCCGGTCGGGAAGCCGGCGCCGCCGAGGCCCCGGAGGTTCGCGCGCTTGACCTCGTCCACGATCGCGGTAGGCTCCATCGACCTGGCCTTCGCCCAGCCCTGGTAGCCCCCGGTCTCCACGTAAGCCCGGATCGTGTGCGAGTCGGACCGCCCGAAGTTGCGCATGAGGATCGCTTCGCCACTCATGCGAGCCCCCGGAGGATCTGGTCGAGCTTCGCCGGCGTCAGGTTCATCTCGTAGCGATCGTCCACTTGCATCATCGGCGCGGCTTCGCAGGCGCAGAGACACTCGACGGTGAGGAACGTCACGCGGCCGTCGTCGGTCGTCTCGCCGGGATCGATCCCGAGCCGCTGCCTCAGGTGCGCGACGATCCCGGGCGCGCCCGCGAGGTGGCAGGACAGGTTGTGGCACACCGCGACGACGTGGCGGCCCGGCCGCTCGCGGAAGTAGAGCGTGTAGAACGTGACGACCTCGTGCACGTGGGCCGGCGAGAGATCGAACAGCGTCGCCACGTACTCCTCGGCCTCGAGCGAGATGTAGCCGAAGGTCTCCTGCGCCATGTGGAGCACCGGCAGGAGCGCGCCCCTCGTGTCGGGATAGAGCGCCTGCAGCCGGCGGACTTCGGCGAGCTGCGCCTCGGAGAAGACTATTGTATTGGGGTCCGAGAGGCCGGCTCGTGCCGCGGGTGTCCGGTTCGAGGTGCTCGGGGCGCCGTCGCTCTGGCTTTGGCTCACCGATCGAGCTCCCCGCCGATCATGTTGACCGAGCCGAACGTCGGGATCAGGTCGGCCATCATCTCGCCGACGATCATCCGGTGGAGCGCCGCGAGCGGCGGCAGGCACGGCGGACGGCAGCGGACCCGGTAGGGCCGGTCGGAGCCGTCGGAGACCACGTAGAACCCGAGCTCGCCGTTCGCGCCCTCGACCGGGAAGTACGCCTCGCCGACCGGGGGACGAATGCCGAAGCCCTCCATGATCAGCATGAAGTGGTTCATCAGGCCCTCGATCGAGCCGTAGGCGGTCTCCTTCGGGGGCAGGACGATCCGCTTGTCCTCGACGTTGACCCGGTCGTGAGCCGCCCGCTGTTGGCCCTGCAGATTGGGCGAGAGCGTGATCGGCACGAGGAGGAGCCCCTCGGTCTTCCCCTGCTTGCCGCGGTCGACGTACGCCGCAGGATCGATCGCACGCCCCCCGAAGTCCACGTTGATCGGACCGGTCGGGATCGCGGCGAGCGCTTGCTCGACGATCCGCATCGACTGCTCCATCTCGGCCATGCGCACGAGGTAACGCGCGTAGTTGTCGCCGTCCTTCTGGGTCGGGATCTCGAACTCCAGACGGTCGTACACATAGTAGGGCTGCGCGCGGCGGACGTCGTATGGCACGCCGACCGCGCGGAGCAGCGGCCCGGTGATCGCGTAGCCGATCGTCTCCTCGCGCGAGAGCATGCCGACGCCGACCATGCGGTCCATGAAGATGCGATTGCCGGTCAGCAGGCGATGCACCTCGTCGAGGACCTCGCGCGTCTGCTTGAACGCGTGCAGGGTCTTCTCGGCGAACCCGTCGGGCAGGTCGGCCTTGACGCCGCCCACGCGGCCATACGAGATCGTCAGCCGGGCGCCGGTCACGTCCTCGACCAGCTCCCACAAGAACTCGCGGGCCTTGATCATATAGAGGAAGACGGTGAAGGCGCCGAGCTCCATGGCCGAGGCGCCGACGCAAGTGAGGTGGTCGCAGATCCGCGAGATCTCGGACATGATCACGCGGATGTACTGGCACCGCTCGGTCACGTCGATGCCGAGGAGCTTCTCGACCGCGGAGGCGTACCCGAAATTGTTGATCAGCGGCGACACGTAGTTGAGCCGGTCGGTGAACGGAATCGCGTTGTTCCAGCCGCCCTGCTCGCAATCCTTCTCGAAGGCCCGGTGCAGGTAGCCGATCTCGACGTCCGCCTTCACGATCGTCTCGCCATCGAGCTCGGTGACGATCCGGATGATCCCGTGCATCGCCGGATGGGCCGGCCCGACGCCGAGGTGCAGGTTCTGGGGGCCGCCGCCGGTGCCGCTGCCCTCGCCCAGCATGAACTCGCGCCGCGTCCTCTGCGCCATCGCCGTCAGCTCGCCGGTCCGATCAGGGGCTGGCGCCGGTTGATCGGATAGTCTTTCCGCAACGGATGGCCCACGAACTCCTCGTAGAGCAGGAGCCGTCGCAGGTCCGGATGCCCTTCGAAGCGCACGCCGAACATGTCCCACACCTCGCGCTCGAGCCAGTTCGCGATGGGCCAGAGCGCCAAGGCGCTCGGAACGCTCGCATCGTCCTCGTCGACTCGCACTTTCAGCCGCAGCCGGTGGTTGCGGGCGATCGAGTAGAGGTGATAGACGACGTCGAAGCGCGGGCCGTCCTCCCGGCCGGGAAACTTCTGGTAGTCGACCGCCGTGAGGTCCATCAGCACGTCGAACGCCAGCGCCGCGTCGTCACGGCAGTGGGCCAGGACGCCGAGCAGCGCGCCTCGCGTCACGACCGCCGTCAGCTCCCCTCGATGGTCCTCCGTCTTGACGATGGCGTCGCCGAACCGTCGCCGGAGCTCGTCGAGAATCGGCACGCGCTCAGTACCTCTGCACCTGTGCGGTGATCTTGTCCTGGAGCTTCATGAGCCCGTCGATCACCGACTCGGGGCGAGGCGGGCAGCCCGGGATGTAGACGTCGACCGGAATGATCGTATCGATGCCCATGACGGTGGCGTAGTTGTCGTAGAAGCCGCCGGTGCACGTGCACACGCCGAAGGCGACGACCCACTTCGGCTCGGTCATCTGGTCGTAGATACGCTTGAGAACGGGCGCCATCTTGTGGCTGATCGTACCGACGACGAAGAGGACGTCGGCCTGACGCGGTGAGAAGCGCGGCAGCCCGGCGCCGAAGCGGTCGATGTCGTAGTGCGAGCACGCCGTCGCCATGTATTCCATGCCGCAGCACGCCGTCACGAACGGGTACTGGAAGATGGAATACTTCCGGGCCCACCCGATGGCCTCGTCGAGCTTGCTGGTGAAGAAACCGCCTACTCCCATTCGAGACCCCCCTTGCGCCAGATGTACGCGAACCCGAGCATCAGGATGCCCAGGAACACGAGCATCTCGACGAAGCCGAACCAGCCGAGCTGCCGGTACAGCATGGCCCACGGCCAGATGAACAGGAGCTCGATGTCGATCAGGATGAAGAAGATCGCGACCGTCGAGAACTTGATGGCGAAGCGCCCCTCCGAGACCTCGATCGGATCCTTCCCGCACTCGAACGGCTCGGCCTTCACCGGCGTGAGCCTCCGGGGCGCGAGCAGGCTCGGGAGCAGCACCAGCGCCCCGGCCACCAGGGCGGAAATGGCGAAGACCATGAGCATCGGCGCGTAGGTCATGCGCTGTCCGCCTGGCGTTTGGCGTGGTACGAGCTGCGAACCAGCGGTCCCGACTCGACGTGCTTGAAGCCGAGCTCGCGGCCGACCGCGCCCAGCTCGGCGAACTCGTCGGGGTGGTAGTACTTCTCGACCGGCAGGTGGTGCGTCGAGGGCCGGAGGTACTGGCCGAGCGTCAAGATCGCGACGTCGACCTCGCGCAGGTCGCGCATCGTGGCGACGAGCTCGTCCCGCGTCTCGCCGAGACCGAGGATGATCCCGGACTTCCGCACGAGCGCCGGCGCCACGGCGCGAGCGTGGCGGAACAGCCCGAGCGCCCGCTCGTAGCGACCACCGTGCCGGGCGACCTTGTAGAGTCGCGGAACCGTCTCGGTGTTGTGGTTCAGGATGTCCGGGCCGGCCGCGATGACGGTTTCGAGCGACGCCGGGCTCCCCTGAAAGTCGGGAATGAGCACCTCGACCCGGCAGCGCGGGGCGTGGCGACGCACGGCGCGGATCGTGGCCGCCCAGTGGGCGGCGCCCCCGTCGGCCAGGTCGTCGCGATTCACCGAGGTGATGACGACGTACTCGAGCCCGAGATCGCCGGCGGCGCGCCCGATCCGCTCCGGCTCCTCGCGGTCCTCCCAGATCGGCTTACCGTGCGCCACGGCGCAGTAGCCGCAGTTGCGCGTGCACACGTCGCCCAGGATCATGAAGGTCGCGGTGGCCTCTTCCCAGCACTCGCCGATGTTGGGACAGTGGGCTTCCTCGCAGACCGTGTGGAGATTCCACTCGCGCAGGCGGCCCTTGAGCCGCATGTAGTTCGGCCCGCCGGGCGCCCGCACCTTCAGCCACGCCGGCTTTCGACCCAGGAGCGGATGACTGTCGGGCTGGATCACCGGAAGTGATTGCGCCATGAGCAGCCGTTCAGTTCGTTCCAACCGGGCCATTATGCCATACGGCTCTTCGTCCAGCGGCCGCGGGACCCAGGACCAGGGTGAGCCGCGCTCAGCTCATCTGTTGGTCGGCGCTCGGAGCGTGCGGAGCAGGTGCGCGGGGTCCTCGAGCCCGTTCAGTCAGGATTGCGGGCTCGGCCACTGGTCGCGACCGAGCAGACGCTCTCCTTGCCGCTCGAGCTCACGGCGGTGACCGCCACGTAGTAGAGCTCGCCCATCTTCAGTCCGGTCAGCCTCGTCTTCACCGTCTGGCCCGGGCTCGCCGTCGTCGCAGAGACCGTCAAAGGGGTATCGCCCGGGCACGGGTTCGACGTCGTGCCGTAGTAGATGCGGTACGACGCGATATCGGTCGCCGGGCTTCCATCGACGTTCGCGGTCGGGGGTGTCCACGACAGATCGAGCACTCCACTTTTCATCATGGCACAGCCGGCGAGCACCGAAGCGAGCACGAAGAGTGTGACGAGCTGCAGCCCTACGAGGCCGGTCATTGGCTCGAGCGCCGCCCAGGCCGCTCCGTGAGTCTCGTTGACCCGATCATGGATTCTCGTGGGACGTGAACTTGGCGCCGAAGGGGGACGCGACCGCGCGCCTGCGGCGGGTCGTCGCCATCACGCGCCTCCTGTCTTTGCTCGTGTCACCGCGTCGGTCGATTCGGCGCGCAGCCTTGGCTCCTGGCGTCCTCGCTTGCGGACACCCCTTTCTCCTGTTCGAGGCAGACCGAAACCGACGAACAGCCCACCGCGGTGAGCAGGACGACCGCGACAACCGCGCAGAGGAAGGCCATGAGGTCACCTCGTTTCACCGCGACGCGCTCGTGCGAGGCCCAGGTTCGGATCTCCGTGACGTCGAGCCGTGACGTCGAGCTGGACCCGAACTTGTGCGTTCTTGCCGAAGTTTGATGCCGCGAGCTCCACCCAGTGCGGTGTCGCCCTCGTAAGTGGTGAGAGATGGAGGGGGGGGAGATCAGATGAAGCAAGTCATCATCTTCGCGCTCGTGCTCCTCGGTGCTCTTGCCCCCGTGGCGAGCGTTGCCGAAGCCCATTGGGACGACGCGTGTCACTGCGACGAAGTCGAGGCCCCGTAGCATCGGTGTAGGCGGGGGAGAAAACTCCCCCGCCCATATCCGGCAACGTCCGTTGGCTTTTCAGGACTGGAAGGCCGATCGCTTCGGGAAAGAAGGATTGGTGCCGAAGGGGGGACTCGAACCCCCACGGGTTGCCCCACACGCCCCTCAAACGTGCGCGTCTGCCAGTTCCGCCACTTCGGCGAGATGCGAGGCCGAAGTATAACGCTATCGCGAGCGACTGACAATTCGGCCGACGCTCTGGCGGAGCCGCGGATCGAGCGCGTCACGAATCCCTTCACCGAGGAGATTGTACGAGAGCACGGTGACGAGGATCGCGAGACCCGGATAGGCCGAGAGCCACCAGCCGATCTCGATCGCGTCCTTGCCCTCGTTCAAGATGTTGCCCCAGGTCGCATGAGGCGGCTGGACCCCGAGCCCGAGGAACGACAGCCCCGACTCGGTGAGGATCGCGGCGGGGATGCCGAGCGTCATCGCCACCAGCACCGGCCCGACGGCGTTGGGCAGGATGTGGCGCCAGATCGTGCGGTATGCGCTCGCGCCGATCGACTGCGACCAGACGACGAACTCGCGCTCCTTCAGCGTGAGGAATTCGGCGCGCACCAGGCGGGCAACGCTCATCCAGCCGGTGAGACCGATCACCGCCATGATCGTCCAGATCGAGGGCCGCAGAAACGCGAGCACCGCGAGGAGCAGGAACAGGCGCGGAAAGACCAGCATGAGGTCGACGAGCCGCATCACGATCGCGTCGATCGTCCCGCCGTGGTAGCCGGCCAGCGACCCGAGCACGATCCCGATCATCGTCGCGATCCCGACCGACACGAAGCCGACCGCGAGCGAGACGCGCGCGCCGTAGAGCATGCGGGAGAGCACGTCACGGCCGAGCTGGTCGGTCCCGAGCGGATGGGACTTGGAGGGCTCGTCGAGGATCTTGCGCACGTCGGGCCGGTTCGGATCCCACGGCGCGATCCAATGCGCCAGCAACGCCAGCAGCACCAGGACGACGACGACGACCCCGCCGATCAGCGCGAGCCGGTTTCGGCGAAACGCCCGCCAGAACCCCCTCACGCGCTCACCGGCGGCCTCGGCGCGCGGCCACACGGATCCGCGGATCGACCAGGCTGTACGTGAGATCGGCGATCAGGTTGGCGACGAGGGTGAGGGTGGCGACGATGACGAGGTTACCCATGATGACTGGGTAGTCGCGCTCGAAGACCGCCTGGACCATGAGCTGCCCCATGCCGGGAATGGCGAAGATCGACTCGACGATCACGCTGCCGCCGATGAGGCCGGGCAGCGAGAGGCCGAGGACCGTGACGATCGGGAGCAGCGCGTTACGGAGCGCGTGCTTGCCGATCACCACGCTCTCCGAAAGGCCCTTGGCGCGCGCGGATTGAATGTAGTCCTGTCGCACCACCTCGAGCATCGACTGGCGCATATAGCGCGAGAAGCCGGCGAGCCCGCCGAAGGTCGCGACCAGGATCGGCAGGGCGAGGTGCGCGACGAAGTCCCACTGCTGCCTCCAGAACGCCAGGTATTCCCACGTGGGCGACCGCAGGCCCGAGATCGGGAGCCAGCCGAGCTGGACACCGAAGAGGATCATGAGCATGAGCGCCAGCCAGAAGTCGGGCGTGGCGAAGCCCACGAACACGAAGACCGTCGTGACCTTGTCGAACGTCGAGTACTGGCGCGTCGCCGACAGCACCCCGATCGGGATCGCGAGCGCGACGATGATCATCAGCTCGACGATGTTGAGGAGCAGCGTGATCGGAAGCCGCTCGCCGATCTTCTGGAGCACCGGCCGCGCATCCGGCGAGAACGAGCGACCGAAGTCGAGCCGCGCCAGCCGCGTCACCCAGTTCCAGTACTGGACGTGCAGCGGCTTGTCGAGACCGTAGATCTCCCGCAGCCGCTCGCGGAGCTTGGCGTCGGACTGCGTGCTGCTCTCGCCCGATTGGTTTTCGACCGGCTCGCCCGGCGCCAGGTGAATCACCAGGAACGAGACGAAGGTGATTCCGATGAGGAGCGGGATCGCCAGGATGAGCCGCCGCAGCGCGTAGCCGAACATGGCGCGCTATTCTATCGCGGCGGCGCCAGATCTACCCGGCCGTATAGCGATGCAGGCTCAGCGGGACGAACCACTCGTTGAAGTTGTAGTTGATGCCGATCGGCGACGGCACGATGCCGCGCACCCGCGACGAGACGACCGGGAGCCCGTCGCGAAAATACAGGAACACGATCGGCTGGTCGTCGGCCAGGACCTCTTGCAGCCGATCGTAGTACTTCTTGCGATCGGCCTCGATGCACGTGCCCCGCCCCTTCTCGAGGAGCTCGTCCACCACGGGGTTCGCGTACCCGATGCGGTTGAGCTCGTCGGGCGAGGTCTTGGACGAGTGCCAGATGTCGTATTGATCCGGGTCGGGCGTGATCCCCCAGGCCAGGATCACGGCCTCGAAGTTCCGCTTCTTGATGTACTCCTTCAGGAGCGCGGCCCACTCGATGACGCGGATCTCGACCTGGACCCCGATGTCCTTGAGCGAGGCCTGGATGATCTCGGCGACCTTCCGGCCCTCATCGCTCCCCTGCGCGCTCAGGAGGTCGAACTTGAACGGCTGCCCGTTCTTGAGCAGGATGCCGTCGGAGTTCTTCTCGTTCCAGCCCGCCTCGGCCAGCAGCGACGCCGCTTTGGCCGGATCGTACGGATACTGGTGCACGTTCGGGTTGTACTGCCACGTCCCGGGCTTGTAGGGCCCGGTCGCTTCGCGGGCCAGGCCGAGGCGCACGCCGTCGATGATCTCGCGCTTGTTGATCGCGTGGGCGAAGGCCTGCCGCACGCGCCGGTCCGCGAAGCGCGGGTCACGCAGATTCATGCCGAGGTAGACGTAGACATTCGCCGCGTATTGGTACTTGACGTAGGCCTTGCGGAAGGCCGGATACTCGGTCTGCCGCTTGAACTGGAGCGCGGTGAGCTTGGCGCCGTCGACGCCCTTGGCCTTCAGCTCCAGGAAGGTCGTCGCCGAGCTCGGAATGATCCGGTAGACCACGCGCGAGATATAAGGACGGCCCTCGAAGTAGCTGGGATTGGCGACGAGCACGACCTTCTCGCCGGACTTCCATTCCTTGAACAGGTACGGGCCGGTCCCGACGGGGTTCGTGCGGTTCTGCGGTGCTTCGCGGAGCTTGCCCTCGCCCGCGGCCGTCTCCAGGAGGTGCTTGGGCAGCATCCAGACGCTCCAGCTCTGGAGCGCCTTCGCGCTGGGGTGCTTGTAGCGCACGTGCACCGTGTACTGATCGACCGCCTCGACCGACTCGACCGCCTTGAAGTCGCCGCCGTAGGCGGTCGGCGTCTTCGGATTGATCATGGTCTCGTACGTGAAGATGACGTCGGCGGCGGTGAACGGCTGGCCGTCGTGCCAGCGCACGTTGCGGCGCAGATTGAGGGTGAGATCGAGGCAGTCACGGCTGTACTGCCAGGACTCGGCCAGCTCGCCGGCGAGATTGAGGTCCTTGTCGTACTTCACGAGGCCGTTGTACATCAGCGAGGCGACCTCGAACGACGGCCCGTCGCTGAGGACGTTGGGGATCAGGCCCGAGATGTTGCCCTGCAGCGCCTCGATGTACGTGTCGCCGTACGCGGGCTTGGCCGACCCCTGCCCTGCCGCGACCTCCACGGCGCTGTCCGCATCGGGCCCGCATCCGGCGAGCACCAGCAGCAGGAGCAGGCCGGGAAGGCGGAGCGGATCGCCGCGACGCATGGGCTCAGCGCGGCTGCGTCGGTGTCGGCGATGTCGGCTCGGCGGGGGCCGCCGGGGCCGCGGGTGCGCTCACCGGGGGCGGCGCGGCCTCGCGCACGACCGAGCTCCCGCGCTCGCCGCCCAAGATGGCGAGCGTGAACGACGTGAGCGTGAAGACGATGGCGATCCCGGTGGTGATCTTGCCGAGCAAGGTCGGCGTGCCCATCGAGCCGAAGACGGCCTGACTGCCCGCGCCGCCGAACGCCGAGCCGATATCGGCCCCCTTGCCCGACTGCAGGAGGACGATGCCGATGATGGCGAAGCACGCGAGGACGTGAACGATCGTCAGGACGATATGCACTCGGTCACTCCTTGGAGGCGGTCCCGATGCGTGCCGCCTTTCGTACGATTCCGATGAACCCCTGCGCGTTGAGGCTCGCGCCGCCGACGAGCGCGCCGTCGACCTCGGGCTCGGCCATGAGCGCCTCGGCGTTCTCGGCCTTCACGCTGCCGCCGTACAGGATACGGACGGTCTGGGCGATCTCCTTGGACGCGAGCTCGGAGACGAGCCCCCGCAGATATCCGTGTACCTCGGCCGCTTGGCCGGGCGTCGCGTTCGCGCCCGTCCCGATGGCCCAGACGGGCTCGTAGGCGAGCACGGTCTTCGCGATCTGGTCGGCGGAGAGCCCGGTGAGCCCCGCTCGCAGCTGGCCCTCGACCGTGGTGAAGGTCAGTCCCTGCCGGCGCTCGTCGGCGGTCTCACCCACGCAGAGCACCGGCGTGAGCTCGTGGGACAGGATCGCGCGGACCTTCAGCTTGATCTGCTCGTCCGTCTCGCCCATCTCCTTGCGCCGCTCGGAGTGACCCGCGAGGATCCAGCGGCAGCCGAGCTCGGCGAGCATCGGCACCGAGACCTCGCCGGTGTGCGCGCCGGCGGGCTCGTGATGACACGTCTGGGCGCCGAGCTGGATCGGCGCGCCGGCCAGGATCTCCGACACTGCGGCGAGCGCGGTGAACGGCGGGCACACGACCACCTGCACGCCGCGCGGTCGCTTGAGCCCGTCGCGGATTGCGGTCGAGAGGGTGCGGGCCTCCGCGACGGTGCCGTGCATCTTCCAGTTGCCGATGACGAGCGGGGTGCGCATCAGGCGGCGTCCGTCAACGCTTCGACGCCGGGCAGCGTGCGGCCCTCGAGAAACTCCAGGAACGCGCCGCCGGCCGTCGAGATGTAGCCGATCTGCTCGGCGACGCCGGCCTGCGTGACGGCGGCGACGGTGTCGCCCCCGCCGATCACGGTGAAGGCTGGCGAGCCCGCGACCGCGCGCGCCAGCGCGAGCGTGCCCGCCGCGAACGGGGTCCGCTCGAAGACGCCCATCGGTCCGTTCCAGACGATCGTGCGGGCGCCGGTCAGCGCCTTCGTGAAACGCTCGACGGTGCGAGGTCCGATGTCGAGGCCCATCTGTCCGGCCGGGATCTCACGAATCCCCACCGCGCGCCCCTGCGCGCTGTCGAGACCGTCGGCGACGACCGCATCGATCGGCAGGACCAGGGCCACTCCGCGACGCCGCGCGGCGTCGAGCGTGCGCCGCGCCGTGTCGAGATGGTCGGGCTCGACGAGCGAGCGGCCGACCGCGTGGCCGAGCGAGGCGAGGAACGTGAAGGCCATGCCGCCGCCGATGAGCAGCGCGTCGACGCGGTCGAGCAGATGCTCGACGAGCGTGAGCTTGTCCGAGACCTTCGCCCCGCCGAGGATCGCGACCAGCGGCTTGTCCGGTGATTCGAGGATCCGGCCGAGCGCCGCCAGCTCCTGCTGCATCAAGAGCCCGGCGGCCGCCGGCTGCAGGTGCCTCGTGATCGCGGCGATCGAGGCGTGGGCGCGATGCGCGGCCGCGAAGGCGTCGTTCACGTAGCACTCGGCCAGTGTCGCGAGCGACCGGGCAAACCCGTCGTCATTGGCCTCTTCCT
>QHSQ01000223.1 GCA_003221615.1 Candidatus Rokuibacteriota bacterium | reverse complement strand
GCCCATGAAAGCCGCGGACCTCGACGACGTCGTTCATGTCGTAGCGGTAGAGTCCGTTCGCCCCGGTCACGATGACGTAGTAGCGACTCCCCTCGGTGAGCTCGTGGCACAGAAGCGCGCGAGGTGTCGGGTCGTCGATGTCCTCTTCGGCGATGAACTCGTAGAAACTGGTGTGGATCGCGAGGACGCCCGCCGCAGAGTCGTCATCAACCGGGATGGTGAAGCGCCCCTCGCTGGCGACGAGCCCGAGGTCGCGCCGGGCGACCTGCTGGCCGAAGTGCGCGTCGAGATGGCGCGCCTGAATTCCCGCGCTCCCCCCGAGCCAGCACGCGACGAGGACAAGCTCGGGCCAGCAGTCACCGAGGATCAGCCCGTCTCGGCGCCTGGCGACGGCCTCGATGAACGCTGCCCGCCGAGGGTCGGGGCGCAGCCTGGCCGTGAGCGCGGCGCGGACATCGCGACCGGTCACGCCCGCCCCGGCAATCGGCTCGAGCTGGGCCGCCCCCAGCGTGCCATCGTGGATTGCGCGCAGGAGCTCGTCGCCGCGGCCCGCCACGATCGCCGCGAGCCTGAGCAGCGTGCTGGGGTTCGGCGTGGCTATCGAAGAGATCGAGCGGCCGAGCGCCAGGCGGAGCGTCACGAAATAGCGGCTCTCGTGATCGCGGATCAGTGCGGCGGCATACGGCAGCGCGTGCTGCCGCCGGACGAGCCACGGCAGGCGCTCATACGTCAATCCGGTCATCGCGCCGTAGGGCAGGCCGCCGGGCGCAACGCCCTCGGTGGCCGGGCCGACGATCGTCAGCACGCGGGCGTCCAGCATCCCGGGATGGTCTCGCAGCGCGTAAGAGGTCCACAGGCGCATCAGCGTGGCCATGGCCCGTGCCCAGCCGGTCGTCACCGGGATGAACTTCGGCTCGCCGGTCGTGCCGCTCGTCGTCGTGAACATGAACGGCGCTTCCGCGGTCAGCACCCCTGTCTCGCCGGCCATGATCCGGCCGATATACGGTCGCAGAGTTTCATAGTCGCGGATCGGCACCTGCCGCGCGTACTCGGCTGCCGACCCGATCGTCGCGAAGCCGTGCTCACGGCCGAACACCGTGTCGGCATTGTCGCGGAGCAGAGCGCGCCGGACTCGGGCCTGGGCCTGTTCCGGGTCGCCAGTCGCCGCCTCGAAGGCGCGGCGATGGCGCCACTGCTGGGCCGTGAGCGCGTATCCGAGCAACCGTCCCATGTCATCCCTCCGCGGCGAGCTCGCCCTTCACAGCTCACGTGGCACGCATCGAGCCGGACTCGGTATCCAGTCGCTGATACGATGTTCGGCATCCGCCCTCTGAGCCGGTGTCAGCTCGGCTTCGAGATCCACGATTTCCAAGTTGGCCTGCTGGCGAAACGCTTCGAGATTGCGTGGCACGAGATCCCGGGCCAGACGAAGCCACTCGTACGCTCGCTGAAGATCTCGCGGCACTCCGCAGCCCTGCCGACAATCGACTCTGAAGGCTCGAACGAAGCTGCCCGTTGTCACCGACCTGTGTCCATGGGCCGTGGCGAGCATCAACTGGGCGCGATACTGCCCCTGGTTCGCAGCCTTGGACCACCAATCCCGCGCCAGATCGAAACTCTGCGGGACACCTGCACCCAGGAAGAAGAGAGTTCCATAGCGATACTGAGCGTCGCAGTCGCCTTTCTCGGCAAGCGGCTTCCAGAACAGAATGGCGTTCTCAGGCTGACCGCGGTCGAAGAGGCGAAGGCCGCGTGTGTAGTTGTCTAGCGGGTCGAGGTAGGTTCCCGGGATGCAAGCGCCGAGGGCAACAATGATGACAGCGGCCATGAGAGCCGGGGCGAGCCTGCGGGTCATTTCCGTATCTCCGTCACGCCGGGCCGGTCCCGTGCATGTCATCCCTCCGCGGTGAGCTCGCGCACGGCGACGGCGCGCCGACGTAGGCGCTCCTCGACGACGCGGATGCCGAGACCGGGTCCGGTCAGGATTGGAGCTCCGCCGCGGTGACCGAACCGCACGCTCTCGACGCTGACGTCCTCGGCGAGCAGCAGCGTGCCGAACGATCCCTCGACGAAGGCGACCGCGGGCAGCGCGGCGGCGAGATGGCGGCCCGCGGCGGACAGGATCGCCGTCTCGCCGACCTGGCTTCCGACCTGAACGCCGAGGCCGGCGTGGAGAGCCGCCAAGGAAGCCGCCAGCGAACCGGCGAGCCCTCCACACTTCGAGATCCTCACGTTGAAGAAATCGGCCGCCCTGGCTGCGATCAGCGCCTCGGCGTCCGCCCGGGTCACGAGTGATTCGTCGACCATGATCGGGACCGGAGTCGCTTGTCGGAGCCGCGCAAGCTCTTCGACCGAGCCGCGCGGCAGGGGCTGCTCGACGGCGGCGATCCCGAGATGTGCCACCGCGTTCAAGACCTCGCCGGCGCGGTCGAAGCGCCAGGCGCCGTTGGCGTCGAGCCGGAGCGACGCCTCGGGCCCGAGTGCTTCGCGCACGGCTGCCACCCGGGCAACGTCGTCCTCGAACCCGACCTTCACCTTGATGTCGTGCAGGCCGATCGCCCGCATCTGTCGTGCGTGCTTCACGGCCCGCGCGACCGGGCCGGCCGTGATCACGCCGCTGTAGGTCACGCGATTCCGCCGGGGCGGCAGCAACGCAGCGAGCGGACGCATGGTCCGTCGCAGCGCGCAATCGAGCACCGCGAGCTCGAGCGCGGCGCGGCTCGCGTGTGGCGCGATCGCGCCGGCAAGATGGGTCTCGGGCAGGAAGGCGGCGAATGCCTCCAGATCGTCGGCCGACGGCACCTCGCGGTCGACGACCCGCGGCCACAGCTCTTTCGCAAGATGGTCGAGCATGGTCTCGACCGTCTCGCCGGTGACGTAGGGGCGGGGCGTTCCCTCACCGTACCCCTCCGTTGCGACATCGTCGCGCACCCGCACCACCACCGAATCGGACCAGCGCCGTTCGCCGGCGCTATGACTGAACGACTCCACGAACGGGATCCGGAGCGCGTACAGCGTGGCCGCCAGGAGCTTCATCGCCGGGCGCCACCCGCGCCCGCCGCCACGAAATCGCGGAAGTAGCGTCGCGCGAAGACGTTCTCGCGCAAGGTCATCTCGACGAGTGTCAGTGCCTCGCCGTCCACGAATTCGTAGTAGCGGACGTAGGCCTCGAGATCGGCCAGGCCTTGCTCGGCGTGGCGCATGTCTACCTCCGAGTGGTGTGTGAACCATTCGAGCGCCGGCGCGGGCAGTCCGCGGTGGTTCGCCAGCGCCCGCGCGATGCGGCCGGCGACGCGCGAGAGCATGTACTCGAACGCGACGATCTCGGTGAGGGCGGCGAGGCCGACTTCGCGCAGTGATCCGTAGAGGAGCGGGTCGACGATGAGCTGGCGTAGGTCCTCGTCAGCCTGGGCTTCGAGGGTCGCGAGCCGGCAGCCGAGCCCCGCGCCCACCAACAGTTGCCGCAGCAAATCGGGATGCGGCCGTCCCGAGTCCTCGTCGAGCCCCAGCTCCTCGAGCAGGTTGTCACGAAGATCGGCTTCCGCGGCCGGCGGTGCCAGTGCATAGAGAAACGCGAGCAGCTGCGGCGACCGAAGATGCGCACGCGCGACGTTCTCGATGAATGCGTCGTACCGATCGGGCTCCGCCCTCCCGTCTTCCAGGGCCTGGAATTCGACGGAGGCGGTGAGGCTCTCGACCTGCTGGGCGAAGAGGGTCTCGATGGTCGATCGCAGCGTCTCGTGACCGTCGTTCATTATCGTCCTCCCGGCTCGGGGAGGGTCACGGGACGTGCCACGCGAGTGCGCTCGAGCTCATGTCGTCATTTCACAGACTTACCTCGCGGTGCCGGGTCGCGCCGAAGCGCGGTATAGACATTGGATGATCATGGGCTATACATTCTGTGCCTAGGCTAATGGCTTTCTTGACGGGCTCCGACCGGACGCTGGCCGAAGCGATCTCGCGCCTCGCATACTGCAACCCGTTCCTGCCCGAGCGGATCGAGTGCGAGCGGCAGGCGCTCGGAGACGCGTTCGTGCCCGGCGGCACGCTCTGGCATGCCACCGGGGACCCCGAGCCTCCGCCCAACGTGTTCGCGCTGCGCGAGCGCGCCGGGGCGCTCAGCGAGCGGCTCGCCGCCCGGTTGGCCGAGCAGGCCAGGCCGGGCGCGGAGGACCTGCAGCTTTACGAGGACGTCGTCATCTACATGTTGTTCGCCCGCTACGACGACGACTTCTACGGGCTGATCGACGAGCGTGCGGCCACCGCTGCCGTGGGCTTCTATCGCAGGTTCCGCCACGACGTCGAGCGCCTGCTCCAGATCTCGCGCGCCAGGCTCGTGGCCGACCGCGACGTGCCGCATCTCTTCGCCGCGTTCTTCCAGGTCCGGCGCGCATTTCACTACATCTTCCACAACATCATCGGTAACTCCGCGCCGATCGTCCGTCTGCGGGCCACGGTCTGGCAGTCGATCTTCACCCGCGACATGCGTCGCTATCGCCGCTCGCTCTATCAGCGCATGGGCGACGTCGCCACATTGATCTC
>QHSQ01000222.1 GCA_003221615.1 Candidatus Rokuibacteriota bacterium | reverse complement strand
GGCTGCGCCGGCCGCGAAAGTGAGATCAACCGGGAACGTGCCGCCGACGAACGCCGCGCCCCCGGAAAAGCCGTGGAGCATCGCGCTCGACAAGCTCGAGCTGGCCGACCATCGCGTCGGCATCACGGACCGCGGCACCACGCCCGCCGTCGAGCTCGGCCTCGCGGACCTGAAGGCCAGCGTCCGTGACGTGCGCACCGACGGCAAGAAGCCGTGGCCCTTCGATGCGAGCTTCCGTGTGGTGCAGGGCGGCCGCTTCACTGCGCGGGGCCGCGTCGCGCACGACGGACGCACGGCCGACGCGATGCTGAAGCTTACGCAGCTCGCCCTCACGCCCGCGCAGCCCTACGTGGCCCGTTCGGCCGACGTCGTGTTGCGCTCCGGCGAGGTGTCGAGCACGGGGAAACTGACGTATCGCGCCGGCGCGGAGAGTCCCTCGGTGACCTACACCGGTTCGGCCGACGTCGAGCGTCTGGTCGTGATGGAAGCCGACATCGCCGATCCGGTGCTCGCCTGGAAGTCGCTGCACGCCGAGACGATCCGGTTCGGCTTGGGAGCCGATCGGCTGGAGATCGACGAGGTTCGCGTGGGCGACCTCGATGGGCGCCTCGTGATCTTTCAGGACAAGACCTTAAATCTCGCGAAGCTCATGAAACCGGGCGCGACGGCGCAGAACACGGCGCCAGCGCCGCCCACGCCGAGCGCGCTGCCGACGACCACGACCGGCCGCGAGCCGAGCCCGGCGTTTCCGGTGCGCATCGGTCGCGTGCGGCTCGACAACAGCTCGATGAACTTCGCCGACCTGAGCCTCGTGCTGCCCTTCGCGACGCGCATCCATACGCTCAATGGCGCCGTCGCCGGGCTCGGCTCCGACCCGAACGGCCGCGCGACGGTGAAGCTCGACGGACAGGTCGACGAGTTCGGGTCGGTCAAGGTCGACGGATCGATGAGCGCGCTGCAGCCGAAGGTCTTCACGGATATCGCGGTGATCTTCCGCAACGTGCCGATGTCGACGCTGTCGCCGTACAGCGCCACCTTCGCCGGCCGGCGGATAGAGGCCGGCACGATGAACCTCGACCTCGAGTACAAGGTCGACCGCAGTGAGCTGCAGGGTGAGAACAAGGTCGTCCTGGAGCGCTTCAAGCTCGGCGCGCGCGTCGAGAGTGCCGGCGCGATGAAGCTGCCGCTCGACCTCGCCATCGCCATCCTGACCGACTCCGACGGCCGCATCAACGTCGCCGTGCCGGTGCGCGGCAACGTCGACCATCCCGAGTTCAGCTATGGTCACGTGCTCTGGCAGGCGCTCGTCACGGTCATCACCAAAGTCGCGACGGCGCCGTTCCGGGCGCTCGGCGCGCTGTTCGGAGGAAGCGGCGAAGAGAGGATGGAGGCCGTCGCGTTCGAGCCGGGCCGCGACGTCGTGCCGCCGCCCGAGAGAGAGAAGCTCAAGCGCGTCGGCGAGGTGCTCGGCAAGCGGCCGCAGCTCAAGGTGACCGTGCACGGCGGCTACGACGCGAAGCTGGACGGCGAGGCGCTGCGCGCCCGGCACGTGCGCGAGGATCTCGCGCGGCGCCTGGGCGTGACGCTGAAGCCGGGCGAGGATCCCGGCCCGGTCGCGTTCGACGACGTCAAGACGCAGCGCGCGCTCGAGGCGATGCTGCGCGAGCGCGGCCGCGACAAGGCCGTCGACGAGGCCATGGCGCGGTACGAGAAGAGCAGCGGCAAGAAAGCGGAGCGCGCCAGCGCGGTGCTGGCACTCGTGGGGCGCGGCTCGGGCGACCGCGCGCTCTACGAGGCGTTCTACCGGCAGCTGGTGGAGATGGCGCCGCTGGCCGAGTCTGAGGTGACAGAGCTCGCTAAGCGCCGCGGGGAAGCGACCGTCCGCGCGCTCAACGAGAGCAGCGGCGCGGCGGCGGGGCGGGCCGAGGTCGGCGCCCCCGAGGCCGCGGGCGGCGCGGATCGCAAGGGCATCTCGTCGCGTCTGGAGCTCGGTGCCGTCGGCTCCTGAGTCAGTGGTAGAACAACCGACGTTCAGCCGGTCTTCGACTGTATCGTTCGCAGTGCCACCCACCTATGCGCCGCCCGGGATGCTAGTCTCGTCCGGTTCGACGGTGAGCTTGTGCATCTCGCAGCGACCAGCGCGGTCGAGTCCGAGCGACTCGCTGCGCTACAAAGGCACTTCCCGACGCCGCCAGGCCGGACCCGGGCCTTATGTCGTGCGATCGTCGACGGTGCGGTGATCCACATCGCGGACGTGGCGCGAGATCCGGAGTATCCGCAGGATCACGCGCGGGCGGTCGGACTCGCCAGCATTCTCGTGGTGCCCATGTTGCGCGAGAGCACCCCGATCGGTGCGCTCGGGGTGTCGCGATCGGTGCCCGAGCCCTTCTCCCACAATCAGATCACGTTGCTCGAGACGTTTGCCGACCAGGCCGTGATCGCGATCGAGAACGTCCGCTTGCTGACCGACCTTCAGGCACGCACGCAGGAGTTGACTCGCTCGGTAGACCAACTCACGGCGCTCGGTGAGGTCGGGCGGGCGATGAGCTCCACGCTTGGTCTCGAGGGTGTAGGCGCTCTGGCGATGGCACCAGCGTGAGGAAGAGAATGACGCGATTCGGGTATTGAAGGATTGGTCCGACAACCGGAGGATTGCCCTCGTCGTCTCAGCCGTGCATGATCGAGAGCGGCCGCTGCCTGAGCAATACCGTAGCGCTCACGCCGCGATGTCCGCCGCCCTTCCGCGGGTGGAGTTCGCCGACGACCACCAGCTGCGCGGCTTCAACACGGTCTACGCCCGGTCCGGGCGGAAGAGGCGGGTTCGTCACTTACCCGCTGATCGAGGACGACTCGGTCGCGCGCCGGCTTCGCGAGATCGGCCTCGACCGGCTCGACGCGCACCACGTCATGCTCGCGATCAAGCGTGAGTGCGCCGCGTTCGTCACCTGCCACGAGGCCACGATCTTGAAGTACCGCACGCTGGTCGAGGCAGAGTTCCCGGTTCGGCTGATGCTGCCGTCCGAGTTTATTCAGCGTTACCGCGACACCGTGGACCCGCGCGGGCCGAAGGTGAAGTGAACGACACCGACGCCCGTATCTGGCACCCTGGCTCCGCATCAACCGCGTCCTGCGCGTGATGCTGCACACGCGTCGGAGCGCGGAGGTGTGGTGTCAGGTCCGAGTCGAGCTCAAGCGAGCGCTCGCGCTGCGGAGTCAGATTCGGCGCGCGGGGTGGTTCAAACTGAGTGTCACCGGGCGATCCGGCGGCTTGTCGTTGCCCGGGAGAAGTCGCACGTTATTCCTCGTCAAAGATCCCTGCCTGTTACGATCACCACGTGAACGTCTACAACACCCTGTCCGGCGCGGTCGAGACAATCGAGCCCTCGGGTCGCGCTATCACCCTGTACGTGTGTGGCATCACGCCTTACGACACCACGCACCTCGGCCACGCCTTTACGTACACGGTCGCCGACGTGTTCGTGCGGCACCTCGAGAGCCGGGGGTTGACCGTGCGCTACGTCCAGAATGTCACGGACATCGATGATGACATCCTGCGCAAGGCAGCCGAGGTCGGTGTGGACTGGCGCGCCTCGGCAATCGCTGGACCTCGCACTTCATCCGCGACATGCAGGTCCTGAACGTCCGCCCGCCGGACGAGTACCCGCGCGCCACCGACGTCATCCCCGACATCGTTACCGCCGTCGGCGCGCTGATCGAGCGCGGCCTCGCCTACGTGTCCGGCGGCAGCGTGTACTATCGCGTCAATGCCTGGCCCGCCTTCGGACTGCTCAGTCATCTGCCCCGGTCCGAAATGCTGGCGGTCGCCAATGAGCGCGGCAACCGGCCCGACGATCCGCACAAGCGCGATCCTCTCGACTTCGTGTTGTGGCAGGGGGCGGCACCAGGCGAACCGACCTGGGACAGTCCGTGGGGTCCGGGCCGTCCCGGCTGGCATATCGAGTGCTCGGTGATGAGTACGCGCTTTCTGGGACCCACGCTCGACGTTCACGGGGGCGGCGGCGACCTGGTCTTCCCGCATCACGAGTGCGAGATCGCCCAGGCCGAGCCCGTCACGGGCTGCTCCCCATTCGCCCGCGTCTGGTTGCACACGGCCATGGTCGAGCACGAAGGCGCCAAGATGAGCAAGTCACTGGGCAACCTGGTCATGGTGCGCAACCTGCTGAAGCATTGGTCGCCGGACGCGCTCCGCCTCTACCTCGGACAGCATTACTATCGCCTCAAATGGAACCACGATCCTGACCAGCTCGCTGACGCAGCACAGCTCGCGGAGAAGCTGCGCGCCGCGGTCACGGTATCAGGGGGCGAGGGCGATCCGCTGCACGTGGCCGGTGCCGAGGCCGACTTCACCGCGGCGATGAACGACGACCTAAGCACACCGTCGGCGCTCGGCACGCTCGCATCCCTAGCCGACGACGTGCTCGCCGCAGCACGGGCCGGCCGTCGTGTGGAGGCCGGTCAGGCCCTCGTGCGACGGCTCGCTCACGTATTCGGACTGCGCCTAGACCGGCTAGACACCGAGGACCGGGTGACCCGCGGCTGGGACGCGCATCTTCGGCGCTTTCCTTCTCTCTGAGCCATGGGCTCCGCCAGCGAGCTCGGCTTCGGGAGCCCATACCT
>QHSQ01000221.1 GCA_003221615.1 Candidatus Rokuibacteriota bacterium | reverse complement strand
CGACGGAACGAACAGGATTTCCTCGAGCATGAGCTGACGCCGAGCGGCGCGGGCGATGGCGAGATGCCCGCGGTGGATCGGATCGAACGTGCCGCCGAAGAGGGCGACGTTCATGGCCCCGCCTGGATGGCGGCGAGCACCTTGGCCGGCGTGAAGGGTACCGATCGCAGTCGCACGCCGATCGCGTCGAAGACCGCGTTGGCGATGGCGGCGGGGACGACGGCAGCGGCGGGCTCACCCGCGCCCCACGGCTTATCGGTCGGGCGATCGACCAGCTCGATGTCGACGGTGGGGATCTCGGGGAACGTGAGGATCGGATAGCTCGCCCAGTCGAGACTCGTCACGCGCGATCGATCGAAGGTGACCTGTTCCTTCAGCGTGCGGCTCACCGTCTGCACCACGTTGCCTTCGATCTGGTTCCGGACGCCGTCGGGATTGATGACCTGGCCGCAGTCGTGGACGATGGCGAAATGCGTCGCGCGCAGCGCGCCGGTCTTGCGGTTCACCTCCACCGTGGCAACCGCGCCGACGTACGTGCGATACAGCTCGTACTTCACGTACGAGACGCCGCGGCCGGTGGCGACATCGCTGGTATCACGCTGCGACGAAGCCCGGCCTTCCCAGCTGGCCAGGCGAACCAGCCGCCTCAGCACCTCGGCGCCGCGCGGATCGTCGAGATACCGCAGCCGGAACGCGAAGGGATCCACTTGGGCGGCGGACGCCAGCTCGTCCATGAACGACTCGTTGGCGAAGGTGTTCTGCAGGCGCCCCGGCGAGCGTATCCACGAGGGGCGGAGCGGCGTCGTGGCGAGCCGGTGCGCGACGGTCCGCACGTTGGCGAAGCCATACGGGATCGCCATGTCGTTGAGGATGCCCCCGGGATTGAGCCCGGTCTTGCCCGGAAGGTTGGCGAGCCCGACCGCGAGCAGCTCGACAGCGCCCGTCCCGCCTTGCGGGACGAAGAACTGCGAGGACCACGCGAGCACCCGGCCGATCTCGTCGAGCCCGGCCTGCAGGTCGATCAGTGTCGGCGGTCCCTTGGGGTCCCAGCCGTGCTCGTCGGCGCGCATCCACTGCACGCGCACCGGCCGCCCGACGGCGCGTGCGAGCAGCGCGGCGTCGGCGGCGGCGTCCTCGTGGCCGTTGCGGCCGTAGCAGCCTGCGCCTTCGACGTAGATCACGCGCACGTCACGCTCCGGCATCGCCAGCATGGTGGCGAGCTGCCTGCGCAGATCGTGCGTCGCCTGGCTGGCCGACCAGCACGTGAGAGACCCGTCCTTGATCTCGGCGATCGCGCACGACGGCCCGATCGAGCCATGCGTGTGCATCGCGAAGTCGTACGTCGCGGCCAGCCGCCGCGCCGCGCGCGGGAGCGCCTGCTCGACGTCGCCGACGTTGCTGGTGACGTCATTCTTGACGACGGCCGTGTCGCGGACGTGCCGCCAGAGTCGGCTCTCGTCCGGTAGCCCTGCCCAGGGCGACCACGTGGCGCGGAGCTGCCGCGCGGCGGTGATGGCGCCCCACTCGGTCTCGGCCACGACACCGAGGAAATTGCCGAGGCGAACGACCTTCACGAGGCCGGGGACGCTCTTGACCGACGCCTCGTCCACGCTCCGCAGCGCAGCGCCGATGGCCGGCGGGCGCACCACCCGGCCGTGCAGCATGCCGGGCACGCGAACGTTCTGCATGAAGGTGAACCGCCCGGTGACCTTGGCGGGGATGTCGAGGCGGGCCACCGACCGCCCCACGATCGTGTAGGACGCCGGATCTTTGAGCGGCGCCTGAGAGTCGATCTTCAGCGAAAACGTACGGCCGCGGAGCAGCTCGCCGTACGTCGCCTGCTTGCCGCCCGACCGCGATCCGACGGTCCCGTTCTTCACCACCAGATCGCCGGCGGGTACGCCGAGCCGCTGCGCCGCCTGCTGCACCAGCGCGCGCCGCGCGGTGGCGGCCGCCTGGCGGATCTGCATCCCGCCCTTCTCGATGGACAGGCTGCCGGACGTGACGCCCTGATCCGGGGTGAGCGCGGTGTCGCCCTCGATGACGGTGACGAGCTCCAGCGGCACGTCCAGCTCGTCGGCCGCAATCTGGGTGATGGCCGTGCGCACGCCCGTCCCGAGGTCGACCTTGCCGGAAAAGACGGTGACGCCGCCCCGCGCATCGATCGCGAGGAAGGCGTCGACCTGGTCGGGCGCGAGCGTCCGCGTCGCGGCGCTGCCCCGCGCGCAGCTCGCCACCAGCGGCGCGAGCGTGAAGCTCACGACGAGGACGCCGGTGCCCTTTAGAAAATCGCGACGGCTCGTCTCAGCGAACGACATCGTCAGCGGCGGCGAGCGACGCGCGTGACGGCGCGGACGATTCTTAGATGAGTCCCGCACCGGCACAGGTTGCCGGCGAGCGCCTGCTTGAGGTCGGCTTCACTCGGGTCCTTGCTGGTGGCCAGAAAGGCGGCGGCCTGCATGATCATGCCGTTGATGCAGTAGCCGCACTGCACGGCCTGCTCATCGATGAAGGCCTGCTGCACGGGATGCGGCCGCTCCGGCGTGCCGAGACCTTCGAGCGTGACGACCTTCTGCGTCCCGACCGCCGCGAGCGGCATCACGCAGGAGCGCACCGCCTTGCCGTCGAGATGCACGGTGCAGGCGCCGCACTGGGCGAGGCCGCAGCCGAAGGTCGGGCCGTGGAGTCCCAGGTCATTGCGGAGAGCGTAGAGCAGCGGCATCTGGGGATCGTCGACCGTCACGGTGACCGATCGACCGTTGACATCGAGGGCAATTGCGGTGGCCATAATCAGAGCGGGAGCTGGTCCGCCGGCGGATAGCCGTGCTGCTGGCGGCCCACCGCCCCGTCGTACCGCTTGGTCGATTTGAACAGTTCGAGGTGCCCGTCCGCGGCGTAACCGGCGCAGCGGCCGCGGAGCGCGCGCATCGCTTCCGGCGTCATCGGGGTGAAGCCGCGCGCGATCGCGAGGTTCTGGCGCAGGACGTCTACGGAGTCGATGCCGCTGATGGTGGTGACCACCGGCAGGCTCATCGCGTAGCGCAGCGCTTCCTCCGCGGTGACGACGCCATGCAGGATCGGCTGGCCGTCGCCGCCCAGGCTCTTCATCCCGAGCGCGGCGATGCCACGCCGCTCGAGCTCGGGCAACACCTGCTGCTCGAAGCTGCGATAGGTGCCGTCGAAACAGTTGAGCGGCATCTGCACGGTGTCGAACGGAAAGCTGTGCGCCAGCATCTTGAGGTGAATCGCCGGACTCTTGTGGCCGGTGAATCCGACGAATCGCACCTTGCCGTCCTTCCTGGCCTGGGCCAGGGCCTCGACGACCCCGCCGGGCGCGAAGTGCAGCTCGGGGTCGTTCTCGTAGATGACCTCGTGGATCTGCCAGAGGTCGAGATGATCCGTCCGCAGCCGCGCCAGCGATTCCTCGAGCTGACGCATCGCGACTTTCCCGTCGCGGCCGTGCGTGCAAACCTTGGTCATCAGGAAGACCTTGTCGCGCCGGCCCTGCAGCGCGTGGCCCAGCCATTCCTCGCTCCGGCCGTCGTGGTACTCCCAGGCGTTGTCGAAGAAGGTCAGGCCCGCGTCGATCGCCTCATGGACGAGGGCGATCGCGTCCTGCAGCGAGGGCATGGTGCCGAGGTGATAGCCGCCGAGCCCGAGGATCGAGACGCGCTCGCCCGTGCGCCCCAGCGGCCGACGCGGGATCGGCAACGGGGCGCCGGCAAGGCCTTGCAGGAAGCTCCGGCGATCTACTTCGTTTCCCACGTGCCGTTGCCGTACTTCAGCATGTCCACGACCTCGCGCTGCGTGGGATCGATCGGGAAGCCATGCGGCATGCGCGTCACGGGGTTGTCGTACCGCAGCGAGACCTTGTACGGCTCGTAGCGGCCGTCGGCCGCCGTCGGCGCGCAGCGGGCGCGCAGGTCGTCCATCGCCGCCGCCGTCATCGGCGTGAAGCCGCGTGCGATCGCGAGGTTCTGGCGCAGCACGGCGAGCGAGTCCATGCCGCTGATGGTGGTGGCGACCGGTAAGCTCATCGCGTAGCGTAGCAGCTCGTCGGCGCTGACGACGCCGCTCTTCACCGCCCAGGCCGTGCCGCCCATGCTCTTCATGCCGAGCGGCGCCATGCCCCGCCGGTTGACCTCGGGCAGGACTTGTCGCTCGAAGCTGTGGAAGCCTGCGTCGAACGGGTTGAGCGGCATCTGCACCGTGTCGAAGGGATACCCCAGCTCGAGCATCTTCAGATGGAAGGCGGGAGCCTTGTGGCCGGTAAAGCCGACGAAGCGGACCTTGCCCTGCTGCTTCGCGCGATCGAACGCCTCGAGCACGCCGCCCTTGGCGTACGCCAGTTCGGGATCGTTGTCGTAGACGATGCCGTGGATCTGCCACAGGTCCAGATGATCGGTCTGCAGCCGCCGCAGCGACTCCTCGAGCATCTCCAGTGCGAGCCGCCCGCTCCGGCCGTGTGTGCAGACCTTGGTCATCAGGACGACCTTGTCCCGCCGGCCCCGGAGTGCCCGTCCCAGAAGGTTCTCGGTCTTGCCGTTGTAATACTCCCAGCAGTTGTCGAAGAAGGTGATGCCCGCGTCCACCGCCTCCTGGACGAGGCGGATCGCCTCGTCGGCGGTGGAGAGATCGCCGAGGTGGTGACCGCCCACACCCAGCGCCGACACCTGGGCGCCGGTACGACCCAGCGGTCGCCGGGGGATATCGCCGTCGCCGAGTTCGTTGCCGCCAGCGTCGGCGATGTGGAGTCCCATCCCGGTACCGAGCATGCCTG
>QHSQ01000220.1 GCA_003221615.1 Candidatus Rokuibacteriota bacterium | reverse complement strand
CTACCTCGCGATTCCGATCGTCAACGTGGTGTGGTCGGGCGCCTTCACGATCGAGGCGCTGCGTCCGCTGGCCGCGACGGTCGCCTATGAGTGGTTCGCGTGGACCGCGGCGGTGGTGGCCGGGCGCGTCGCGTATCTGGTATGGGCGCACGGGCCGCGCCTGGCGCTGGTCTGGTTCGTGAAGCTGGCGACCGACCCGCTGACCGACGTCATCGCCTACTCGCCGCGCTTCCTCCGGCCCGCCTGAGCCGTGGGCCGGCCCCCGGGGATCGCGCCTCAGGGCTTGCGGAAGACGATGGCGCCGATGGAGGACTCGGCGCTCGATCGGGTGTCGTTGGAGTCGATGGCGATCGAGACCGCGCCGACCTCCTCGGCGGGGGACTCGCCGTAGATCTGCCGGTAGTCGTCGTGGACGTTGCGCGTCTCGGTCAGCCAGCGTCCGAGCTCGGCCCGGCCCGAGCGCACGACCACGTAGGTCACCAGGTCGCTGCTCTCGCTCTTCACGATCGTGCCGACGGGCGCGGTCGTGTCCCAGACGTAGCCGATGATCCGTGACCGGAAAGCCGTCGGGGAGCGGGGAAAGGTGACGTAGACCTGGGCCGCCTCGTCGTCCGTGGCCTTCCGCCGGCAGTCGCCCCCCGCCGGCAGGGTCACGACCTTCCAGCGCCAGACCATCACGGGAAGCTTCGTGACGTCGACCCTGGTCTCCTTGCTGATCGTCGAGTTGTCGCCCCGGCTGCGAAGTCGCAGGACCCTGTCGGAGCCCTCGGCGACGATCGCGAAGTCGTACTTCGGACTACCCCAGCCGTGGCCCTTCCAGCCCTCGGGGATGCCGGTTCGGCCTTCGACCTGCCGTGACCAGTCCTCGACGACGATCGTCGGCAGCTCGGCCGGGACGGCGGCGGCCGACGCGAGGATGGCCAGCGCGAGCCCGAGGAAGAGACGCCGCATGCGCTCGCCGGCGAGTGTAGGCCGCGAGCGTTACGTGGCGATGACGAACTCGATAACGTTACTTGCAGAGGTCCGGCGGCGATCCTGCCGCGACTGCAGTTCTGGCTCTAGTCCGGCGAGAGGCTCGCGCGGTGCCTGACCTGGGCGCAAACCCTCAGCGTTCCGCGCCGCGCCCGGGCGTCGGAATCTGCATGAGCAAGTTGCCGCCGCTGCCGGTGACGAACTGGGGCAGGCGGCCGTCCCACTTCGCCAGATATTGTTGCTGGATGAGGGTTGCGGTGAGGGACTGCGTCACCTTGGCGTTGTACTCCGCCTCCGCGGCAGCGCGCAGCCGGAGGGCGGCCGCTTCGCCCTCCGCACGCGCCTGGACGGCGGCCCCTTCGCCGCGCTCGCGGGCCACTTTCGACTCCGCCTCACGCTTGGCCTGATCCACCTCGTAGCGCTTCTGCTCGGCGACTTGCTGGGCGATCTGCTTGCGCTCGACCGCCTGCTCGAAATCCTTGTCGAAGCGGATGTCCTTGATCGACACCTCGGTGACCTGGATGCCGTACTTCGCCAGCCACTTGGTGAGACCGTCCTGCACGTCCGCCTTGATCCTCGGGCGCTGCTGCAGGATGTCGTTGGCGGCGTGGACGGCGGTGTTCGCCTTCAGCACCTCGGCCGCGGCGGGATCGATGATCGAGTGCTCGTACCTGAGCCCTACGGTGCGGTAGACCTCGGGCGCGCGGTCATCGATGAGCCGGTAGTTCAACGCCATCACCGCGTGGACCGCCTGGATGTCCACCGACGCGGCGTCGTACTTCGCCTCGTGCTTCTGCACGCGGGTGTCCATCTGGATGACGTCCTTGTACGGAAGCACGAAATGCAGACCGTTGTAGAGCGGTGCCTTCTCGACGTTGCCGAATACGGTCACGACGCCGACGTGGCCGGAGTCGACCACCACGAAGCTCGACAGGACGATGATGAGGAGCCCGAACAGAACCCCGGCGCCCCGCACCGTGCGGCCGATCGCGACCAGCGGCAACCGTGATCGGGTCGGGTCGCGCACCTGGCCGGCCATCGCGACGAGGAATCGGCCTACCAAGAGACCACCGGCGATCAACACTGCCGCGAGGATCAGCTTGCCCATCTGCCCCTCCCGTGTTGGTCGGACGCGCGGGCTCAGGTCTTCCCGATGTCGTAACCCCGCGGCCTGAGACAGTCGACGAAGAATTGCCGCCGCTTCTGGGTGTTGACCTTCCAGTGCCAGTTGAGGTTTTCGCGGATCCAGATCGAGATAAAGCCGAGATCGCTCTCGGCTTCTCGGCGCGCCTGGGCATCGCAGTCGAGCACGTCCAGGAGCACGCGCGTCGGCTCCGTCGCGGTCGACTGGCGGGTCAGCCGCACGTTTTGCGAGGTGGAGCCCACTTCCGGCTCCGTTTCGTATCCCGCCGCGATCAGGCAGGCGGCGAAGCCGGTGGGGACGGCCGCCGTCTCCTTGGCCCACTCATCGCATTGCTTGCGGTCGGCGTCGATCTGGGGTGCGCTCTGCTCCTTGAGCGGCGTCGCCTTGATATTCGCGGTGGTGCTGCAACCGGTCAGGGCCAGCAGGGTGAGCCCGAGCAGCACCTTCGTCATCGGCCCCGAGCGTAGCACGCGAGATAGGAGTTCCTTCGATTCCGTCACCCTGCCGCACGGCGATACGGCAGGACCTCCGGCTCGTCGGCTGCTCAGAGCCCTCTCTTGCGGGCTTCGGCGGTCTCAGGTACCTTACGCGACGGCATGAAGCGTCGGCTCATCGCGTTTGCGGTGGTTGGAACGCTCGTTTGCGGTGTACTGCTCGCGTACGCCGATCCGCCCGATCCGACCTGGATTCCCGGCTTCTGGGACGACGCCGACTTCGACGACGTGATCGTTCGCATCACGTCCACCTCGAGCGTGATCGAGACGGGCTTGCTGTCCGGGCTCGAGCCGCACTGGGTGCCGATCTGGACGCTGCCGCTGGCCGGCGACCGGCTGGATCCGAACCCGGCCTTCGCTCCGCACCAGCCTCGAGGTCCTCCGCTCGCCTGACCCTCCCCTGGATGCCTACCCGTCGCGCAGGCGGGACCGCGGGCTCGCGCCGGCACTCGGACTCATGGTTCGCACAGGAGGGGCTTGTGACGACTGAACGAGCTGATGCAGCAGACGGAGCGACGATCCCCGGGGGCTCCCGAGAGCACGATCTGGTCGGCGACGTCCCGATCTTCGAGCGGAGCGTCGCCATGCGCTCCATCGGGGCGACGATCGGCAGCATCGCCGATACGGACGCGACCGTCCTCCTGCGCGGAGAAAGCGGTGTCGGAAAGGATCTCGTGGCGCGCGCCATCCATGCCCGCTCCGCCCGCCGTGAGGGCCCGTTCGTCCGGGTCAACTGCGCGGCGATCCCATCCGGCCTGCTCGAGTCCGAGCTGTTCGGCTACGAGAAGGGGGCGTTCACCGGCGCCATCCGGCGCAAGCTCGGACTTTTCGAATACGCGAACCAGGGCACGATCTACCTCGACGAGATCGGCGACATGTCTCACGAGCTCCAGGCCAAGCTCCTGCACGTCCTCCAGGACTTTCGGTTCTCGCGCGTCGGCGGCCACGCGCAGATCGAGGTCGACGCCCGCGTGATCGCCGCCACCAATCGAGATCTCGAGAAGGCGCTCGCCAGCCTGGAGTTCCGCGAGGACCTGTATTACCGACTCAACGTGGTCGAGCTGCGGATTCCCCCGCTGCGGGAGCGGCGCGAGGAGATCCCGGCGCTGGTGGCCTGGTTTCTCGATCGATTCAACGCCCAGTACGGACGACAGAAGCGGCTCTCGTCCGAGACCCTGGCCCTGCTCGGCGAGCACCCGTGGTGGGGCAACGTCAGAGAGCTGGAGAACACCGTGCGCCGCATGGTGGTGCTGCCCGACGGCGAGCAGGAGTTCGCGGCCCTCGTCGTGGATGGTCGGCGTCGATGCGGAACGCCCGCTCGGCTCGCTCCGATCAGCGAGGGGCTGCGCGAGATCGCGCGCCGCGCGGCGCGGGAAGCCGAGCGGATCGCGCTCGCCGACGTGCTCGAGCGCGTGCGAGGCAATCGACTCGAGGCATCCCGGATCCTGAGGGTCAGCTACAAGACGATGCTGAACAAGATCACGGAATACGGCTTGACGGGCTGGAGCGGCCAACCCGGCGCCCCCGCGCAGACGACGCCGGGGGTTCTCGCAGCGGCAGCACCGCCCGGGACCGACGCCCGCTCCCGCCCCGACGCGAAATAGCCGACATTCTCGGCGTCCCGGCTAAGATGAGGCCGTGGACGGGCCCGATCGCGCGGGAGGGACACGGCCTGCGATCCGAGCTGTCACGGCTCTGGCGGTGCTCTCCGTCGCCGCTTTGGTCGGCGCGTGCGATCGGGGCGCCGAGCGATCGGGGGGCGCCGGCGGCGGGAAGTCGATCACCGTCGTGATCGCCGAGTACAGCAAGGACCACACGAAGTCCTTCTGGCAGGGTCTGTCCGATCAGTACACCAAGCAGGCCGGCGTGAAGGTCGACCTCCGGATCGTCGACTGGAACTCGATCGATCAGCA
>QHSQ01000053.1 GCA_003221615.1 Candidatus Rokuibacteriota bacterium | reverse complement strand
TGGTGACATCCTGCGGCGATAGCCCCCGTGCATAGAGCGCGTCAGGGTCGATGTCGACGTTCACCACGCGTAGCTTGCCGCCGTAGGGCACGGGGACGGATGCCCCCTGAATGGTGACGAGCTGGGTGCGGATGAAGTTGTTGCCCAGATCGTTGAGCTGCTCCTCGGGCAGTTGATCGCTGCTCAAGCTCGCCAGGAGAACGGGGACGCTGGCGGCGTTGTACTGGATGATGAGCGGCGGGAAGATGCCCGGCGGGAGCACGCGCACGATCTGCTGCGCCTGGGCGTTGACCTGGGCGATGGCCGCCTCGATCGGCACATTGGGATGGAAGTAGAGCCGGGTGATGGCCACACCCCGGAGCGACACCGATTCGATGTGCTCGATCCCGTTCACCGTGGTGGTGAACGCCCGCTCGGTCACGGTCACGATCCGATTCTGCATCTCGGTCGGCGACAGTCCGGAGTAGTTCCAGATGACGGTGACGACCGGGATGTTGATGGCGGGGAAGATGTCGACGGTCATGGTCACGATGGCCACGACGCCGAGGACGGCGATCAAGAGGGCCATGACCACGAACGTGTACGGCCGTCGAAGGGCGAGTCTGACGATCCACATGCGCTAGGTCGTGTTCGGGTTGAGGCCGCCCAGGCGGCGCTCGTCCCTCATCCTCCTCCCTTCTGACGCGCGCTGTTGGGCACTCGACACACTCGATATCACTTTTGTGCGCCGACGCCGCTCGCGAGATCAGAACGTGTACTGGATCGCCACGTAGTAGAAGTCGCTATCCTTGTCCTTGCCCGTCTTGTCGATGAACTCGCCGGCGAAGAAGCGGCTATAGCCCGCATAGCCGAGGAGGTGACGGGTGAAGTTGTAGGTACCGTAAAGGTCGGTCTCGGCGCCGACGTAGCGGGCGGTGGTGGCCGTCCCCGGCCGCAGCACGCCGCCACTCTTGTTGTAGATCGCGTCACGATCGGAAGCCCGCCAGAAGAAGTACTGCTGGAGCGAAAGCGTGAGTCCCTGGATCGGGCTGATGCTGACCCCGGCGTTGGGGCTGATGATGTTCTGTCGCCCGATGTAGTCGATGTACCCCAGGAACGAGTGGGCGTTCGGATAGAGTTGATTGAACGTTCCGACGTCCCCTCCGCGCCTGTCGTCGCCGCTGGCGTAGTCGAACTCGACGTAGACGCGGGGCGACAACCGTGGGATCGGCAGGGTGTAGCCGAGCACGGTCGTGAGCATCCACGCCCCGATGTCGCCGCGGCCAATCGTCCCGAACTGGGTCGCCCCCTCGACCTCGAAGTCCAGGCCGGTGGCGCCGATCTTGCCCCAGGCGCGTCCGCCGAGGGTATGCCGGTGCTCCCGTCCGATAGTGCCGTTGAAGGTAGCGGTCCTGTTGTCGGCATCCAGCCAGTAGAGGTCCAGGTTCACGGGCAGGACGTAAAGAGGCCCGGTGCCGAATACGCCGAACAGCTGCAGGTCCGAAGTGGACTTGTTGAAGGTGTACTGCGAGACCACCACCGACTGGACCCAGAACGGGGTGATAGTCCAGTCTGCGATCTGGCCGTAGGCGGCGCCGCCCTCGAAGGTGCGAGGGACCTGCGTGAAGTCCCCCGGCCCGACCAACCGCTGGGAGCCGAAGATCAGCTCCTGACGGCCGCCGCGCAGTGTCACGCTCGCCTGCGGGCCGAACGGAATCATGATGTCCGCGAAGCCGTTCAGCAGGTCGAACTCGTCCACGAAGGCGTTCGTCCGGCCTCCAACCAGGTCGCGGTCCAGCGCGAATGCGCTCTTCCCTTCGGCGAACATGCGGAAGTACTGGGTCACGTGGAGGTCCGCGCTCAGCCGGTACCGGGAGAGGAGGTAGCCATCGGAATCCTTGGGCTCCGAGGCGCCGAACAGGAAGTGTTTGAAGTACTCCCCGCGCTCGCGGACCTGCCCTCCGATGCTCAGCCACACGTTCTGGTCAGGACTCAGGGGAATGAACTTCAGTCGGTCCAAAACATCGTCCGTCGCGCTCAGGTCCACCCCTCTCAAGCTGGACCAGTCCTCGTTGAACCGTCCGGCTGATCCGAGCTGATACGCGGGCCGCTTCGGCTCGGTCGCAGCCTGACTGGACTGTGCCCACGCCCCCGGCACATCGTGGACGGGGAACAGCGAGTGGAACGCGAGACCGAGGACGACGGTGATGCCGAAGCGACGTGGTAGCTGGTGCAACGACGACAGACCCATCTCAGCCTCCAGCAAAGCAGCAGTATGGGATCGATCCTTGAGAGGGCGGGTCGGGGTGGAAAGTTACACGAACCCGAGAATCAGGGCCAGGGGACCCAGAGGTCCCAGGCGAGGGCGTTTAGTTCCTGCCCGACTGCAATCGACTGGTCGCTCGCGTAACTCTTCTGAAGCGCCTGTTCGTACTGCGTCGAGGTCCCCACATACAGGCATTTGCAGAGATCGGGGTCGGCATAGACGTAATACAGCCGGTTGTCGCGCTCCTCGGGGACGAGCGTTCGCCGCGGTGTCATCGTACTCAGGTTGGCGAGCTTCTCCGGGGTATCGGCGAGCTTCATCTCGAAGCCGGCGGCCACCAGGAGATGCTCCGTCCTCTGCGTCGTCCACGGATCGTCGATGAAGCCGAAGGACTCCACCTCCACCTGGTAGGACGGGCTCGTGTTCGGCACCTGGAGGTCGAAGAAGGCGCGGCCCGCCGCCGGAACCGGATCACCCATCGGCTTGATCACGCTCCTGACCGTGCGACCCGACGCGTCGAGCGCGCTGATCCGAAGCTGGACATTCGTGGCATCGTGGTCGGACTCGTTGTAGACGTAGCCAATGATCCGCGTCTGGCCCTGGCCGCTGGCTCCCGCCGTCCACTCCACCCGAAAGAGGCGATCGGCGAGCGGCACGTCGTCGGCCGCCGCGACAGGTCCGGCCGGCCACGCTATCACGAGTGCGCCGCCGAGTAGAAGTGTTACCGCTACGATCATCGATCGCCATGGATTCATCGATATCTCTCCTGTGCTCTGGGGCGCCACCGGCTCAACGGTGGCCGCCGCCTCCGTGCCCACCGCCCCCATGGAAGCCACCGCCGCCGTGGAAACCGCCACCGTGAGATCCGCCCGCGAATCCGTGGGCACCGAACCCCCGGTTGAAGTTGCTGAAGCGCTGCTGGCCCATCTCTCTGGCCTGATGCGACTGTTCGTGCACGGCAGAAGGCCCGCGGAGGCCGGTCCAGCTCCCGCCCCTCGTGTGTTCCTGCCAGTGGCCCTGACCGTCCCGACGGTAGACGTGACCGTCGCGACCCGCATAGACGTCGCCTCCGCCGAAGCGCCCGCCCCGGATGTTTCCATGATCGATGAAGTGATTCCGGGTGAAGTGAACGTGGTCGCCCCAGTGGTGGTACACGTTCACGTGGCTGATACCGTGATGCCAGCCCCAGCAGCAGCCGCCGTGCCACCCCCAGCCGTGATGCCAGCCCCAGTAGGGGCTGACGGCGAAGCCGAACTCGAAACCGGTGAAGACGTCGACTCCGAAGCCCAGGTCGAACGGGCCCCAGCCCCAGGTCACCGGCCACGGATACCAGAACGTGTCGACCCAACCCGGATACGTGTAGCCGGTGCCGTAGACCACGACTGGTCCCGGCGCAACCACCGTCCCGAGATAGCCCGGCGTGTAGCCCGTGTACACGACTTCTGGCGTGGCGCCGTACACGTACGCATACGTGACGTAGTGAAGCGGGGAGCTCGCCGGGATCGTATAGATCACGGACGGCACACTGGTCGCTACCGCCCACGATCCGGTGAGCGACGAGCCGACAAACCACACGCCGTTCTGGAGGGCGTAGTACGAGGTCGCGTCGACACGGATCACCGGGAAGGATGCGTTCACGACGTACTGCAGCGGCGTCCCCTCGATCGGCTTGAGCTGCGGCGGGCCGTCGTAGTGCACGGCGAGCTTCGCGCCGTTCCGGCTGATCGTCGCCGTCTGCGGGATGTCGTTCGCGATCACGGCCTGTCGTGCCTGAGGTGTTCCAGGAACCGAGGCGAGGACCGCTCCCTTCGGATGGCTCTCCGGAATCCGCGCAAAGTCCCCAGGCGGCCCGGTCGCCACATACTCCCATGGGCCCTCGAGCGACTTGGCTCGGAACCACCGGCCCGAAAGGAGCACGTAGTAGTCTTGCTGCGGCGTATAGAGGAAGAGGTCGTCGTCGGTATTCGTCACCTGGAGGATGTCGGTGTCGGTGATCGGCGCCAGGGCGGGCTGACCCCTGAGCACGATGAGCTCTGCCGGGACCGTGCTCACGTAGATCGCTGGGATGGCCCCTGTCTGGAGGAGCTGCTCGAGTTCGGGGGCCGGCTTGTCGAGCAGATCAACCTGCCCGCTCTGGACGGCCGCGTTCTTGGCTATTCCCAGTGAGGCCGGCGGATTGGCGAGGACTGCCCATGGCCCATCGAGCTTGGGAGCCGCGAGCCACCGGTTCATCAGCCAGAGGTAGTAACGCCCTTTCGACTGGTCGAGCAGGAGCAGCACCCGCGTGTTGATCAGCCGAAGGAGGCCGGTCCCCCCAACCTCTCGCAATACCGGCTGGCCATCGATCCGCACGAGCAACGCCGGCCCCTGGCTGACGATGATCCGCGGCGGGTCGTTCTTGACCTGGACGATCCGGCCCGGATCCTCCACCCGCTCCACTTCCAGCTCGGCCTGAAGCCGATCGAGCGCGATCGTCAACGGCTGACCTGACAGGATCTGCCGCAGCGCCGCGAGGTAGGCGGCCCCGCCGTCCGGCGTCGTCGGGAAATCGGCCTTCGAGACGGTCACGTCCTCGAGGGCGACCATGCGCGCTTCCTTGTCGACCTCGGTCCGGGCGGTGAACCAGATCACGCCGTACCTGGGCTGCGACGAGACGGGGTCCTCCACCGCGACTGCCGCCCGGCCGCTGAGCCGGCCCTGGCTCCAGCTCTCGTACTGCGGCTGGAAGACCGAGAACGTGTTGTCCCCGCTCGCGAGCTGCCTGGGCCACGGGTCGACGTCGACGTCGGAGGCGGCCGGCGGCTCGCCCAAGGCCGATATGCCGGACGTGCACCCGGCCAGGCCCGGCAACACCAGCAGCATGAAGGAGAGGGCGAATCGCACTCTAGGCTTCCATCGATCCCAACGATTCGTCACTTACCTTCTCCTTCGGGCCATTGCCGCTGTCCGGCAGCGCGCGCCTCTCGCAAATCTCCACTCTCGCTATTTCGAGGAGGTTGGCGGACGAAGCGAGGGGTGGGCGGCGAGTTTTCGCAGGAATCCGTAATGCCGGGCCGCCGGACCTTTCGCGTTCTTGCCCAAACAGGATGACCCGAGAAGCGTGCACGGGAGCGTCGTCGTCTGAACATCGAGAGACGACAACATAACGATAAACGCGATGCTCCGGCAGCCGCGCCCGACGGCTGGATGCCGAGGGCTCCGCAGACGCCCCGGTTTGGAGGGTAAGCGTTGCGATCAAACACCGTGCGCCATCTCGCTGATTCGATCGTGTATTTGTGTGCGTTGCTGGCAGATCGACCGCGGCTGATCGACCGGTACATCAACTACTTCGGCGAGACACAGCCCCGGGCACTACTCGACGGGCGCGATGCGCGCCACGAGCCGGAGGAGCGTCGGCTCGTTCATCAGGCTCCCCCCGAGGTGATACGCTCCAGCGCAAGCGCAGTCCTGACGAAGCCGGCGTGACCGTACCGGTAAACGAGAAATCGTTCCTCCCACACCGGCTCGAACTTGGCCCGCTCCTCCAACGTGGCATCACGGCGGATGCCGACACCAGCGAGGGGAGCCAGACCTAGACTGAACCACTGGTACCCGTCCTCCCGCAGGTGCAGCATCAGCTCGCTGAAGAGGTAGTCCATGAGTCCGTTCGCTGCGGTGGGCCGGCGGCGTCCGTCCGTAGCGGCTGACGATTGCCTCTGCTTGCGTGCGGTCCGGCGCGGCCGCGCCGTGCAGCACCGTCCGAGGGCCTACGACGTCGCCGCCTCGGTCTCGGCGATCAGCTGGACGAGCGCCGCCCGATCGACGACTTCCTGCTGGATCAAGCGCTTGGCCACCGCCTCGAGCGTCGCCCGCCTCGCGCCGAGCGTCGCGCGCACCCGCTCGTGGGCCGCGTTCAGCATCTGCTGGATCTCCGCGTCGATCGCCTCGGCGGTCCGCTCGCTGTAGTCCTTGGGCTGGCCCGACGGCACGGGGAGAAACAGGGCCTGCCGGGGCTGCTCGAACGTGGCCAGGCCGAGCGTCTCGCTCATCCCGTACTGGGTGATCATGTGGCGTGCGATGTCGGTCGCTCGCCGGAGATCATCGGAGGCGCCGGTGGAGACGTCGCTGAAGATCAATTCCTCGGCCACCCGGCCGCCCAGCAGGACATCGAGCCGATCGGCGAGCTCCGCGCGCGTCATCAGATATCGATCCTCGACGGGCAACTGCTGCGTGTACCCGAGGGCCGCCACTCCGCGGGGGATGATGGACACCTTCGCGACCCGGTCGGTGTGCGGGCGCGACTCCGCCACCAGGGCGTGTCCGGCCTCGTGGTAGGCGACGATCTCCTTCTCCCGGGGACTGATGACCCGCGACTTCCGCTCGAGGCCCGCCACGATCCGGTCGATCGCCTCGTCGAAGTCCGTCATGTCGATCGCGTCCTTGTCCTGGCGGGCGGCGCGGAGCGCGGCTTCGTTCACGAGATTGGCGAGATCGGCGCCGACGAACCCAATCGTCCGCGCGGCGATGGTGGCCAGATCCAGGCCGGGCGCGAGCGTCACCGTGCGCGTGTGGACTTTCAGGATCTTCTCCCGGCCATTCAGGTCGGGCCGATCGATCGCCACCTGCCGGTCGAAGCGGCCTGGCCGCAGCAACGCGGGATCGAGGATCTCTGGGCGGTTGGTGGCGGCAAGGAGAATGACTCCTTTCTGAGTATCGAACCCGTCCATCTCCGCCAGGAGCTGGTTCAACGTCTGCTCCCGTTCGTCGTGGCCCCCCATCACGGGGCTCACGCCCCGCGCCTTGCCGATGGCGTCCAGCTCGTCGATGAAGATGATGCTCGGCGCCTTGTCCTGGGCCTGCGCGAACATGTCGCGGATCCGCGCGGCGCCGACGCCGACGAACATCTCGACGAAGTCCGAGCCGCTGAGGCTGAAGAATGGCACCCTGGCTTCTCCGGCGACCGCCTTGGCGAGCAGTGTCTTCCCGGTGCCGGGAGGCCCGACGAGCAGGACACCTTTCGGGATCCTTCCTCCGAGACGCTGATACCGCTCGGGCTGCTTGAGAAAGTCCACAATCTCCATCAGCTCGCCGCGCGCTTCGTCGATGCCCGCCACGTCGTCGAAGGTCACGCCGGTGCTGTGCTCGACGTAGACCTTGGCCTTGCTCTTTCCGATGGCGAGAAGGCCGCTCTGCGTGTTGCCCATCCGCCTCATCACGAGCGCCCACAACCCGACGAACACCAGCGCGGGCACGACCCACGAGAGCAAGGCCGTGAGCCAGGTGTTCTCCACGCTCCCGGTGAAGGTCACGTGCGCCGCCTCGAGCTCGCCGACAAGGCCAGGATCGTCGACGCGCGCAGTGACGAACCGGTGCACGCCCCCGCCGTAGCGCTCCAGCTCGTCGATCTTCTCTTTCGGAAGCAGTCCCTCCAGCCCGTTGGCAGCCAGCGTGCCGGTGATGACCTGCTTCCCGATCACGAGGCTACTGACCTTGTCCTTCGCGACGAGCGACTTGAACTCGCTGTACGAGAGGTTTTCGACGTGCGGGGCGAGCACGAGCGCCTGGACCAGAAACAGGGCGAGAAAGGCCGCGATGACATACCAGATGGTGAAGCTCTGCTGTTTGGCTTTCATCGCTAGCGCGGTGCCGTGCCCGGAATCTGGTTACCCTTGGCATACATGCACTGTCCGTATGCGCTGTCGTATCGCCGCTGCGCCTGGTGGCCGGCGGCCTCTCCCCTGCTGGCGCCCACCCCCGTCCCCGCGAGCAGGCCACCAGCCGCACCGATCGCCGCCCCAGCGCCCGGGTGGCCCGCGGCGGCGCCGATGGCGGCCCCCAGTCCGGCGCCCAGGAGCGTGCCGAGGCCCGCGCCCTCGGCGGTGCTCACTCCAGCCGCGCGTTCCGGCGTCGTTCCCGTTTGCTGGGACGCCCACTGGCGACAGACCGTGTCATCGATCTGGAACTGCTCGAATGACTTGCCGGTCCCTGGCAACGCCATCAGCCCGGGGCCGGCCGGCACCGTCGCGCAGGCACCGAGCAAGAGGCCGCATATCGAGACCAGGGCAGCAGTCCGACCCCGGCGGGTTCTATGGATCCCGGTCTTCCTCATCGGTCCGTTCCCTCACCTTTCATGTCGTCCACCATTGAGAGAGGAAGAAACGGTGAAATCGATGCGCGCGAAGATCGTGTAACCCCGTCGGAAGGACTGCCATCCAAAGGTGGGTGACCGGCGGCCAGGCTATTGATCTGTCAGTGGCCCCGATCAGCGCTCGATCCTGCCGCAGGCCACCCGGGCTCCTGAGTTCCCTGCCGGATCGGTCTTTTCGTCGTCCGGGTCGGCGTGGATGATCAGCGACGTGCCGCCCGGCCGGATCAGCGAGTTCGCGCCTTCCTTCAGCGTCACCAGCGAGTCGATCGTGTCGAGAGAGCCTGTTCCATCGGCTCCCACTTCGAGGTTCGGGAAATCCCCCGCATGGGGACCGGCGGGATTGGCTAATCCGTGATGCTTCTCGTACGGATTGAAGTGGCCACCCGCCGACATGAAGTCCGGGGGCTCGCACTTCCCGACCGCGTGAATGTGGAACCCGTGCTCGCCCGGCTTGAGCCCGTTCACGCGGAGCGTGACGCGCACACCGCCGGGGACTTCGCTGAGCGTGGCGGTCCCGACAACTTTCGCCTGGGCGTCCTTGAGCTGAGCCCGGGTCGACTGGGCGTGGGCACTCGCCGGTAGTCCAAGACCCAGCATCGCGAATACAACCACGAGATATCGCTTCATCTTCAGTTTCCTTTCAACGCTCGGCGCGCTGGTTCAGTGCAGCGATATACGCGGCGAGCGCCGACACCTCGGACGGAGAGAGCTGTGCACCGCCCATCGGCGGCATCACGCCCGTGTGCTCCTTCGGCTTCGCGACGCCCTGGGTGATCGTCCGGTTGATCGCAGGAAGGCTGCCGTCGCCCCACAGCCATTTGCCCTTCGTGAGGTCGGATCCGAGCGGCGTGCCCTCCGCGTTGGATCCGTGGCACCCGACGCACGAGTTCGTGTGAAAGAGACGGTCGCCCTGCGCGACCATCGCAGCCGTCGCGCCCTTTGGTGTCGGCAAGCCCGCGGCATCGGCGCCCGCGTCGGGATGGATGCCCTCGGGCGGCCCGACGCGCTCGGCAGAGGCCCCTTGTGTCGACGCTGCCGCGCTCGCGGAGGGAGCGGATGCCGGCGCGCGGCGCGCCGCCGCAGCCTCACCCGTGTAGACGATGCGCCAGATCCGGCCGTGCGCATCGTCCGCGACGTAGAGCGCGCCGTCGGGACCGACGGCAAGTCCCGCTGGTCGGTGCGCGGCGCGGCCCGGCTCCTTCACGGCGCCCGCAAAGCCATCGGCGAAGACCTCGTACTTCCCGGCGGGCTTGCCGTTCGCCAGCGGCTGGAACACGACGTTGTAGCCTTCCTGAGGGAAAGGCGCTCGATTCCACGAGCCGTGGAATGCGATGAAGGCACCTCCGCGAAAGCGCTCAGGGAACTGATTGCCGTAGTAGAGCGCGAGGTCATTGGGCGCCCAGTGGGCCGGGAAGGCCGCGACCGGGCCTCGCTTCTGCGCGCACACCCCGACAGCCTTTCCGCCATCGCCCCCGTACTCGGGCGCCAGGACCAGCTTCTGTTGCGTGTCGTCGAAGTAGCATTCGGGCCACCCAAAGTCGGCGCCGCGCTCGACTCGGACCAGCTCCTCCGCCGGCAGACTGGCGCCCTGCTCGGGTTTGTAGAGTGCCGGCCAGTTCTCCGCGAGCTGGTCGCGGCCGTGCTGGGTTGCATAGATGCCCACGCCCGTCGAGTCGACGGCGACGCCGCCCGAGTTGCGGAGCCCGGTGACGAAGCGCTCGGCGGGCGAGAACCGCTGTCCCGTCCGCTCGGCCTCGTAGCGCCAGATGCCGGCCCGCGTCTCGAGCTCCGTGCACGGCTGGTGCCCTGGCGAGCTGGGCATCCGGTTCTGCACCTGGCAGGCGTTGGTGGCTGAGCCGCTGTTGACGTACAGCGCACCCCGCGCATCGATCGCGAACGGGTGCATGGGATGGTCACCAGTGAGCGGCAGTCCCGAGACGATCACCGTCGGCGCCGCGGTCGGCACGATCCCCGAGGCCGGCAATGCGTACCGCACGATGCGATCGTCGACCTCCGCGAAGAGCGCGCCGCGGTAGAGCGTGATGCCAGTGCCCCCCGCGCTGCCGGTCTGCACGCTCCCGCCGAAACGGACCTTGACGTCGGCCCGGCCTTCGCCCCTGGTGTCCTGGAGCGCCACGAGGAATCCACCGGCCGGAGGCGTGTCGTTGCCGTAGTATCGGCCGCTCCAGGTGTTGACGTACACCACGCCGTTCGGCGCCACGACGAGGTGGCGGGCATGGCCGACGTTGTCCGCGAACACCGTCGCGCAGAACCCGGCGGGCAGCGTAATGCCGCCGTTATCGTCCGCGCAGACGGGCTTCGTGGTCGTCCGCTGCTCCCCCCGAGCCGCCAGCAACGATCCGGTCGTCAACAGCAAGCCGATGATGAGCCCCGCGTACAGGAAGCGTCGAGACCGTGAGCCGGCGATTCGCATTGGATTCGTGCTCCTCCGAAGAGTTTCGTCAGCGCCCGCACAGTGACTTTGGTCCTTGTGAGGATCGGGCGCCGGAGCACGTCACGAGGCGCCCTCATTTCCGCAAGAACGCGACACGATTTTCGCGGAACGTTTGGGACCGCGATATTGTTCTGGCGGCCGATGATCCTTGCGTAAGGCCTGCCCGGTCGCCGTGGCCGGGATGGACGATACCCCCCGAAGGTCTAAGGGCCCCCCTACGTGTAGGGGTAACTGCAACTTTGACCCATCGGATTCGCTCCCAATGGCAGATCCAGACCAAAACCGATCGAACTCCTTGTCGACAGGCTCGAGACGGCACTCACGGAATAGAAGGAGTCGGCGCATGAACCTGTTGGAAGAGCTCGCCGCCGAGACCGAAGTCATCGCCCTCGAGGACAAGCTCCGCAAGGCGAATCATCAGCTCGTCCAGGCGTTCAATCAAAACGAGAAGCTGCTGAACGCGCTCGGCCAGGCGCGCGAGCAGATCACGGCGCTCAAGGACGATGTGGACAAGCTCTGCGCGCCGCCGTCGACCTACGGCGTCTACCTGTCGGCGAACCAGGACGCCACGGTCAACATCGTCTCCCAGGGCCGCAAGCTGAAGGTGGCGCTCCATGCGTCCATCGACGTCAAGGCGCTGCGGCCGGGACAGGAACTGCTCCTCAACGAAGCGCTCAACGTCATCGACGCAGCCGGCTACGAGATTCAGGGTGAGGTCGTCGTGCTCAAGGAACGGCTCGACGACGAGCGGGCTCTCGTCGCGGTCGGCGTCGACGTGGAAAAGGTCGGCATCATTGCGGACCCGCTCCGGTCGGTCGGGTTGAGAACGGGCGACCACATTCTGATGGACTCGAAATCGGGCTATCTGCTCGAGCGACTGCCGCGGAGCGAGGTCGAAGATCTCGCCCTCGAAGAGGTGCCCGACATCGGCTACGCCGACGTCGGCGGCCTCAGCGCCCAGATCGAGGCGATCGCGGACGCCGTCGAGCTGCCGTACCTCTACCCCGACCATTACAAGGAGCACAAGCTCACGCCGCCCAAGGGCGTGCTCCTCTACGGACCGCCCGGATGCGGCAAGACGATGATCGCCAAAGCCGTCGCCAACAGCCTGGCGCACAAGATCTCCCAACGGCGCGGCGAAAAAATCCAAGGGTACTTCCTGAATATCAAGGGACCCGAGCTCCTCAACAAGTACGTGGGCGAGACGGAGCGCAAGATTCGCGAGCTCTTCCGGAAGGCCAAGGAGAAGGCCGCCGACGACGTGCCGGTGGTGGTGTTCTTCGATGAGATGGACGCCCTCTTCCGGACGCGCGGGACGGGCATCTCCTCCGACGTCGAGATGACGATCGTGCCCCAGCTCCTCACCGAGATCGACGGCGTCGAAGGGCTGCGCAACGTCATCGTCATCGGCGCCTCCAACCGCCAGGATCTGATCGATCCGGCCATCCTGCGGCCGGGCCGCCTCGACGTGAAGATCAAGATCGAGCGGCCCGATCGTGCGGCGGCCAGCGACATCTTCCAGAAGTACCTGACGCCGGACATCCCCATCGCAGAGTCGGAGACGCGGCAGCACGGCGGCGACCTCAAGGCGGCCATCGAGGCGATGATCGCGTCGGCCACCGACGCCATGTACAGCCTCGGCGAGGAAAACCGATTCCTGGAGGTGACGTACGCCAGCGCCGACAAGGAGATTCTCTACTTCAAGGACTTCGCGTCAGGTGCGATGATCGAGTCGGTCGTGCGGCGGGCCAAGAAGCTCGCGCTCAAGCGCCACATCGGCGGCGGCGAGAAAGGTGTCGGCTCGCACGACCTGCTCAGCGCGGTGCGCGAGGAGTTCAAGGAGAACGAGGATCTGCCGAACACGACCAACCCGGACGACTGGGCGAAGATCGCCGGCAAGAAGGGCGAGCGGATCGTCTACGTCAAGCCGCTCACCGGCGAGCCCAAGGCGAAGCCGCAGGAGATCGAGCGGGTCGTCGCCACCGGGCAATACCTCTAACATCGAACGAAGAGAATGGAGGACCCCATGCTGAAGACGCCTACGATCGTGCTTCTGGCTCTGCTCAGTGTCGTCGCCGCGGGGTGCGCGGCCAGGCGGGCAGAGATCGCCGAAGAGAGCGCGCCGACTGCCAATCTGGTGGGCGTGTGGACGGGAAGCGCGGGGACGGGCGGACAGTTTGTGCCCGTAACATTGACGCTGACCCAAAGCGGTACCGCTGTGAAGGGCACCATCGACGTCGCCGGGCGGCCGGATTACTCGGGCGATGTCACCGGCTCGGTCCAGGGCGAGCTGCTGAAGCTGGCGCTGCAGGAGACGACGCTCGCTGAGCTCCGAGTCAAGCAGGACACGATCACCGGCGAGCCGTTTCCCGGGCTTCCGCTGAACCTGCGCCGTTCGAGGTAGACCGCGCGGAACCGGCGTAGGCGGAACCGATACCCATGGTTCCGGGTTTTCGGGGTGGAGGTGCGCCGATGCGTGGAGCTCGTCTGGCTCTCGTGCTCGCGGCCGTGGTGTCGGTCGCCACCGGAACAGCAGCGGCGGCGACGAACTACGCACAGGAAAGCCTCGATCGATACTTCCGGATCGAATATCAGGTGGAGCCGAACGCCGCACGGCCCGTCGTCAGTGGCTACGTGTACAACATGCACCCCGGCCTGCCGGCCGATCGCATGCAGCTCGCCATCGAGGCCCTCGACGCCTCCGGCAAGGTCGTTGGCACCTCGTCGACCTGGATACCTGGCGGTGTACCAGCCGGCAATCGCGGCTACTTCAGCGCTCCGGTCGTGCCGGCCGCGTCGTATCGGGTCCAGGTACTCTTCTTCGACTGGGGCAAGGGCGGCGGCAGCAACTGACACGCGAGGGCGGCTGATCCTGTGCGGCGGTGGTTGCCGTCATGCGATCAGCTGGCGTTGCGCGTTGTTGCGGAAATCCTCGGTCATCGCTGCCAGCGCCCCGCACGTCTGCCTCCCAAAAGGGCCAACAGCCGAAGCCACGGGAGAGGTGGGGTCATGAAAGTCGGATTCATTGGGCTTGGCCACATGGGAGCTGGTATGGCGGCGAATCTGCTCAGGGCCGGCCATCAGGTCACGGTGTACAACCGCACCCTTGGTAAAGAGCGAGCGCTCGTCGAGCAGGGCGCACGCGCCGCGGGGCGGGTCGCAGACGCCTGCCAGGGCGAGGCCGTCGTGACGATGCTAGCGGACGATCGTGCCGTCGAAGGCGTCGTGTTCGGGGATCAGGGCGTGATCGGAAGCCTGGGCCCGCGCGCAATCCATCTTTCCATGAGCACGATCAGCGTCGCGTTGTCGGAAAGCCTCGCCAGGGCTCACGCGAAAGCCGGCCAGCGCTTCGTCGCGGCACCCGTCTTCGGTCGGCCGGATGTGGCGGCGGCGGGAAAGCTCTTCATCGTCGCCGCCGGTGCGCCGGATGCTGTCACCGCCTGCTCGCCTCTCCTCGAGGCGATGGGGCAGAAGACGTTTTCCATCGGCGCTGAGGCCCAAGCCGCGAACCTGGTCAAGCTCAGCGGCAATTTCCTTCTCGCCTCGGTGATCGAGGGGCTGGGCGAGGCCATGGCCCTCGTCGGCAAGGCCGGCGTCGACCGGCACCAATATCTCGAGCTTCTGACGTCGACCCTGTTCACCGCCCCGGTCTACAAGACCTATGGCGGCCTGATCGCCGAGGGGAAGTTCGAGCCTGCGGGGTTCGCCGCGCCACTGGGATACAAGGATATCCGCCTGACCCTTGCGGCAGCGGACAGCCTTCGCGTGCCCATGCCGGTGGCGAGCCTGCTGCGTGATCGGTTCTTGACGCTGCTGGCTCAAGGCGGCGAAGCGCTCGACTGGTCGGGTATCGGACAGCTTGCTGCGAGAGACGCCGGTCAGGTCGACCGGCCGAGGTGACCGCCCACGCATGTGGTGTGCGCGACCAATACGATCGATCGTCACACCAGCGCGACACGGCGAGGGCCTTGGGCCCGAAACCGGCGGCGAGATGAAGGGCCGGTGGGCCGTTCTGGCGCTCGTCGCGCTCGGAACGTTCATGACGACCCTCGATGCGTCGATCGTCAACATCAGCCTGCCCTCGATCGCCCGCACATTTCACACGCCGATCGGCAGTGCCGTCGAGTGGGTGATCATCGCCTATTTGATCGTCATCGCCGCCACGCTCTTGACGTTCGGCCGCCTGTCGGATCTCGTTGGTCGCAAATCGGTGTGGGTGGTCGGCCTCGCGATCTTCACGCTCGGGTCGATTTTCTGCGGTGCCGCTGGCTCCCTCCAGCAGCTCATCGTCGCCCGCGCTTTTCAGGGCCTCGGCGGCGCGCTGATCTTCGCCCCGAGCTTCGCGATGATCACCGACGCTTTCTCCGCCGTCGAGCGCGGACGAGCCCTCGGGCTCAACGCGGTGGTCTTCGCGATCGGCACGAGCGCGGGACCGACACTCGGAGGGCTGATCACCGA
>QHSQ01000181.1 GCA_003221615.1 Candidatus Rokuibacteriota bacterium | reverse complement strand
GACATTCCTCCCCCAAATGGGTCCAAATGGGGCAACTCAATCCCGTCTAACTTTGCGTATTCTGGACTGGTGTGTGATCTAACCTTCCTCTGGAAGCAGAATCGCCTTCCCGACCTAAATAGTTAAAAGCATCCTGACCTTGGTGGTCGCTCGGTGAGCGACGCGCAGCCTACCGCCGCGCGGTCGTCGGTGGCACGATTCCGTTCATCCGCAGATAGACCACGAGCTGGCCGTGATGGTTGCGGATCTGGTACAGCGGTCCCTGCCAGAACGTGGCGCGGGTGACGGTGCGGTCGCCGAACGGGAACTTCACGGGCTCGAGGAGCTGGGCGTCGGTGAGCGGCGTGATCATCTCCTGCGCGGTTTGGAACGTCTTCTTCAGCAGGCTGATGACCTCGGGCTTCGCCATCGCGCCGTGATGGGCGGCTTCCGTCTTGCTGCCCTTGGCGGCGTCGATGAAGCGCTGGGTAATGCCGGCGACGTGCACGAGCTGGTCGCCGAAGCTCGAGATCTCGGGCGTCGGCTTGTAGCCGTACTTCTCGGCGGGCATCACGTCCGCGACGTCGAGGATCTCGGTAGCGGCGCGCTGGAAGCTCGCCGCGAGCTCCTTGGCCAGGCTCGGCGCCGGCGTCTGGGCCGAGAGCAACGTGGGCACGGCGGCTGCGACGACGGCGAAGAACATCACGCACGCGTAGGTCAGGGTTTTCATGGTCGCCTCCAGGCGAGATTCATCCTACACCGTTCACTCCTGGTCGAGGTGACCGACCCCAGCGCGAGCGTAGGCCGTCACCGGCACAACCGGCGGTAGAGCGCTTCGTAGCGCGGCACGATGACCTCGGCGGAGAACCGCTCGCGCGCGCGTACCTGCGCGGCGCGGCCGAGGGCGTGGCGTCGCGGCTCGTCCTGGATCAGAGTCTCCAGCGCCCTGGCGAGCGCGGCGACGTCACCGGCCGGCACGAGCAAAGCGCTCGCGTTGTCTTCCACCACCTCCGGGATGCCTCCCACGCGCGTGGAGACGCTCGGGCAGCCGAAGCACATGGCTTCGAGGATGCTGAGGCAGAAGCTCTCGGCGTCGGAGGTGTAGAGGCCGACGTCAGCGATCTGAAGATAGTCCTCGATGGCGTGGACCTTCTCGCGGACGATCACGCGGTCGGCCAGGCCGAGGCGCCGCACGTCGCCGGCGAACGGCGCGAACGCTTCGCCGGCGAGGATGAGGAGCTTGAAGGCCTCGCTTGGGCGCACGCGCGCGACGGTCTCCAGCAGGAGGTCCACGCGCTTGCCATGCCGCAGGTTGGACGAGTGCACCACGAGGACTTCGTCGCCCAGGCCGAGCTCGCGGCGAACGACCTCGGGCGGACGGCTGGGCGGGCGCGGCGCGAAGAAGTTGTGGATGACCTCGATCGGGCCGTCGAAGTCGAGCACGCGCTGGGTTTCGTGCTTGAGCGACTCGGACACGGCGGTGACGGCGTCCGACGAGGCCAGCGCGTGCTTGATGGCGGGCGCGTAGCTGGCGTCGCGGCCGAGCAAGGTCGTGTCCGTGCCGTGCAGTGTCGTGACGACGCGGGGCTGCTGGCCGGGCGGGAGCATCGCGCGTGCGAGGATCGCGGCGGTGGCGTGAGGCACGGCGTAGTGGACGTGGAGCACGTCGAGGCGATGATCGCGACTCACCTCGGCCATGCGCACGGAGAGCCAGCACGCCGCTGCCGCCGACCGACGGGTAGCACGTGATGCCGACGCGCAGCGTGTCCGCGGCCATCTCAGACACCGTGCGCGCCGGTGGACAGCATGTCAGCCCGACAGCTCCGCGAACGCTTCATCCGATCGTTCGATGTTCTCCCGCCGCACGTACGCGATCTCCGGCGCGTCCTCGGGCCGAAGATACGCCTGCTCGCCCGCGCCCGTGACATAGTGCGTGCAGTGGATCACGGACAGCATCCACCGCAGCCGTGTATCCCGCGTCGGGCTGATCTGCTCCTTCTTAAAGCCAGAGGCCGCCGCCGGCAGCGTGACGAACGACTCGCCGCCCTCGTGCAAGTACAGCGCGCCGTCGCGCACGCGCGCGCGCACGAGCTCGCCCTCGTACGGCACGTCCACGAAGAAGTCATCCACGTCGCGCGCGCGGCGTCGCACCTCCGGATCGCTCGAGCGCACGACGTCCATGCCGTCGAGCAGGCCCATCCCGCGGTACATCTCGAGGCAGAAGTCGGCCACCATCTCCGCCAACGTCTTGCGGAACAGGTCGATGAGGGGATGGTCGACGTAGTTCGTGAGCTGCCCCAGTGTCCTGGCGTGCCAGTCTGCGGCGATGCGCTTGGCGTAGAGCGGGGAGAACTTGCGCTGGAGTTTGCTGACGACGGCGAAGTTCAGCTGCGCGGGCTGGCCCGTCGCGCGATGGCGTAGGGTCGTGCGTGTCTCGCGTGGATCGTGGTCGCTGTCGTGGCAGAAGTACACGACGCGCCCGCCGATCTCCGCCTGCAGGCGTCGCGCGGTCCGGATCTTGGCCACGAGGAACCGCCGCGGGAAGAAGCCGCAGGGCTGCTGGCCGAACGCGATGACCGGCTCCGCGCTCATCCGGCGCGGCCCTCGTCGATGCGGGCGCGCGGCGGCAGGACCGCCTGCAGCGCCACGCTGAAGGCGATGCACGCGGCGCACCCGATGAGGTTGTACCAGAGGTAGCCGATGTCGAGCGAGAAGTACATCACGATCACGAGGGTCTGCGCGGTGACGGCGGCGAAGAACACCGCGCTGCCGCCCACGCGGCGGAGGAAGAACGCCACCACGAAGAGGCCGAGCAGGACGCCGTAGAAGATCGAGCCGAGGATGTTGATGGCCTCGATGAGGTTCTCCGCGAACCCGGCAAAGAGCGCGAACGCCACCGCGAAGACGCCCCACAGCGCCGTAAAGCGCCGCGCCGCGCGCATGTTGCGCGCCTCGTCGCCGGCGGCGAGCGGGCGGAAGTGGCGCCAGAAGTCGATCGTCGTCGTGGTGCCGAGCGCGGCGAGCTCGGAGGCTTTTGACGACAGCGCCGCCGCGAACATCACGGCCACCAGCAGGCCCACCGCCCCGTGCGGCAGCTGCGTCAGGATGAACGTGATGAAGACATAGTCGGAGTCCGTGGTCTTGGCGCGCGGGTCGGCGGCCACGAGGACGGCCTTGGCTTCGGCGCGGATCTCGCGGGTGCGGTGGCTGGCCGCGACCATGGCGACCCGCGCACTCGCTTCCCGCGCGGCGTCGTCCGACGCTCGGGCCTGGAGCCACAAGCGAATCGCGGACTCGCTTTGCGCAACCGCGCTGGCGTGCTGGGCCTCGATGGCGCGGAATCGGCCATCCTGCGCGTGGCGGCGCCACTCCGCCTGGTTGAAGAACACCGGGTGGGGCGCGAACTGGTAGAAGACGAACAGGAGCGCGCCGAGCAGCAGGATGACGAACTGCATGGGAATCTTCAGCACGGCGTTGAACATGAGGCCCAGGCGGCCCTCGCGCAGGGAGGCGCCGCCGATGTAGCGCTGCACCTGCGACTGGTCGGTGCCGAAGTACGAGAGCGAGAGGAACAGCCCGCCGAACACGCCAGTCCACACGGTGTAGCGCCGGCTCGGATCGAGCGAGAAGTCCACCGCCTGCAGCTTGCCCAGCGCGCCGGCCACGTGCGCGGCGCCGGTGAACCCGAGGCCGTCGGGCAGCCGCAGCAGTAGCACGACCATGGCCGTCAACATGCCGGCCGAGATCACCGCCATCTGCCACTTGTGGGTCAGGGCGACGGCCTCGCTGCCGCCGGTGACCGTGTAGACGATCACGAGCAGCCCGGTGAACACGATGACGAATTCGAGCGGCCAGCCGAGCACCGTGGAGATGATGATCGCGGGCGCGTAGATGGTCACGCCGGCGGCGAGGCCGCGCTGCAGCAGGAAGAGGCCGGCGCCGAGCAGGCGCGTCTTCTTGTCGAACCGCTGGCCGAGGAACTCGTAGGCCGTGTAGACGTTGAGCCGCCGGTACATGGGCAGGAACACGGCGCACACGATGATGAGCGCCAGCGGCAGGCCGAAGTAGTTCTGCACGAAGCCGATGCCGCTCTCGAAGCCCTGGCCCGGGATCGAGAGGAACGTGATCGCGCTCGCCTGCGTGGCCATCACGCTAAGGCCGATCGTGCCCCAGCCGGTGGCCGCGTTGCCGCGCAGGTACGTGTTGAGGCTCCGCACCTGGCGCGTGCGCCAGGAGCCGTAGGCGGCGATGCCCACGATGGTGCCGAGCAGCACCACCCAGTCAGCGACGTTCACGAGAAGATCCCGGTGAACACGGTCAATAGGATCACCACGAGCACGAACCACCCGAAGACGAACAGGTAGACGTCGCGCCAAGTGCGGAATCCGGGGACGTCGGGCGGCTCGGCCTCGGAGCGCTCGTCGGGGCGCGGTGCGGGCGTCACTTGCCCAGCGAGACGAGATTCGCGAACAGCCGATACGCGCCGGGGACGGCTTCGGGGAGCTGGCGAAACCACGCCAGGCTGGTGTAGACGAAGTATCCCTTGCCATGCCGCGCCACCAGAAGGCCGCCCTTGAGCGGCGTCTCGCCGGCGTCGCCGGACGCGAGGATCGCGGTGAAGCGCTCGTCCCACTGATCGGGAAAGTAGAGGCCGCGCTCTTGCACCCAGCCCTCGAAATCCGCGGCGGTGATGCGATTCGGCGTGTTCATCACGGGATGCTCGGGCGCAAGGATCGTCACCGGGGCGTGCTCGTCGGTCACGCGGTCGCGCGAAAGGCGCAGGCGAAACGGCGCGAGCCATTCCTCGCGAAGGCCGTCCAGCGTGTTGTACTGGGCGACGATTGTGCCGCCCGCCTCGACGTACGCGAACAGCGCGGGCAGGCGCTCGGCGAGATCCGTCCTCACGTTGAAGGCGCGGATGCCGATGACCATCGCGTCGAGGCCCCGCAACCGTTCCGGCGTGAGGTCGGCGCCCGTCAGCGACGAGACTTCGTATCCCATCTGCTCCAGGGCGGCGGCCACGTCATCGCCGGCGCCCGGCAGGTAGCCGATGTGGTGGCCGCGAGTCGCGAGCTCGAGCGACACCGCCTTGGCGCGCGCCGGGGGCTGCAGGAGCTGGAGCGGCAGGTGATCGTAGCGAACCTCGACGCGCTGCTGGTTGAAGCGCCGGCCGTTGATCTCCACACTCGCGCCGAGCGGCGCGGTCGCGAGCTGCGCTGGCGGGGCCACGGTGAAGGTGAAGCGCGCGTGCTCGCCAGGGGCGGCGAGTCGAAACAGCTGCGAGGCCGGCGTCACGGTCCAGCCGGCCGGCGCGTCGAGCTGCACCGTGCCGGCGGCGCGCGCGCGGGCTGCGGTGAGCTCCACCGTCACCGGACGTGCGGCGCCGGGCGCGAAGAGCTGCACGCCCGCGATGAACCGCAGCGAGACCGGCGCGATGACCGTGAGCCGCCGGCGTAGCGCGGGCTCGGCGGGATCCGCGGCCGGCATCGGCTCGCCGACGATCACCAGCATCTGGCCGCCGACGTCGAAGACGTATTCGATCGGCAACGTGGGAGGGTTCTCGGCGCGGCCGATGAGTGACGGATCGTCCACGTCGAACAGCCCGGCCGTGCCCTCCGTGCGTAGCCAGTACGGCTGGCTGGGCGGCGTGCTCGCGGGCACGACCTGGGAGGCTTCGCGAACGACCGGCTGGTTCGGGCGCAACTCGACGGCCCTGTTGATCGCGCGGTGAGCGCTCGGGTACCGCACCGCCGTCCAGCGCACGGGGACGCGCGAGCGCACGACGGCCGTGTGGCGCAGTTTCAAGGTCTCGCCCGGCACGACCTCGGCGCGATCCACCACGGTGTCGACCTCGAGGCCGAGGCACGCCTGGATGATCCGATCGAGCTGCTCGCGCTTGTCACTCACGACGGGATCCGCGGGAAGCGCGGCGAGCCGGCGCCGGATCGCGAGCAGCGCGGACACGTGCGTGGCCGCGTCTTGCGCGTTGAACTTCGCGATCTCCTCGTCGATCGACCGCGCGATCTCGGCGCCGCCCGGCACGCGGTTCCACGTCGTGTCCACGCCGTCGAGGAGATCGTTCGTCGCCGCATCGCCGGCGAGCAGCACGAACGGCTCGATCCGCGAGCCCTCGTTCACGGGCGGGCCGCCAATGCCGAAGCCCTGCGTCTTGTGCATGCCACGGCTGCGGGCGGCGATCGA
>QHSQ01000052.1 GCA_003221615.1 Candidatus Rokuibacteriota bacterium | reverse complement strand
GAGATCGTGTCGCTCGTCCGGTTCTGCAGCGACGCGGTGAGCGCCGCGAGCGTGCTGCCCTCGGCGAAGACGCCGAACTCCTCGATGATGTTGTTGAAGTACACGAGGTCCTTGAGCCGGTCGCCGTCGCGCATGTCGAACGGAGCCGGCTTGGCCGCGGTGAAGGCGATCGTCGTGGGCGGCACGTCCCGCAGGAGGTTCGCGGGGAGCGCGAAGTTCAGGTTCTGCCCCTTGGCCGACGTGGCCGTCGAGATCCCGATCACGCGCCCCTGGGAATTGAAAACGGGTCCACCGCTGCTCCCCGGGCTGATCGGTGCGGTGATCTGCAAGAATTTGACGCCGCTGAGGATGCGGAGCCCCCCGATGATCCCGGTCGAGACGGTGCCCTCGAGCCCCTGCGGGCTCCCGAGCACGATGACGTCTTGCCCGACCGCCGCCGTGTCCGAGTCGGCGAGCAGGACCGCGGGCGTGGCCGTGAACGAGGTCTGAATCGTGACGAGATCGTACTTCCGCGCGAAGTTCAGGATCTTGAGCGCGACGCCACTCTGGCCGCGCCAGCGCACGAGGACCTTGACGGCGCCCTCGACGACATGCGCATTCGTCACGAGCACTCCGTCGCGCGTGATGAAGAAGCCGCTGCCCAGCGCGAGCGGCTGGTCACGCTCGTCGAGCGCGATCAGCGTCACGACCGAGGGAAGATTCTCGCGTGCGATCCGGGCGGCCAGGGGCTCTTGCTCCTGCGCCGCGAGCGGAAGCGCCACGGGCAGCAGCGTGGCCAACGCGAGACTCGCGGCGATGGCGATGCGAGCGGACGACGTCGACGGAGTCGATCGGCGCGGCCTCGAGGAAGAGCTCACGTCGTGGAGAAGCGTCGCTCCGTTCAGCATGGCCCGTTCCCTTCTGCGTTCCGCGCTCGATGAATGTCGGGGATCTATTCTTAGACGAGAGTCTCAATTCTGACAAGGGGTGGTGTCGAAGAAAACATTTCCGGAATCTATTGTTCTCAGCCAACGCCCGGGCCGGCGAGGGCGATTGGGCGTTCCGATTATTCTTCGAGCTCTGCTAGACTTCGCGAGTTGTTGTGAAGCGAAGTGCACATGCTCGAAGAGGCCGATCGCCAGATCGAAACGCGCGAACGCGCGTGACGCGTCACAGTCTGGCGCCGGGTGCGCACACCGGCTGGCATCGCCATGAGTACGACTACGTGGTCGTCCCGATATCCGGAGGCCGCATGCGGATCGTGGAGGGCGGCAAGGAGGCCTTTGGCGGATCTGGCGAGCGGGCTCGCCGACTTCCGGCCGGCCTGGAGCACGACGTGTTCAACGACCTCGACCGGGAGCTGGTGTTCGTCGAAGTCGAGCTCATCGGCTGAGCGATTCGCGCCAGACGCGCCGGGGTACCCGTGGCGCTAGCCGGCGGTTGATGTCCCGAAAGACGGCCCATCCCACCGCTCGCGGCGGGCGAACTCGGCGACGGGTCTTCGTTTGAGCCGGGAGAGCAGGCGCACCGGCCGGCCGAGCGGCATGACCGCGCAGACGGCGATGTGCGACGGGATCCCCAGCAACGCCTGGATGTCCGCCTCCCGCGCGGTGGCGAGCGTGGTGATGGTGCCGGCAAAGCCCTCGTGCCGCGACGCCAGGAGGATGTTCCACGCGAAGGGGTAGATCGACGCCCCGCTGATGATCCCGACGCGGTCGAGGTCCTGGTCTATCGAGGCGACGACCTTCAGGTCCACGCAGACGACCAGCACCACGGGCGCGGCGGCGATGGACTCCGTGAGGCGCGGGGGAACGGGTGTCCGCGCGATGGTGGCGGCATCGACGCGGGGTGGGTCGATGGTGTTCCAGGGATTCTCCCCGTTCGCCGACTGGGCGGCGTAGCGCCTCGCCGCCAAGGCGCTCAGATCGGCGAGCGCCCGCTTCGTGGCGGGATCCCGGACGACGATCACGCGCCAGCCCTGACGGTTGCCACCGCTCGGCGCGAAGCGCGCCTGATCCAGAATCCGCGCCAGCGCTTCGTCCGGCAGGGGATCGGTCGTGAACTCTCTGGCGGCGAAGGTCGACCGCAGCACGTCGTACAGTTCCATCAGTCGAGCTCCATGCGCGTACTCTACGCGTTCCGCCGAGCCACTCAAGCCAGGAGTTGCGGACTTGCGCGACCCGCCAGCTGGGCTATCCTCCCTCTGCGCCGCCTGAAGCGAGCGGCGACAAGGAGAGGCCCCGATGCTCCAACGCAATGCCGCTCTCCTGAACGGCAACCGTCTGCGACTCGGACTCTTCGGCGCCAATTGCTCGAGTGGGCGAACCTACGCTGCGCTCCCCGAGCGCTGGGAGGCCAGTTGGGAGAACAATCTCCGGCTGGCGCAGATGGGAGACGAGATCGGGATCGAGTGCATGGTGCCCATTGCGCGCTGGAGAGGCTATGGCGGCGTGTCCAACCCGAACGGGTCCAGCTTCGAGTCGATTGCCTGGGCGTGCGGTCTGCTGGCGGCCACTCGTCGCTTGCACGTGTTCTGCACGGTCCACGTGCCCCTGCATCACCCCCTCGTGGCGGCCAAGCAGATGGCCACCGGTGATCACATCGGCCGGGGACGTCTCGGCGTGAACATCGTCTGCGGCTGGAACGAGGACGAGTTTCAGATGTTCGGCGTGACCCGGAAGGAGCACGACGCGCGTTACGCGCAGGGCGAAGAGTGGTGGAGCATCGTCAAACGGATCTGGGGCGGCGCAGGGCGGTTCGACTACGAGGGCGCGTACTACCAGCTCCACGGGGTCGAGGGGGCGCCCCGGCCCTTCGGGAACGCGGACCCGTTGATGATGAACGCCGGCAGCTCAGAGACTGGACGCTGGTTCGCGATCCGCCACTCCGATCTGCACTTCGACGCGGTGGAGACGCCGGAAGCCAGCACCGCGCGCATCGCGGAAACCAAGCGACTGGCGCGCGAGCGCGGCCGCGAGATCCAGGTATGGACACCGGTCGGCATCGTCTGCCGCCCCACCCAGAAGGAAGCCGACGATTATCTCCAGTACGTCGTCGATCACGCCGACTGGGGCGCGATCGGATATCTGGCCGACCTGCATGCGAAGGAAGGTCGCCGACCGACGGATCCTCAGCGTCTGGTGCACAGCGGCCACAATTCGCTGGCGCGCCGCGCCCTCGCCCGCGGGTCGTACTGCGTCGTGGGTGATCCCGACGCGATCACGCGGGAGTTCGCGCGGCTCGAGACCGCGGGTCTCGACGGTCTCGCCATCAACTTTGCGGACTATCTGAAGGAGCTGCCGTATTTCGCCGCGGAAGTGCTCCCTCGGCTCGAGCGGCTAGGTCTGCGGCGAGCCGCGCGGCCCCCGCAGGAGGAAGAGTCGTGAAGCGCGGCCAGGGCCCCGGCGGCCGCGCGGCCTCGCCGTAGACGTCAGGCGACGGCGGCGAGCTGGCCGATGATAGCCACGCACGCCTCCGCGAGCTCCTTTCCCTTCGTGCGCATGTGCTGCTTGAAGAACTCTTCGTGGACCGCGTGCTCGTGGAAGTGATGCGGCGTGAGCACGGCGGACAGCACCGGGATCCCCGTCTCCAACGAGGTCTGCACGATCCCGTGCAGCACGGCCTGGGCCACGAAGTCGTGCCGGTAGATCCCACCGTCGACGACGAGGCCACTGGCGCAGACTGCGGCGTAGCGGCCGGTCTGGGCGAGCTTCTGGGCCATCAGCGGGATCTCGAGGCTGCCCGGCACCGTGAAGAGCCGAACGTCGGCCGTCCCGTATCCGTGCTTCGCGATTTCAGCCATGAACGCCGTCCGGCAGTGATCGGTGATCTCGGTGTGCCATGCGGCCTGGACGTAGGCGATCGGCTTCAGCGCCATGAGTGCCCCTCCCTGTATGCCCAGCAGTGTAGCTCAGCGAAGGAGGCCGGCGCGTCGAGGCCGCGGTGGCCCGCCCGCTCCCGGCGCGCAGATATGGGCGCCCGCTCACTCGCCAGTAGCCTGGGCATGCTGCTCGTGGCGACCCTCGCGACCGGTTGTGCCAACCTTACGATCGGAGGTCGCTCCAGCCGTCGATCGGCAACTGACTTAATACGATGAGCGAGGATGACGAGCGACCTTCTACACGACCGGGATAGAGCACTCGCCGACGAGGCGCGACGGGCACCGGGTGGCAGCGCACGCCGTGGCACGCGGTGCAGCGGGCGGCGTGGGAGGTGCTGAACAAGGCGGAGATGAGCTAGAACACCGCCCTATTGCTTCTCCTGTTCGATCGCGGCGCGAATCTTGGGCACGACCTCGGGGCAGAAGCGGTTCGCCACGCTCAGCAATCGGGTCGCGATCGCGAGGGTGCACTTGACGGCGATGGGCTCTGGGCTGAAGACCTCGCCCCCAAAACGCTTGCCCGCTTCGAGCGCCGCCGACTCCGCCGAGCCGGTCGCGACGGCCGCCTTCAGACGAACCAGTTGGGGCTCGGTCAGGATGAGCTGAACCATGGGTGCGGCAGCCTACGGACTGCATGAAGTCCCGTCAACGCGAAATCTTTGCGGTGCAAGGTTTGCGCGGGAAGTGGAGGCGCTACCCAGAGCACCCGCGACACGCCAGCGGTGTCAACACGAGCACAGCGAAACAGGCCAGATTCACCCCGGTCCAATCGGTGTGCTCGCGCGGCTTCGCTAGACTCCGCCCGTGACTACGGATGGCTAAGCCCCGACCCGGGAAGAAGCCGAAGTCCAACCCGGTACAACCTCCGTTACCTGGAATGCCGCCGCCTGAGCCTCCAGGCACCGCTCGTGTCCTCCTCATGCAGCTTCAGATTGGCGATCGGATGACAGACTCAACTGGCGAGTTGGAGGTGGTCGGGCGACCGTACACCACCAAAGGCGGGAAGAATGCTCATGTGCGCGTCCAACGGGCGAGCCAGCCGGGCGTGACCGAGACGAAGATGTGGGGAGCGTATGAGATCGTCAGCGTGAGGCGAGCGTGACTACCAGGCATGACAAGCGGATGGTTCACAACACGGCAAAGCGGAGGCCGAGAAGATGTGGACGACCCCATAAAGGCGGCACGCGTACTGCGCACGACTCCGACGCGGCCTCAGCGTATTGTTCGACGGGACCAGACTGTCGAACAAGGACGGCGATCGCCTTCATCAGTTCGTGCGAGCGGTCGAGGCGCTCATAAAGCCCGAGATCGCGAAGACACGGGCACAATTCGCGCACCGAATTTCGCAAACGTTCACGCTCGCGAACGACGAGACGCGAGATAGGCTGCTCCAGCTCTTCGATCTGCGGAGTTACGTCGAGCATATGAACTTGGTTCACGACGCTCTGCAAGGGGACGAGCCAACGCGGATCGCGGTTGTCAATCGCCGCGCACGTCAGATCGATCTACTAGCTCGCACCGCGTTCCTGCAACATTTTGGAGTCGGACGCGCTCCTCACAGCCTTCCGAACTGACGCAGATATCGACGCCTTCTGACAGATGACCGACGCGCAGCGGGTTGCAATGTGGGGGCCTCGACTCGACATCCGATAGCAGAAGTGTGAGTTGCTTGATTCAGAAGCTCAGCACGGCGCCGGATCACCCCGACGCCCTCACTGCGGCTTCGACGGTCTCCCCGTCCTTGGTCAGGCCGACGCTGCGGCACCATGCCGAGAGCGCGTTGAAGTCACTCATTTCGAGCGGTCCAACGAGATTTGCTTTGTCCTTCTTGGCCTTGTTCAGTGCGCCGATGATGTTCTGAGACAGGGTTCCCGCTTTACTCGGGTGCGGGCTCGGGGCGCGGCGGCTGCCTTTGGACGTGGCGCCCGGCGCGGTAGGTGCGTGGTCAAGGATTCGTAAGATCGTATCGTGCGGTAGAACTACGATCACGACGCCCTAGCCTTTCCTTAGGCTTTGACCACCGCGCCCGCGTAGCCTCGCGCGTTAGGAAAGAAAATGGACTGGACGATGGACCACGCCCCTGCGGGCATCGCCCTCATGCAGGAGAGACCCGATGTCGGCCTGCTTGATGCGTGGGCGTCCAGCCCGCAAACAGTCTACTCCGCTGTTGAGAAAGCCGCGAGCGATCCAACGAACGCGCGACGCGCGGGACTCCGGGTGTCACGATCACCGTGATTCTCCCCTATTGCTCTGTTAGACCCCCAGGGAGGATGCGCCTTCGTGTGCTCGCCTCCTCATCACCGGCTGCGGTGTGCTCCCAATCCTCAATGCCGGACCACCGATCTACATGGAACACCCAGAGACAGGCCGTCGGGTCGCCTGTGAGGCTCCACGGATGCCCACTGGCCCCTTCGGAGTGCATGGCACCGAGCCGAGTGCTCGGGTCCAACGCGAGTGCGTGCAGGATTATCAGCGGCAGGGCTATGAACGAGTGCCGGAGTAGCGGGTTTTCGAGTCGTCCTCGTCCGTTCGCGCTACACCGCGGTACACAAGTAGAAATCGGCTCCGAGCGATCGTCGCAAGCCGGGCGGTGTGCGCTACCCATTCGGATTTGTTGAAGCTCGCGTAGCCGTCGCGTGTCTTGCCGCGAACTCGCTCGAACGGTAGCCGCGCGGGGCGCTCTTGTAGTTCCGGCCTTCTGGCCGTGCGTCTGTCGAAGAACGGCCGCACCCGGCGCATCCCGGTGAACAGCCTCGCCCGGGGTGCGGTACTCGACGTGGCGCCCCGCCGACAGCGCCCGGGCGACCCGGGCGAGTGCGTGTCCAACGCGGCCTACCGGACCACGGCACGGGCCTTCGAGCGAGCCGTAGAAGCCGCTCACGCCACGTTAGCCGCTGCCGGGAAGGACACAAACAGGCTCGACGGGTACACGTGGCACTGCAACCGCCATACGTGGGCGTCGCGGCTCGTGATGGCCGGACTGGGTCTGCGGACGCTCCAAGAGCTAGGCGGCTGGCGGACTCTGGGGATGGTCGAGCGATACTCGCACCTGAACCCGGAACATTTGCACGCGGCCGTCGAGCGGCTGGTGCCCACGTCCTCAGCAGACGCCCTGCGCTACGGAACTATCCCGCAACTTCACCGAGACTGCGTCACCGCATCGTGGTCCGTCGCAGGATGCGTCGGAAGTATGCGACTCTATGAGCACGGAGGGCTAGCCTCAACTGGTAAGGCAGTGGACTTGAAATCCACCGGGCCGCGAGGCCCTTGGGGGTTCGAATCCCTCGCCCTCCGCCACTCAAATCAAGAAGTTGTGGATCATAGGTCGGAGATGTTCCGGCGCGGGGCACCCAAAATTGTGCCTGTATTGTGCGGGATCGAGTTCGCAAGCTGATAGTCGCTTCGCGGGGGGTCCCGTCGACGAAATTGCCGTGTCGGAGGCCGTTGTCGTAAATCTCAAACAGACATGTGGGTGTTGGGTCAAGACTCAGGTAGCTCGGAGTGCCGGCTGGCCCCCGCTAGCGCACTGGATGGAAAATCCACTGCGCTGATTCTAAGTACGGTGGGTGCCTGCTGGATGAAGGGTTCCGGGGCTGGTTAGCTTCCGAACTATCACTATCTTACGAATCGGTACACGGGCCTCCTCCTGCACGGTGCTCTTGAAATTGTGCGGGAACGTTGCCGAGTTGTGTGGGTCAGTCGTTAATCTTGATTCAGTCCGAGCGAGGGCTGCGCGCACGTCATCGGTCGAGACAATCCGATAGCGTCTGAATGCAGACGGCGTGCGGTGTCCGCTGATCCGCATAGCGACCTGCTCCCCGACGCCAGACTGCACGAAGTTAGTGAGAGCCGCGCGTCGCAGGTCGTGGAACAAAAGCCCAGGCTTGCCGATAGCCTCCACCGCTTTCCACCACGCACTCCGAAAGTCTCGGACGGGCCCGCCGTCTCGATGAAACACCAGCTCACAGACACGGGGACCAGACGGGCCACCGACAAGGCGGGCCTGCCAACGCTTCTCTATCAGACCAGAAAGGGTGGGAGATAGAGGGAGCTCGCGAGACTCCGCATTCTGTGGCCGCGCGGGCGGCAGGGTGATAAGGGCGCGCGCTCTGTCTACCTCGCGCCATGTCAGCCCCAAAACTTCGGCCCGGCGCCACCCGGTCAGATAGGCGAAGGCTACAGCATCAGCTATCGGCGCCGGGAGATGCGCCAGCAGGGCTACATAGTCCCTATAGTCCAACGGCGCTTGGCGTACGTTGTCCTCGCTGTAGGGCTCGATAGAAGGGACGCTGTTGGCGCTGATGAGCGGCGGGCGGCTCCGCTCGGCCAGTCTGTACGCCCTTCTCAGACAGGCCAGCTCTCGATTGATGGTCGCCCTCGCCTTACCCTCGGACAGCCGCTTGGCCTTATAGGCTTCGACGGTGCTCGGCGAGATCTTGGTCGCGCTGAGGTGGCCCAACTCGGACGTCAGGGCGGCGACCCGGTACTTGAGCGTTCGGCCCGAGCGGTTCCCGGCGATCGCATAGTCGGCGGTCACGAGCTTCAGAAGGTCAGCGACCGTCACGCGCTCGGTGCGCGCGCTGACGTACTTACCTTGAGCGAGCTCCTCCACCCGCTTCCGGAGATGGGCAATGGCTTCCTGCTCGCTTTTGGTGCGGGCACTCTCGCGATGCTGGACGCCACCCTTCCAAAACTCGACGGCCCACCGCATGCCTCGGCGGTAGATGCTGCCAAAGCCAGGGATGCGGATGCGGGTGGGCTCGACAGACGGCAAAGGGGCGAGCTCGTTCACAGGGACCTTCGAGTCGGCTGTGTCGCTACTGTGCGGGTCCATTCGCTCGCGATTCTCACACGTTGCAGCGGCTCACCGGCAGAAGAAAGTCCAGTGCGTCTCCGGAATGTTCGTGGGGGTGGTCGTGGGGGCTTATCTATCAAATGTATGGAGCCCTGACCGTCCCGCCCACGACCCGCACAATCCAGCATTCCACCCCGACGGCATCATGAATGACGGATAGTTGAGAGCGCACGCACTGGACTGCGTGAACAGAATGAGTAGAGCAGCAGCGATAAGATTCCTGAGGGCCGGAAGCCCGCGGATCTTCTCGTTGAGCGAACTCCACCGGAGTCGATTCGAAGTACTGGAAGTGTCTGCCCAATGAAGCGGTCCGCGACGGGATAGGGAGAGATTAGGCCGGTCGCTCGTGTCCCGGAGGACCTAAACGACCGTGATGTACACGCCGAACGGGAACGTGAAGTCGGGCGAGGTCAGCGGGGGTACGGACATGGTGGCCCAGCTTTGGATTCCCGTTAGCTCTCTGGCAACCCAGCCTTACGTGCTCCCTCGACAATCCGCTGGAATTCCTTGCGGAAGGCTGGATTGTCGGAAGTTCCTGATCCTTCCTGCACCAGTGTCTGCACCGTGAACCCCGGCCTCAGCTTGAGGAGCTCCGCAACGGCGGCCGCCGCCTCTGCCTGCTGCCCGCGCCAAGCGTAGGCAGAGGCGAGATCAACGTACGCGAAATAGTAAGTTTTACCGGTCGCAATCGACTTGAGGCACCAGTCGATGGCCTGAGCGTCGCGCGCCAAGTGCGTGTTCGCGTGGCAGAGGACGAAATACCAGACATACAACTCTGGATCGCGCGGACTTAGCCGTATCGCCCTCTCGACAGGCGCCAATGCCTCCGCTGCCCGACCAATGACATTCAAGTTCCGTGCCCGTCCAACGTATGCCGCCGCATGGTTACGATCGAGGGCGATGGCCCTGTCGTACGTCGCAAGCGCCGCATCAAACCGGTTGGACAACCCGAGAACCTCGGCCTTCACGTAATGCGCATGGGCATAGTTCGGCGCGGCGGCGATGGCCCGCGTGGCGGCTTCGTCGGCACGGGCCAGCACCTTGGCAGGTTCGGGGTCCCAACGGTTGCGGTAGATCATGGTGAGGGCTTGAGCGAGCCCGACTCTGGCCTGACTATTATCGGGATCGATTCGAAGAGCATCCTCGAACAATGCGACGGACTTCTGCACATCTTCCTTATTCGGCCCTCCATTCAAGGCCGACCAGCCACGCATGGTGAGGTCCACCGCATCCGGGTCAGTGCGCTGCGCCCGGCGACCCTCAACATTGACGAGTTCGACACTGAGCGTCCTTGCAAGTCGGTTCGCGATGCCGAAGTTGTCCTGGAGGGTCGCGAGCGTGCCTTGATCGACGTCCATCTGCTCGGCCCACAGATGCGCGCCGGTGCCCGCGTCGATGAGCTGCGCATTGACGCGGACAGTGCCTCCCATCCGGCGTACGCTCCCCTCGAGCACATACCGGACACCCAACTCGCGGCCAATTTGCCGGGCATCCATGGCTTTGCCCTTGAATGTGAACGCAGTGTTCCTGGAAATGACAAAGCTTCCAGCGATTCGCGACAGATCACTTGTCAGGTCCTCGGTTATGCCATCGGCAAAGTAGTCCTGGCTCGGATCGCCACTCAGGTTCCCAAAGGGCAGCACAACGATCGAGAGACGCGGCGCCCCCGTGCTGTCGGCTCGCTGACTTGGAAAGGAGCGCGAGCCCATCCACCACGCTCCTGCCGCCCCGACAAGAACCAGGGACGCTACCAGGCCCCACACAATCCAACGCCTGCGGTCCGTTAGGGCGGGGAGTCTGACGAGCGTGGCCACGGTCTTGGAGGATGCTCCGGGGATGTGGAGTTGATACATTCGCACGGGCTGCTCGATGTTCTTGAGTTGCCGTTCGCCCACATCCTCGAAGGTGAACGGCAGTTTGCCGCGGACCTGATCGTAGACGGTACTGGAAACGAGCACGCCACCCGGCTGAGCCAGCGCTTCCAGCCGCGCCGCGATGTTGATGCCGTCACCGTAGATCCGGGTCTCGTCGTGGATCAGATCTCCCAGATTGATCCCGATGCGAAACCGCATGCGGCGACTCTCGGGCACCCGCTGGTTGCGCTCGGCCATCACGGTCTGCATCTCGACTGCACACTCGGTGGCGCCTATGACGCTGGGAAACTCAGCCATGATGCCATCGCCGGCCGTGTCGATGATCCGCCCGCCGTGCCCGCCGATCAGCGGCAGGATCACGCTCTGATGGGCCTTGAGGTCGCGCACGGTGGCGGGCTCGTCCTCGTGCATGAGCCGGCTGTAGCCCGCGATATCGGCGGCAAGAATGGCGGCGAGCCGGCGCTGCATCGAGGGCTCTTCGTCCATGACGTGGTCTCTGCGCTCGCACAGGCGAGCAGATGGTAGTGTTGCACATCGCCCTGCGGATCGCGAGGACGGTGCCCTCGCTGAAAGCCTCGTCCTGCGGACGCGATGTTCCGGCGCGCCGCCACCTACGTGGACAAGATTCTCAAGGGCACCAAGCCGGCAGACCTTCCCGTCGAGCAGCCCACGAAGTTTGAAGTGGTGATCAACCTCAAGACCGCGAAGTCGCTCGAGTTTGCCGATGGAGTGGCGAAGCTTCCGCACGCTGCCCGACCCGAGAACGCCCGTTAGTGCTCCGGCGGACGCTCGGTAAACTATTGCAAACCGAGCTAGTACGATTGCGGGTCGTGTTCGTCACCGACGCTTCGGCGGATGCCGCGAGGTTGTAAGAAGTCGCAACGAGACCATTCGCTGGCATTGCGGTTGCGGCCCGTTCGTATTGACACGAAGGGGGGTGGTGCGATCATGAAGATTACACGAAGGGGGGTGGTGCGACCATGAAGATCAAGCACGTCATGACGAAAGACCCGACGTGTTGCGTACCGTCGGACACCGCGCAGCGCGCCGCGAAGATTATGCGTGAGGAGGACACGGGCGTGGTTCCGATCATCGAGAACGAGCACAGTCGCAAGGTGATCGGCATCGTCACCGATCGCGATCTCTGTATGAACGTCGTCGCGGAGGGACGTGATTCGCGCACGACGCAGGTTCACGAGTCGATGACGACGACGGTGGTGAGCTGCTCGCCGCAAGATTCGGTCGACAAGGCCACCGAGCTGATGCGTGAGAATCAGATCCGACGCATACCCGTCGTCGACGAGCAGCACCAGCTGGTGGGCATCGTAGCGATGGCGGACATGGTCGGCCGCGCGGACCTGCGGACGACCGAGACGCACGAGACGCTGAAGACCGTCTCCGCGCCGACGAGCGAGCCCAGCAAGCCACGCGCAAGGTCGCGCAAATCCGCGTAGTTCCTAAGTAGCGCACGATTCAAGGGCAAGCCGGCGGACGGCCTGCCCTTGAATCGTGGGCCCTGGCTCTGAAGGAGGGGAGACGTATGACTTCGACCATGCGAGGCCAGGCCGTATCGTTCTTCGCTGCAGCCTTCATCTTCGTAATTCCGAGCGTCGCATTCCCACAGGTGCCTAAGGCAGACGACATCGCCGCCTGCAATCTGGAGGCACAGCGCGCGGTCCGCGCGGGCACGGGCTCGGCAGAGTCAGCTCTACCGAACACCAAGGACCAAAGCCGGGCCGCTCAGGCGCGGGAAGCCGGGAAGGGGGACGGCGCGAAGTCCGACGATCCGCAACTGGCGGGTATGGATCCAGAAGGCGCGAAGGACGCTGCATACCAGGCCGCATATCGGATATGCATGCGGAAGGCTGGCTTTTGATGATGTAACGTCGCCGGCGCGGCCTGGGCCGACGACGGCCGAGCCGGCTTGGCGTCGTCCTCGGCCCCCGCCTGAAGGTCGTGATTGACTTTGCGCTACCGCGAACTGCAACGCTCGGCGCGCGCTGTGCGTTGTTGATCGATTTCGGTGTGCCCGTCGCTGTGCCCGTGAGGCTCCAAAACGGCCTCATTTCGGCCCAATTTGGGCCCACGTTCTTCTGGCGCCGTGGGGCGCCGATGTCTAGTTGTTCATTCGTTAGGAGGCGTTGAAGGCGGGTCTTGAAATCCACCGGGCCGTAAGGCCCTTGGGGGTTCGAATCCCTCGCCCTCCGCCAACTTACCCCAAGGAATGATGCGTCCTGTTCGGCGCTACAAGAATGGCCCGAAGCTCGTCAGCGATAGACAGTGACGACTCGGGATCCCTCGAGCGGGTCTTTGGAAGAGGCGCAGGCTCGACGATACACGACGTCGAGCGGCAGACCTCCAATGTTCGCGTCCTGATCTGATTTCTTGGTCTGGTCTCGGAGCCAGCAGAAACTATATGACGTGCTGCCCATCACCGCAGTCCACCAGTCGGGCGTGAATCTCCGACAAGCGATCGAAGAGACTCGAGGCAACCGGCTTGATTGAGGCCGAATGACAGTCATTGGTCGTGACCAACGTGGACCAGCTTCTCCGAGAAGCACGTTGGCCGGCGCTGAGAAAGGCTGAGGAGGGCCGCGAATGGTGCATCCTCTGCGAGAGGGTTTCCTATATGCGCTCTGCCTGCTCACTTCGGCCGCGACAACGGTCGCGATCGCGGGCACAGTGGATGTGCCGTTCTTGTTTAGTGACGATCAGTCCATTCCTCAAGCCGATCTCTCGCAAGGCATTCAGCCGTCAAACTCGCTGCGCAATGATTCATATCTCAATGCGCCAATGACCCGTCTCGAATACTTCCTCATTCGAATGGAGACTCGGCTGAATGAAGTGGGCGCGGTCGCAGTCATCAAGGATGAGCTCGAAAAGAGATTTGACAGGATACACCCACGGGTCGAGAGAAAGGTGCAGGGGTACGCTCGATACAGCGAAGACATAGGGCGAATAGTGGTGGGATATGAGATTGATGACCTGGGACGGCCACGGGCGCCGATGCGTGACGCCTGCCACGATGTTCTCAAGCACCTGGAACTCACCCTTCCTCAAGAGCATGTCGGCTTCATTCTCCACAATACGGTGCTCGGGGTTCTCGCTCACAAGGACTATACGAACTACTCATCGATGCTGGCCACGCTGGCATCTCATTTTGTGCATCGGACAAAACTCGTCTCAACTTCTTACGAACAGCGCACACAGCATATCTTCAGCTGTCAGAGAACCGCCAAGGACGGGTTGGTCACGTACGACAGGGCCAGTCTTAGATTAGAGCCCTTGCCCCGAAAGTGATCAGGCGATCGAATTGATCGGCGGCGATCCGATCATATCGCACGTGGCGTCGAGTCCTTGATCCGCTGACACCGAAAACAGCTACCGAAAGCCGCCGAAACGAGCCGACTCGGAGGACGGGATCATCGGCTACAAACAACACGACGAACGCACGGCCGTGCCGCGCGAGCCTACGGGTCGCAAGGACGGACCCATCCAGTGACCGAATTCGGCGCGACGGTCAATCGACGCTCGTTCCTGATGGGCCTTGGCCTGTCTGGGCTCGTGGCACCGTCCGGCGCGCTCGCGCAGCAGGCAGGTCGGGTGGCGCGGGTTGGCTATATCTCGAACGTCCCGGGGGACTCTCCGCTGGTCGAGCTGTGGCGGAAGGCGTTCGTCGACGGGCTGCGAGAGCACGGATGGATCGAGAACCAGAACGTCGTCATCGAGCGTCGATACGCCGAGCTGCGCAAGGAATCGTCTCTGGCGGTGATCGAGGAGCTGATCCGTCTGCCCGTCGATGTCGTCGTGGTGTCGAGCACGCTGACCGCGCTGGTGGCCAGACAGGCCACCTCGACGGTGCCGATCGTCGTGACGGTGCCCGCGGATCCGGTCGCCACCGGGCTGGTGGCGAGCCTTGCACGGCCGGGGGGAAACGTGACCGGGCTCAGTTTCGTCGGGACCGAGCTCGCGGGCAAGCAAGTCGAGCTCCTCAAGGAAGCGGTTCCAGGGCTTGGGCGGGTCGCGGTCCTCGCGAACCCCGGCAATGCGTCACACGCGCCCCGGACGAAGGAGATCGCCGAAGTTGCGCGGGCGCTGAGGATCCGGAGCGAAGTCGTGGAGGCCAGCACGCCCCGAGGCATCCAGGAGGCCTTCGCCGCGATGGCGAAGCGTCGGCCGGGCGCCGCCATCGTGCTGGCCGATCCGCTCTTCGTTCGCGAAGCGCACAACCTCGTGCGGCTCGCGGCCGAGCAGCGGCTGCCCGTGATGTATGGCCTGCGTGAAGTTGTCGTGGCCGGCGGGCTGATCTCCTACGGCGCCAGCTTCGGCGATCTATTCCGGCGTGCGGCGACGTATGTGGACAAGATCCTCAGAGGAGCGTCTCCAAGCGATCTGCCGGTCGAGCAAGCATCGAAGTTCGAGCTGGTGATCAACCTGAAGACCGCCAGGGCGCTCGGTTTGACGATCCCGCAGGCACTGCTGGCGCGAGCCGACGAGGTCATTCAGTGATCGAGCCGGCCGGCCCGCGCCGAGCAGGTCCCGTCTTGGTCACGCCGTGACGAATGCGGTGTAGTGATCGCCCTTCGAGATGGGCGCCAGGCC
>QHSQ01000180.1 GCA_003221615.1 Candidatus Rokuibacteriota bacterium | reverse complement strand
CTTCAGATGCCGTTCGCCGATCTCCACCACATGGTCAAGACATTCCTGTCGAATTGATCCAATTACGCGCTCGGCATACGCGTTTGCCAGGGTGAGCGTGGCGCAATGACCGCTTCCCGGATGTTCAACGCCCGCGCCTGACGCGAAAATCGTTCTCCATAGACTTGGTCCCGGTCTCGGATCAGATGCCCTGGCGCCTCCTCCAGCCCGCAAGCCTCCACCAGTTGCCGAGCGGTCCACCCCACGATCGGATGCTCGGTGACATTGAAATGCACCAGCCGACGCCGGTCGTGGCTCAGCACCACGAGCACGAACATGATCCGGAACGTCGCCGTAGGGATGGTGAAGAAATCCCCCGCGATCAGATCCTCGGCGTGATTTTCAAAAACGCGCGCCACGTCTGCGACGGGGGCTTCCGCCGCCGGAATATGTACTTCGAAACCGTCGCCTGCGATACCGTCAGGCCCAGCTTCAGCAACTCGCCATGGATCCTCGGCGCGCCCCAGAGAGGGTTAGCGCGGCTCATCCGACGAATCAGCTCTCGGAGCTCCATCGCGATCCCGGACCGACCGCGTCGGCGTCGACTCTTCCACGCCCAGTAGCACCTGAATCCCTGCCGGTGCCACCCCACCACCGTCTCAGGCCGCACCACCCGCAGGGAGCTCCGCCAGCCCTTCCAGAGTCTGGACAGGATGACCCAGAAGGTCCGGTCCATTGCCGTCAGCCGTGGCCGCGGCCGGCGCACCTTCCACACGGCGAGTTGCTGCCGAAGCGCGAGGTTCTCGAGCGCCAGCTCGCGATGTGTGCGAACCGTGGCCCGCAGCGTCCCAATGAGGATCCCAAGCCATCTGACCATGACTGGCCAATAGCCTGATCAGTCGATCGAACTCCTCGAATCGGAGATACCACTACGGTCCCGCCGTCTCACGTCCCTGGCGCAACGGCACGAGGGGCTTCCCGCACCTCACCAGCTCACGCACCAGGTGCGGGTTTCGCGGTCCTGCTCGGGGACCCTCAAGTGGTGGTACGGACGGATCCTCAGGGAGATCCAGGTGCCTGTTCTCAGTGGGTCGCGGGGCTGAGACGAGTGGTCATTGCATCGGGAGGAAAGTGGTCTCGTCTCACGGCGAATCCACTCTGAAGTCTGAGACGAGTGGTCATCGCGCCATCCGGCGCCAGCGGGCCGCAGTGACATCAGGAACGACGACGGACTGGCCGTGGCCACCACGCCTTGGCTCGCGATCGATCGGTGTGGGACAAGAGCGTGGCGAGACCGAAATCTCCTGCCGACCAGGCACGGGCGTGCGACCGCTGTCCGTGTTTTGTCCGTGTTCCGCATCGGACAGCCCCGCACAGGGCCGACGCCACCACTCAGAAATCGCGCGATTTTCCGGCCGTGGGCGACCGTGGTGGACGGGCCGCCCGACTTCTGCCAGCGAGCCGCGTCACCGAGCACCACCGCCTTTCGACCGCGCGCGGCTCCCCGCTCGATCCCGCAAGGGCAGAACGGATTAGCTCCCGGGGGGCCGGGCTGAACCCCCAAGGGGAAAGCTCCAACACTACTGCTTCATCTTCAACTCAGGTTGATCGCAGCGGCAGCCTCCTGGGCCTTCTTGACCGAGTCGGCGTGCTTGCCGGCGTTGTGCAGTGCCTTGGCCTCATTGGCCAGGGCCACCGCCTTCTTTGGAGGCGTCGTCGGTCTTGCCGGCGGTCGCGTCCGTGATTTGCTTGATCAGGGTGGGGCACTGGTTCGCTAGCGCCGGCCCCGCCATCAAGCCCACCATTGCGAGAGCCATCATGAGGTTCTTCATTCAGATCACCTCCTTTCGCAGACAGGGTCACGATCACCGCTGCAGGGACGAGACTGCAGATCTGAACTGTCCCTTGGAGCAGCCGACCGCCGCCGTTCAGAGAGGCAAGCGCAGGTATGACGCCTTCAGTGACTGCGGCTCCCGGTGGCCTCGGGCTCGCCGCCTGTATCCATATCGCTGCGCTTGGGGTGATCGAGGCGTCTCACTCGCGGGAGCGGCAAGCCCGGCCCACGATCGAGGCTACGGCGCCGCGACGTTCATGCGTTCGTCCCCCCGCCTAGAGATCGGGCAACTCGCAATAAAGCGCTCACGCTTTGATCAGAACCTCCAGCGTCGGACTTCAGAACTTCCATGTTTTCCATGCTCTAGCTCGCGCCGAGCTCCTGGCACGGCCCTCGCTACGGGTAGCGACGCGAGAGCCCAAAGGCGGGCTCCGCCGAGGCGAGGGCGCCTCTTCCCAGTGGCATCGGGAGGGCGCCCTTTTTGTGTTCGGGCACTCGTGGAGGGCCGGAGTGAACAAGATCGAGCAGATCAAGGCCGAGAAGGATGGCCTCGACGTCGACGCGGACATCGCGCGCTATGCGGAGCTCGGCTGGCAGGCCATTCAGGAAAGCGATGTCGAGCGCTTGAAGTGGTGGGGCGTCTTCATGCGAAGGCACACGCCCGGCCACTTCATGATGCGGATCCGGATCCCTAACGGAATCACGAACGCCGCTCAGCTTCGCGCGATCGCCGCTCTCGCGCAGCGCCACGGCCGGGGCATCCTAGACATCACCACGCGGCAGCAGATCCAACTCCGCTGGATCCAGTTCGAGCACGTCCCGTCCATCCTCAGCGAGCTCGGCGCGGTCGGGCTCGTGACCCTGCAAACCGGGATGGACAACATCCGCAACATCGTTGGCTGCGCCGTCGCCGGGCTGACGCGCAATGAGCTCTTCGACGCCTCGCCGGTTGCGCGCGCCTTCACCGACATGTTCGTGGGCGACCGCGCGTACACGAACCTGCCGCGCAAGTTCAACGTGACCATCACCGGCTGTCGGGAGAACTGCGTCCACGCCGAGACCCAGGACATCGCTCTGGTACCGGCCACCGCGGAGCTCGGCGGACGGACCATCGCAGGCTTCAACGTGCTGATTGGCGGAAAAAACGGCTCCGGCGGCTATCGCATCGCTAGGCCGCTCGATGTCTTCGTTCGCCCCGAAGAAGCCGCCGAGGTCTGCAGCGCCATCGTTCTGCTGTTTCGTGATCACGGTTCGCGCGACGCGCGCAACAAGATCCGATTCGCGTTTCTCGTCGAGGAATGGGGCGAGACGCGCGTCCGGGACACGCTGGAGGCACGTCTCGGCCGGGCGCTCGATCGGGCAGGGGCGGACGAGCGCCTGCCTGAGGCCACGAACCACGTCGGCATCTTTCGCCAGAAAGACGTGTCGCTGAGCTACGTCGGGCTGGCGATTCCGGTGGGCCGCGTCACGAGCGAACAGCTCAAGGAGATCGCGCGGCTCGCGGTGGCCTACGGCACCGGAGAGGTGCGGCTCACGCCGGATCAGAACGTCGTCATCCCCAACGTCCCGGATCCGAAGCTGGGCAACTTGACGGCCGAGCCCCTGCTGAAGGTGCTTCGCTACGACCCGTCGGCGATCATGGCCGGCCTGGTGAGCTGCACCGGTATCGAGTTCTGCAACCTTGCGGTCATCGAGACCAAGGCGCGCGCGCTGAAGATCGCGCAGACGCTCGAGAGCAAGATCCACGACGGCAAGCCCGTCCGCATCCATTGGTCGGGCTGTCCGGCGGGGTGCGGCAACCACACGGTGGCCGACATCGGTCTGCTCGGAGTCAAGGCCAAGGTCGACGGGCAGACGGTCGACGCAGTCGACGTCTTCGTCGGCGGCTCCTCGGGCCCGCAGCCGACCCAGGCCGTGAAGATCCTCGAGAACGTGCCGTGCGATACGCTGCCCACGGTGCTCGAGGGTCTGATCCGGTACGGAGAGCCCGAGAAGCTGCGGCGACGGCTTCGGGCGATCTCGACGCCGCCGCTGACGCCGTCGCCCGCGGCCTCGCCGCGCGAACGCGTCGACGACGCCGGACGCAGGCCGCTCCTCCTCAAGGACGAGCTCCCGGATGGCGCGGGCAAGGCGCTGGTCGTCAACGGCCACGAGATCGCCGTCTTCCGCTGTGCGGGCACGCTCTACGCGCTCCTGAACCAATGTCCGCACGAGGGCGGCTCGCTCGCGGGCGGCGCCATGGAGGGCGACGAGGTTATCTGTCCCTTGCATGGCTACGGCTTCAACCTCAAGACCGGCGTCTGCTCGACCGATCCGCGGCTGCAGGCCAAGACCTTTCCGGTCGTCGCCCAGCAGGGCGGATTCGTGATCGACGCATGATCCTTCACGATCGCCAACGTTCGTTGCCAACCCTGATGGAGCCGTGAGCAAGCAATGCCCTACGTGAAGCCCGACGAGGTGGTCGAACAGATGGTGCAGGTCGGCGTTCAGAAGAGCCAGCTCCCGATCCGAGATCTCTTGACGCGCGGGTTTCTCTCCGGCGCCTTTCTCGGCTGTTCTACGCTCTGCTCTTTGTCCTGACGCTCGCGCCCGATTCGGAGATGGCCAAGCAACTCATCGCGGTGAGCGAGGCGAAGACGCTCGGCTACGCCAAGCTCGGCGGCTATGGGCTCGCGGTGATCCTGAGCAAGGCGATCCTGTGCAACTGGATGGTCACCCTCGGCGTCGCCATGGCCATGACCTCGCAGTCGACGATCGGGAAGATCGCCGCCATGTGGCTGCCGATCGTCACGTTCTTCGCGCAGGGCTTCGAGCATTCCGTCGTCAACATGTTCGTCATTCCGGCAGGCATGCTCCTCGGCGCCCATGTCTCGGCCGGGGATTGGTGGCTGTGGAACCAGCTCCCGGTCACGCTCGGCAACGTGGCCGGTGGGCTCGTCTTCACGGGCTTGGCACTCCATCTGACCCACCGGAAGACTGCCGCTCGTGGCGTGTCGGCTTCGCTCGCGGGAGAGGTACGTGGGGTTCTATCCGATCGTTCTTGAGCTGCGCGACCGTCCGGTGCTGGTGGTCGGCGGCGGCTCGGTCGCGGAGCGCAAGGTCGACGGCCTCCTCCAGGCCGGCGCTCGACCCACGCTCGTGAGCCCCATGCTGAGCGAGGGGCTGCAGACCCACGCGCGCGCGGGGCGAATTCGCTGGATCGACCGTTCGTACCGCCGCGGCGACGTCGCGGGCCACGCGCTCGTGCTCGTGGCGACCGACGATGGCGCCGTCAACTCCGAGGTCGCCGCCGAGTCGCGGGCGCACGGCGTCTGGGTCAACGCCGCCGACGACCCGCCGCACTGCGATTTCACCTTGCCCTCGGTGCTTCGACGCGGCGAGCTCACCATCGCCGTGTCGACCGGCGCAACGAGCCCGGCGCTGGCGCGGGCGATTCGCGAGGAGCTCGAATGCTACTTCACGGACGACTATCGAATGCTGGCCGACGTCGCCGGCGAGGCGCGCCGTGAACTGGGCGCGCGACTCGGTGGGGAGACGTGGCGACGCGCGCTCGACAGCGAGCTGAGGCGCCTCATCGCGACCGGCCAACGTGAAGCGGCGAAAACGCGCCTTCTCGAGCGGCTCCGCGCATGACGCCGGGCTGCGTCTATCTGGTGGGGGCGGGTCCGGGCGACCCGGGACTCATCACCGTGAAAGGGCTCACGCTTCTGCGCGGCGCGGACGTGGTCATCTACGACCGGCTCGTCAGCCGCGAACTTCTCGACGAAGTCGCGCCGGACGCGATCCGGATTAACGCCGGCAAGGTCGCCGGCTGCCACGCGATCGATCAAAACCAGATCAACACGCTGCTCGTCCAGCACGCCCGTCGGGGCCGCGCCGTCGTGCGACTGAAGTGCGGCGACCCGTTCGTCTT
>QHSQ01000051.1 GCA_003221615.1 Candidatus Rokuibacteriota bacterium | reverse complement strand
GTCGCCGCGGCACAGGTCATCCTCGAGACGGGCGAGCCGAACAACTACTCGATGGCGCAGCACGGCTACGAATACTGCAACACGGTCGGCTGGTTCTACGACACGTTCGAGCATCCGCACCGGCTGAAGCTACTCTTCGTCGCGGCGCTCTTCATCAATCGAGGGTCCGAGCACCAGGCCAATACCCCGGGGAACGGGCGACGGGCCATCGCGCCACCGGCCGGCTCGGAAGCGTGGTCGTCCAAGCAGATCCTCGAGAAGCTGGAGCAGTCGCTCCTCGCGCTGCGCGCCGACGAGTCGGTGGATTTGACGGCCGCCTACCTGAAGGGCGGCGACGACCGAGGGCCGCTCGTGCAGACGCTGGCGACCGCGGCGAGCATCATCGGCAACGATCCGCACAACCAGGAGCTCGGGCTCTGCACGCTCGAGGACTACCTGCACACGCAGGCCCACGACCGCGAGCGGCTCTTGCTGGCGAGTGCCCAGCACACGGCTGGACATCGAAAGTACGGGGATCCGCTGGAGGCGTATCGCCGCTTCGCGGAGGCGATGGAGCTCAGCTAGAGCCGGCCACGCCGGCTACGTCGCCGACTCTTGCTTGATCTCGGCGATCTTGCGGTCGCGATCGCTCGCCAGGCGATCGCGATCGCGCGCCAGCTCACTCTCGAGCTTCTCGACCTCTTCCCGGGTCTGCGCCTTGTGCAGCGCGTCCCGGTGGAGAATCTCTCGCTCGGCCATCCTCGCCTGATAGACCTGCCGAGCCTCGGCGATGGCCGCCTTCTGTTTCTCGGTCAGCGGCCGCTCCTCGACTCCGGCCTCGCGATCCTTCTGCCGGAGGCGCTCCATCGCCAGCTCGTAGGCGCTCTTGGGACCGTCGGAGGGCATCGAGCAGAGTTTAACCCGACCCTCCTCACCTCACCAGCTTCTCGACTCGCACGCCGATCAGCCGGATCCTGGTCCCCCGCGGATTCTCCCGCTGATCGAAGAACGGCGAGAATAGTCTGGCGGCCGCCTCGTAGAGCGCCCCCTCGCTCGCCATCTCCTCGCGCGATGTGTGGGATCGGGTCAGCGTCCGGAAGTGGGCAAAGCGGACGGTGATGGTGACCGTGCGAAACGCCCGAAAGCCCTGGCGCGCGAGGCGTACGAAGACCTCGCCGGCGAGGGCCCGCACGCGCTCGAGGATGAAGACCTCGTCCAGCGTGTTCACCTCGAACGTCTCCTGCTCGCCGACCGACTTCGGCTCCCACTCGTTGGAGACGGGGCTATCGGAGAACCCGTGCGCCTTGGCGTGGAGGTCCTCGCCCCAGCGGCCGAACCACTCCGCGAGCTGGGTGATCTCGAGTCCGCGCAGGTCGCGGACCGTGCGAATGTCCCGCTCGTTGAGCTCGACTTCCGTCTTCGGACCGATGCCCGGGATAACGCGAATGCTCATCGGGTCGAGGAACGCCTGGACTTCCTCCGGCAGCACGACCGTCAACCCGTCCGGTTTCCGGAAGTCGGAGGCGATCTTGGCCACCAGCTTGTTGGGGCCGAGGCCCACCGAGCACGTGAGCCCCTCGCGCTCCGCAATCTCGCGCTTGAGCGCCCGCGCGCGCTCCACCGCCGCTTCGAAGCCTCCCAGTGACGAGAGATCCAGATAGGCCTCGTCGATGCTGGCCTCCTCGAAGGCGTCTCCGGCGGGCGCCAGGATCGCCATGACCCGCTCGGACATCTCGACGTAGAGCTTGCGGTTGCCATGCACGAAGACCACGGGCTCTTCGCCCTTGCGTCGGGCCGCCTCGGACAGCTTCCAGGCGCGCGAGATCGGCATGGCCGCGCGGATTCCGTAGCGCCGGGCCGCATAGCTGGCCGCCTCGACCACGCCGCGGCCGCGGCCGTCCTTGGGGTCGGCGCCGACGACGACAGGCTTGTCACGCAGGGCGGGGTTGTGGCGCGCCTCGACCGACGCGTAGAAGGCGTCCATGTCCACGTGCGCGATAATCCGCACGCGCGAAGCGTACCTCAGAGCGGGCGCTTGATGCCGCGGGCCGGGGCGCGCCTTAGTAGAGGTGGCAGGCGACTGCCGTCGTGAGCTTTTGAGTCACTTTCCGGAAATGGTGGTCCGAAGCCAGCTGTTTTGAGCAAGGACTGAGCGGCCCAGTCCTGGCCAACAGATGGCTAAGTTCTCGATCTTGAAGCTGTTTCGATTTCGGTATCGGATTTGCCCCTCCAGAGTGGCATGGATACCGTTGGGCGGGTCACCAAAGTGCAGGGCTCGGATTGGATCATCGAGCGCCATCTGCTCGGCCTGGGAGTCCTGCTTCTGACAGTGAGTGCCGGATATTTCCTGTCAGGGCTCTCGGGCGGGCGCAACGTACGTCCCATCGCGCAAGAGGCACGCGCCGAGACGGCGCAAGCTGAGAGCACCGCGGCGACAAGAGAAACGGAAGCCGAAATGACCATCGACGAGCACATCAAGGAGGTGGCCGATCGCCACGGAGTGCGGGCGGACCTCGTGGCTGCGGTCATCGAGGCCGAGTCCGAATTCAACCCGCGCGCCGTCTCGCGACGCGGTGCCCGAGGGCTGATGCAGCTCATGCCGAAAACCGCGGCGACCCTCGGGGTGGACGATCCCTTCGATCCGAAGGCGAACATCGAAGCGGGCGTCAAGCATCTCCGCGCAATGATGGATCGCTTCGACAACAACATCCCGCTGGCTCTCGCGGCCTACAACGCCGGCGAGGTGGCGGTCATCAAGCATCACGGCATCCCGCCGTATCGTGAGACGCGGGCCTACGTGAAGCGCATCCTCAAGAGGCTCGATCGCTCGACCGCGGCCGCCCGGCTCTAGCCTCCTCGACGGCCCCCCCTTTGATATCCTGACGCGCATGACACGCGCGTTCGTGCCGCATTCGTCTCACTGGGGGGCCTTCGAGGCCGAGGTGGCCGACGGCACGGTCGTCGCGATTCATCCCTATCGCCACGATGCCGATCCCTCCCCGCTCCTCGGCAACATCGTCGACAGCCTGCGACATCGCGCCAGGATCACGCAGCCGATGATCCGCGCCGGGTGGCTCGACCGGGGTCCCGGCCCTGACTCACGCCGCGGCTCGGAGCCGTTCGTGCCCGTCAGCTGGGCGACGGCGATCGACCGGCTGGCTCACGAGCTTCGACGCGTCTACGACCGGTGCGGAGGCTCGGGGGTCTACGGCGGCTCCTATGGCTGGAGCAGCGCCGGTCGCTTCCATCACGCGCAGAGCCAGCTCCATCGATTTCTGAACTGCCTGGGCGGCTATGTGCGTGGCGAGCACACCTACAGTAACGGCGCGCAGTCCGTCATCATGCCGCGGGTCGTCGGCTCGATGCGCGAGTTCCTCGACCGCGCGACGGCGTGGTCGGTGCTCGAGCGACACACCGAGCTGTTCGTCTGCTTCGGCGGCATCCCGATCAAGAACACGATGGTGAGTCCCGGCGGCGCCACCCGGCATCCAGCGCGTGATCACCTGCGCGCGGCGCGAGAGCGCGGCGCCGAGTTCGTACTGCTGAGTCCGCTGCGCGACGACCTGCCCGGGTTCGTCAGCGCCGAGTGGCTGTCCATCGTGCCGGGCACCGATGTTGCCGTCATGCTCGCGCTCGCGCACACGCTCGTCAGCGAAGGCCTCCACGACCGCGCGTTCCTCGCGCGCTACTGCGTCGGATTTGAGCGCTTCGAAGCCTACGTGCTCGGCGCCACCGACGGCTGCCCGAAGACGCCGGAGTGGGCCGAGCGGCTGTCCGAGATTCCCGCGGCGAGTATCCGCGCGCTCGCCCGGCGCATGGCCGGGAAGCGGACGCTGATCAACGTCAACTACTCGCTCCAGCGCGTCGAGCACGGCGAGCAGGCGCCGTGGCTGGCGGTGACCTTGGCGGCGATGCTCGGCCAGATCGGGTTGCCCGGCGGCGGCTTCGGCCAGGGCTACGGCTCGCTCGGATACATCGGCCGCGGGCCGTTGCGCGTCGGCCCTCCGACTCTGCCCCAGGGGCGCAACCCCGTGACCGATTTCATCCCCTTCGCGCGTATCGCGGATATGCTGCTCCATCCCGGCGAGCCCTTCGACTTCGACGGCCAACGACTGACCTTCCCCGGCATCCGCCTCGTGTACTGGTGCGGTGGCAATCCCTTCCATCACCACCAGGATCTCGCACGCCTGCGTCAGGCGCTCGGCCGGCCGGAGACGATCGTGGTCCACGACTCGTTCTGGACGCCGATGGCTCGCCACGCCGACGTCGTGCTGCCGGCGACGATGACGCTCGAGCGGAACGATCTCGGCGGCTCGCCGAACGACGGATGCCTCGTTGCCATGCGCCAGGCGGTCGAGCCCTGGGCGCAGGCGCGAAGCGACTTCGCGATCTTCGCCGACCTCGCCAACACCATGGGTGTCGCCGAGCGGTTCACGGAAGGTCGGGATGAGATGGCGTGGCTACGGCACCTCTACGAGGACTGGCGCGGGCGCGTCGCGAACGACGGCGGCTCAGCGCCGTCGTTCGACGAGTTCTGGGCAACCGGCTTCCTCGAGGTCGGAGCCGTCGACGAAGATCTGGTGCTGCTCCAGCGATTCCGGGCCGACCCCGAGCGCACGCCGCTGAGTACCCCGAGCGGCAAGCTCGAGATCTTCTCGGCGACGATCGACGGGTTTGGCTACGATGACTGCCTGGGACACCCGACCTGGCTCGAGCCCACCGAGTGGCTCGGCGCGCCGATCGTGCAGCGTTTCCCGCTCCTGCTCATCGCCAACAACCCGACGACGCGCCTGCACAGCCAGCTCGACGTCGGAGCCTTCAGCCAATCTACCAAGGTGCGCGGGCGTGAGCCGATCCGTCTGCATCCCGCCGACGCCGCCGCGCGCGGGATCCGGAGCGGCGATGTGGTGCGCGTGTTCAACGACCGTGGGAGCTGTCTGGCCGGCGCCGTGGTGACGCCCGCCGTGCGCCCGCGCGTGGTGCAGCTGTCGACGGGGGCCTGGTATGACCCCCTCGACCCGGCCGATCCTCGCGCGATGTGCATCCACGGCAATCCCAACGTCCTCACGTTCGATCGCGGGACCTCGAGGCTCGCTCAGGGATGCTCGGGACAGCACGCGCTCGTCGAGATCGAGCGCTGGACGGGGCCGCTGCCGCCGATTCGCGCGTACGATCCGCCGGCGACCGAGCCGCGGGCAGGACTCTGACTCATCCGCCGACGCCAAGATAGGTCGTGGTGATCTGCGGGTCGGCACGAAGTGCGCTCGGGGCGCCCTCGAAAGACGATGGCGCCGTGATCGATGGACGTAGATGGGCGGCCGGATAGATACTCGCGCCGCGGTTGATGTCGCTCGGCGAGCCGTCGTGCCGGCCATCCAGGACCCGGCGTTGGATCGCCTCGAAGAGACCGATCTCCTCTACCATCGCCAGGCCCCTCCGGTCTCAGAGCGTGAAGCCGTAGAGCTTGGCGACGTTGGCGCGCGTGATCTTGAACCGGTCCTCGGCGGTGGCATCCTTGAAGTCGCGCGCGACGACCTCCTGCGAGTGCGGCCACGACGAGGCCTGGTGCGGATAGTCGGAGGACCACATGAGCTTGTCGACACCGATGAAGTGGCGGTTGGCGACCCCGACGTAGTCGTCGATGTAGGTGCAGTACATCTGGCGCTGGAAGTACTCGCTCGGCTTCAGGGAGAGCTTGAAGCCGGCCGCGTAGCGGCCGCGCTCGAAGGTGCGGTCCATCCGCTGCAGATAGTAAGGCAGCCAGCCGCAGTTGTTCTCCGCCGAGACGATCTGAAGATCCGGGAAGCGGTCGAGCACGCCGGAGAAGATGAGCACGCTGAAGGAGCGCTCGATCTCGTGCGACAGGACCGTGGCCCGCATGTAGCGATCGCTGAAGCTCCACTGGCTCTCCCAGCCCATGCCCGTGATCGAGTGCAGGCTGATCGGGGTGCGGAGCTCCTGGGCACGCGCCCAGAACGGATCGTAGACCTCCGAGCTGTAGGGCTGATCGGCGGGCGGCGAGCACCAGATCATCGCGCCCCTGAGACCGAGCTTCACGCATCGCTCGAGCTCCGCGGCGCCGGCCTTGGGATCGTAGAGCGAGATCATGGCCAGCCCCGCCATGCGCTCGGGCGCATAGCCGCAATACCCGGCGAGCCAGTCGTTGTAGACGCGGAAGCACTCCTGCTGGAGCGCGGCGTCCTTGAGCCAGAAGATCCGGAAGCCGAGCGTCGTGTAGAGCACGTCGGCCTCGACGCCGTCCCGCTCGTTGTCCTTCAGGCGCTCCGCCGGATCCCACCCACCCGGGCGCGCGTCGGCGTAGGTGGCCTTCGTGAGGAACTCGGCGAGCTCCTGCGGCGACTTGCCGGCCGCCAGGCCGATGCCGATGGGATGCGGCGCATAGCCCTCGTAGAGGAAGTAGGCGCCCTCGAGCCCGGGCGGATTCACGACCAGCCGGGGCGCCCGGTCTCGGTACTGTCGGTCCACCCGCTCGGCCCACAGGTCCGGCGGCTCGCTCACGTGGGAATCAGCGGAGATCAGTTTGTAGTCGGACATATCCAACCTCCGATCTAGAACGCCTCCTCGCGGACCATCCTGCTGCTCAATCGAAGATGATGCCACCGTCCACGTTGAACGACTGCCCGGTGATGTTGCGCGCGCCCGGCGAGGCGAGGAATACGGCCAGCGCCGCGACATCCTCGGGCTCGTTCGGGCGCCCGAGCGGGATGGCGGCGTTACGCCGCCGCTCCATCTCTTCGACCGTCACGCCTTCCGAAGCCGCGCGCACGCGAAGATTCGCCTCGGACAGGGCGCTGAGCGTGGTGCCCGGGCAAATCGCGTTCACGTTGATGTTGTGCTGCGCGAGCTGGAGCGACGCCATGCGGGTCATGCTGATGACGGCGCCCTTGGTGCCGGCATAGATCACGTTCGAGGCGCCGGCGAATCCCTTGCCGGCGATGGAGGCGATGTTGACGATGACTCCACGGCGGCGCGGGATCATCTCGCGCGCCACGCGCTGCAGGCAGAAGAAGACGCCCTTGCCGTTGACGCGCATGATGCGATCCCAGTCCTCTTCGGTGAGATCCATGATGTAGGCGCGCCGCGTGACGCCGGCGTTGTTCACGAGGATGTCGATCTGGCCGAACGTGTCCATGGTGCGGCGGGTCATCGAGTCGATGCTCTTGAGGTCCCCGACGTCGGCGCCGAGCGCCAGCGCCTTGCGCCCGAGCGCGCTGACGCCGTCGGCGGTGGCCTTGGCGGCCGACTCCTCGAGGTCGACGGCGACGACGTGCGCACCGGCGCGTCCCAGCGCCAGCGCCGTCGCGCGGCCGATGCCGCGTGCGGCGCCGGTGACGACCGCGACTCGATCGGCGAGCGATTGGCCGAGGTCGACCATGGCTACACTCCAGGCGGCGTCAGGAGCTCGGGAATCACCCACTTGGGCGCGCGGCCCGCGGCGACGCGCTGGATGTTGTCGAAGCCGTTGCGGAAGCGCGCCGCCCAGTTCTCCCAGGTCGGCCCGGCGGAGTGCGGCGTGAGGGTGACGTTCTTCAGCCCATAAAGGGGGTGATTGGGCTTCGCCGGCTCCTCGACCAGCACGTCGAGCCCCGCCGCCAGGATCTGGCCGCCGGTCAGCGCCTTGTGAAGCGCCGCCTCGTCCACGACGGGGCCGCGGCACGTATTGATGAGGATCGCGGTCTTCTTCATCATCGCCAGCTCGCGCGCGCCGATGAGGTTGCGCGTGCTGTCGTCGAGCGGTACGTGCAGGCTGACGATGTCCGCCGTCTGAAGCAGCTCGGTGAACAGGACGAAGCGCACGCCGAGGGCGTCTTCCTGGTCCTCGGTGAGCCGCGCGATGTCGTAGTACAGGATGTTCATGTTGAACGCGTGCGCGAGCCGGGCGACCTTCTTGCCGATGTTGCCGAGCCCGACGATGCCGAGCGTCTTGCCATGGAGCTCGAACACCCGCGAGTCGAAGTGGTTGCCTACCCGCCACTTGCCGGCGACCACGTCGTTGTGGAACACGACCAGCCGCTTGAGGACCGCCAGCATCAGCATGATCGCGTGCTCGGAGACGGCGATCGCGTTGGCGCCGCCGTTGTTCGCGACCGGCACCTTGGCCTTCCTCGCCGACTCGATGTCGACCCGGTCGTAGCCCGCGCTCAGGAGCTGGACCAGCTTCAGCTTGGGCGCCGTGCGGAAGAACTCGCCGCCGATCGGGCGGCCGAGCCCCATGACGTACTCCGCGTCCTTGACCGCGTCGTAGAACGCCGGCGTGTCCTGGTCGACCACCACGAGCTCGAAGCCGGGAGGCGTGAGCGATTTCGCGATGTCGAGGATCGCGTCGGGCTGCTTGGGAATGAAGACGATCTTGGTCGCCATGTCCGGCTCCTTTTGAGGTGTGACGAGGCGGTTACGCCAGCGGCACGGTCGCGGTCACGCAGATCTGGTTGCCGAGGACGCGCGTGGTGTGTCCCTTGCCCGTCGTGTCCTCGACGAGGCGGGCGTCCCCCGGGCCGAATACGTGCTTCGAGCCGTCGCCCAGACCGATCTCGAGCTGCCCGGAGAGGATGATCACGAACTGACGGCGCGGCGCGGGGTGCCAGTCGAGGAACTGCCCAGCGGGCCACTCGCGAAACGAGATCTGGCTCGCGGCAAGCCCCTTGAGCCAATCGGACTTCGCCTTGAGGTCGATCGTCTCGATGTGCGCCTGCTGATCCGCGCCCGCGTACAGCCGAAATGTCCCCATCGCTCCCTCCGTCGCGTGATCGTTAACGGAACCGGGGGGATGCTAGCATAGAAGGCGACCCATGACCGGCCTCATGCCGGGACCGACGTCCCACACGTTCTTCTCGCAGCGCCTTCGTCTGCACTACGTCGACTGGGGCAACCCGACGAAGCCGCCCCTGGTGATGCTGCACGGCGGGCGCGACCACTGCCGCAACTGGGACTGGGCGGCCGAGGCGCTGCGGGACGAGTGGCACATCCTCGCGCCCGATCTGCGGGGACATGGCGACAGCCAGTGGTCGACCGACGGCACCTACGCGATCGCCGGCTACATCTACGATTTGGCCCAGCTCGTCCATCAGCAGCGCCTGGCGCCGGTGACGATCATCGCCCACTCGCTCGGCGGCCAGATCGCCCTGCGGTATGCCGGCATCTATCCCGACACGGTCGCCCGGCTCGTGGCCATCGAGGGGCTCGGGCCCTCGCCCGCCCAGCTCGAGAAAGTCAGCACGCGGACAATCGTCGAACGCATGGACGAGTGGATCGGTGAGCAGCGCAACCTCGCCGGCCGGCTACCCCGGCGCTACAGCTCGATCGAGGACGCCTTTCGCCGGATGCAGGAGGAGAACCCGCACCTCACCGCCGAGCAGGCTCGGCACCTGACCGTGCACGGCGCGAACCAGAACGAGGACGGGACGTACAGCTGGAAGTTCGACAATTACGTGCGCGCGTGGCCACCCTACGACATGCGTGGCCGCGACATCCAGCTGCTCTGGTCGCGGATCACGTGTCCGACCTTGCTCCTCTACGGCAAGGAGAGCCGCGCGGGCAATCCCATCGAGGACGGTCGGGCGGCGCACTTCCGTCACGCCCGGGTGATCGGAGTCGACGGGGCCGGGCATTGGCTCCACCACGACCGGCTCGCGGGGTTCCTGAGCATCATCCGGAGCTTTCTGGCCCGATAGGGTCGGTCGGTCGATGGAAGCGACCGAATGGTTCATCGTGTTCCTGGTCCCGCACCTCTACCTGACCGTGTTCCTCGTGAGCGCGATCGACGCGACCGGCGTTCCCTTTCCCGGCCGGATCATTCTCGTCCTCGCCGGAGCCTTCGCGAACACGCGCCTGGAAGTCGCGCTCGCGATCGTCGCCGGCACGCTCGGTCTGGTCATCGGCGACCACGTCCTCTATCTGGCCGGCGCTCGGGGTGGCGCATCGCTCCTGGCGCTCTACTGCCGACTCACCCTGGGCTCGGACCTGTGCGTCGAGAATACGCTGAAGTATTTCCGCCGCTTTGGGCCCGCCGCCATCCTCCTCGGCCGCTACTCGACGGGCGTCCGACTGTTCGCGGCGATCCTCAGCGGCTCCGGGCACATCGCGTATCATCGTTTTCTCCTCTACGACATGGTCGGCTCGCTGATCTACACGGCGCTGTGGATGATCCTCGGTCACGTATTCAGCGCGCAGGTCGAGACGCTCCTCGACTGGCTCGGCCGGCAACGGGCGCTCTTCTCGATCGTGCCCGTGGCTATCGTCGCGATCGTCGGGTACCGACTGTGGCGGCGGCGACGCCACGGTCGCGCACAAGCCGTGCGATTCGGCGGGCCGTACGGGCCGGAGTGAAACAGAATCTTGCGATAAGGCCCCCGCTCCAGGCATCCTCGCTGCTGTGAAGCTCACGGCTCACGGGGTGCTCAAGCACGAGGGCTCGGGTGTGACGGCCCGAGAGAAAGAGGAGGGCGTCCGTGCCACAACGGCTCGAGGGGTTGGAGCGGTTGGCCGTCCTGATCCTAAGGCTGTTCCTGGGCTTCGCCTTCATGATGCACGGCTCTCAGAAGCTCCTGGGCGCGTTCGGTGGCGGCGGCATCGCGGGAGTGGCCGGGATGCTCTCGAAGCTCGGCCTCGAGCCGAGTCAGATCCTGGCGTGGGTCCTCTCGATCACCGAATTCGTCGGCGGCGTGTGCGTCGTCCTCGGTTTTCTGACGCGCTTCTGGGCCGCCGGCCTCGTCATCGACATGGCGGTCGCGATCTTCAAGGTGCACATGGCCAATGGCTTCTTCGCCTCGAAGAACGGCTTCGAGCTTCCGCTCGCGTTCGGGGTGATGGCGCTGGTTATCTTGTTGACGGGTCCCGGCTCTCTCTCGGTCGACCGGGCGACTAGAATCGAGAAGGGCGGCGCGGGCTGAACGGGCGGTATCTCGGTATGCTCTTGTCCAAGACGAAAACGGCCTCGAACACGAGGAGGGACCTGACGATGGCGTCGAACGGGAATCGCTTCAACGTTGGCGGAGTGCTCCTGCCTCGACCGTTCAAGATCCGGCGGCTCGGCCACTTCGGCTTCAACGCGGTTCGGATGGACGAGTCGCGTGACTTCTACGGGGACCTCCTCGGCTTCAAACATTCCGACATCCTCGACTTCGGGAAGATGCCGTGGGCTCCCAAGCGCGACGACCTCGGCGACACACGCGGCTACTTCATGCGCTACGGCACGGACCACCATGCCTTCGTCCTGTTCAACAAGAAAGTGCTGGATCACCGCCCCGACCGGAAGTTCGCGCCCGAGGTGACCGTCAACCAGATCACCTGGCAGTGCGGCAGCCTCAGGGAGATCATGGACGCCCACTCCTATTTCCAGGACCAGGGCGTCGCCATCCAGCGCGTGGGACGGGACATGCCGGGGAGCAACTGGCACGTGTACGTCTACGATCCGGACGGCCACACGATCGAGCTTTACTACGGCATCGAGCAGATCGGCTGGAACCAGCTCAGCAAGCCGACCGAGATGTACTATCGCGGCTTCCGCGAGAAGCCCTCGCTTCCCCAGGTGTCCGAGATCACAGAGGTCGCCGAGGCGCTCGACAAGGGCATCGACGTCTTCGCGGGTAACCGGACGCGGGAGGCGCTCGCCGAGACCTTCGACGTGGAGGGCGTGCTGCTGCCGCGCCCGTTCAAGATCACCAAGATCGGGCCGGTGGGCCTGTTCGTCGCCGACATCGCCCGGGCGGAGGCCTTCTACACCGGGCACCTCGGCTTCGTGAAGAGCGAGGAGACCACCTATCGCGGGGCGCGATGCGTGTTCCTGCGCGCGGGGGCGGAGCACCACAGCGTCGGCCTCTTTCCGCGGGAGCTCCGGCGCACGCTCGGCCTTTCCGAGCACACGACCTGCATGTCGTTCGGCGTCGAGGTCGGCAGCTACACCCAGCTGCGCCAGGGCGTCGCGTTCTTGAAGTCCCGCGGCGTGAAGTTCGTCGACATTCCGCCGGAGCTCTATCCCGGCATCGACTATTCGGCGTTCGCGCTCGATCCTGACGGGCACTGCGTCCAGCTTTACTACTATATGGAACAGGTCGGGTGGGACGGCGCGGTGCGGCCCGCCGCTCAGCGGCGCGCTGTCAACGGCGCCTGGCCCGACACGCTCGAGCCGCTCTCCGATACGTACGTCGACCAGGTCTTTCAGGGTCCTCTCGGTTAGGAGCGAGACGTGAAGTTCGGTTACTTCACCCTCACCGACAACCCGCCGGCCTACGGCGCGAATCGGCGCGATCCGAATCGATTCCTCCTCGAGGTGGTCGAGGAATGCGTCGAGGCCGAGGCGATGGGGTATCACAGCGCCTGGGTCCCGGAGCACCACTTCGGCCGCTTCGGCGTGCTCCCCTCGCCCACGATGTTCCTGGCCCACATCGCCAATCGCACGCGGACGCTCAAGCTAGGCCCGGCCACGGTCGTGCTGCCGATCAACCACCCGCTCCGGATGGTCGAGGAGTTCAACCTGCTCGACCTTTTGAGCGGCGGACGGGCGGTGTTCTCGGCCGGACGCGGCTACGATCAGGGCGAGTACACGCCGTTCGGCGCCTCGTTCGCGGACAGTCGCGCCGTGTTCGACGAGCAGATGGAATACATGATGGCGGCGTGGCGGCAGTCGCCGTTCGAGTTCCACGGCCGCTTCTACTCGACGCCGGAGCCGATCACGGTGGTGCCGCGCCCGGTGCAGCAGCCGCATCCCGAGGTCTACGTGGCCTGCTTCTCCAAGCCGTCGATCGAGCTGGCGGCGCGCCTGCGCGTCAACACGATCTTCGCCCCGTTCGCCGCGGCGATGCTGTTCGGCTCCGTCCAGGAGGCGGCCCGCGAGAGCAAGCGCATGGCCAGCGAAGCCGGCCACCCGGATCCCAAGGTCATGTGCAGCTACTTCGTCTCCGTCTCGCACACCACGGAGGAGACCGAGCGCGCCCGCGTGCGGTTACTGCACTATCTGCACAGCATCCTGCCGGTCTTCCCGAGCGACCGGCGCACCGCCCCGCCGCACATCGCGTACTTCGTGGACATCGTCGAGCGGCTGCGAGCGATGCAGGCCGATCAGGTGAGCGATCGCAGCATCGTGACCGGCGACGTCGAGCACTGCATCGAGGTGCTGAAGCGATGCGAGGAGGGCGGCATCTCCGAGGTGATCCTGTACTTCAACTTCGGCGAGCTCGGCCACCGCGACACGCTCAAGGCCATGGAGCGGTTCGCCCGCGAGGTCATGCCGCACTTCGCCGAGCGTACACAGTCGGTCGCCGCGGGTCGATGAAGTTCGGCCTCAACTTCTTTCCGTCATTCCGGGCGCGTGACTACTCGACGGCGGAATACTTCGCCCAGTGTCTGCGCCTGGCCGAGCGCGCCGACCGGCTCGGCTTCAACTCGGTCAAGGCCGTCGAGCACTACTTCTACGACTACGGCGGCCACTCGCCGAATCCGGTGGTCTTCCTGGCGGCCGTGGCGGCCCGCACGCAGCGGATCCGCCCGATCACCGGCGCGGTGATCCCGGCCTTCAACAACCCGATCAAGCTGGCCGCGGAGCTGGCGGTGCTGGACAACCTCAGCAACGGCCGTCTCGACGTGGGCTTCGGCCGCGCCTTCATCCCGAAAGAGTTCGAAGTCTTCGGCGTGAGCATGGACGAGAGCCGTGCCCGGTTCGAGGAGGGTCTCGACATCGTCAAGCGGCTCTGGACCGAGGATCGCGTCTCCTACGAGGGCAAATTCCACCGCTTTCGTGATGTCCACCTGAAGCCCCGGCCGGTCCAGAAACCGCACCCGCCGATCTGGGTCGCCACGGTGGCGTCGATCGAGTCGTTCATCTGGGCCGGACGGCTGGGCTACAACGTGATGATCGTGCCGTACGTCGGCGGCATCGAGAAGGTGCGCGGCATGGTCCGCGCCTACCGTGAGGCCTGGCGTGAAGCCGGGCATCCGGTCGGCCGGGAGCAGATCCAGACCTCGCTGCACTGCTACGTCGCCGAGACTCACGCGAAGGCCCTCGCGGGCGCGAGACCACGCGTCGAGCGTTACATCGAGGTCTTCGGCGAGGCCGTCAGCTCGTGGGCGAGCCATCAGGCAGCCCAGTACGCGGACTACGGCAAGATGGTGGAGTCGATCGCCAGGACGACCCTCGAGTCGATGCTCGAGGGCCACCAGGCGCTGATCGGCACGCCGGAGGAAGTAGTCGAGCAGCTCGCGTACCAGATCGAGGCGTTCGGCGAGATCGAGCCCTCGATGCAGATCAACTTCGGCGGCCTCGGGGAGGCGGAGGCGATCCGAACGCTCGAGCTGTTCGCCGACCGCGTCATGCCGCGGTTTTCGCCTCGAGCCTAGCCCTCCCAAGGTCCCTGTCGGCGTCATACCGAGGAACAGCCGTAGCGGTTCGTTGGTTATAGATCCAGGACGGAGCTGCCTTCCGGGCGATCCAGAGGCGGCCCCGGAGGTCCGATGCAGGCACTGCGGATCGTTCGTCGCCTCCGCGAAGACCTCGTGCGATATGGAATCGGGGCCGCGCTGCACGACGTCGGATGTCGCGCCGTCAACATCCTCGCGGATTTCCAAATCTTGAAGGGCATGACCGCTCGACTGCGTGACGTCAACGATCCCAGCCTCTTCGAGGCGCAGGGGTTCCACGGACGATTCGTCCCGGTGGGCGAGCTCGCCAGGAGGTACGGGGATTCCCACGAGCTGACGTCGACCTTCCTGCGAGAGGCCAGCCTCCGCGGCGATCGTTGCTATGCGCTCTTCGATGGCGACACGCTCGCATCCTATGGCTGGTACTCCGACCTGCCGAGCCCGATCGATGAGCACTTCGTGCTCCATTTCGATCGCGGCTACACCTACATGTACAAGGGCTACACGGTACCGGCCTACCGAGGATTGCGCCTGCACGCCGTGGGCATGTGCCGGGCGCTGCGGGCATTCACCCTGGAAGGTAAGGAGGGGTTGATCTCATACGTGCAATCGAACAACTTCGCGTCCTTGCGATCGGTGGCGCGTATGGGCTACCGGGTCTTCGGCGAGGTCTATCTGCTGCGGGTCGGCCGCCGCGCCTTCACGTACGCGACGAAGCGCTGTCGCGACTACGACTTCTGGGTCGAACCGATGGCTCAGACCCGCCGGGTCATTCGTTGACTTCGGGGAAGAGGTCCCGGCTCGGCGCGTGGGCCTTCTTCCACACCAGCACGCTCCGGACGTAGTCGATGACCACCTTGCCCTCCTGCTGGATGCCGCGCGTGCGGACCTTGACGACCCCGCGCTGGGGGTTCGACCGGGACTCGCGCTTCTCCAGCACGCGCGACTCGGAGTAGAGCGTGTCGCC